>NZ_CP015849.1:3478750-3804375 GCF_001654495.1 Streptomyces sp. SAT1
CGGGAAGGTCCGCACCGTCGCCCGCAGGGCCTTCTGGTCGTCGGGGGTGAAGGCGCGCAGCGCGTGCTGGACGCGGTTGCCGAGCTGGCCGAGGACGTCGGCGGGCACGTCCTTGGGGGTCTGGGTCACGAAGAAGACGCCGACGCCCTTGGAGCGGATGAGCCGCACGGTCTGCGTGACCGACTCCAGGAACGCCTTGGAGGCGCCGTTGAACAGCAGGTGCGCCTCGTCGAAGAAGAACACCAGCTCGGGCTTGTCCACGTCGCCGACCTCCGGCAGATCGTGGAAGAGGTCGGCGAGCAGCCACATCAGGAACGTCGAGAAGAGCCGCGGCCGGTCCTGCACGGCGGGGAGTTCGAGGACGGAGACGATGCCCCGCCCGTCGTCGGTCCTGCGCAGGAACTCGCTGGTGTCGAACTCCGGTTCGCCGAAGAAGTCCGCCATGCCCTGCGCCTCGAAGGCGGTGAGGGAGCGCAGGATCACTCCCGCCGTGGCGGTCGACAGGCCCCCGATGCCGCGCAGTTCCTGCTTGCCCTCCTCCGAGGTCAGGAAGGCGACGACCGCCCTGAGGTCCTTGAGGTCGATCAGCTCCAGGCCCTTGGTGTCGGCGTAGTGGAAGATCAGGCCGAGCGACTGCTCCTGGGTCTGATTGAGTTCGAGCACCTTGGACAGCAGGACCGGGCCGAAACTGGTGACGGTCGCGCGCACCGGTACGCCGTGGCCCATGCCGCCGAGCGCGTAGAACTCGGCGGGGAAACCGGCCGGTGCCCAGTCCTGGCCCACCTCGGCGGCCCGCGCGCCGATCCGGTCGCCGGGCACGCCGGGCGCCGAGATGCCGGACAGGTCGCCCTTGACGTCGGCCAGGAAGACCGGCACGCCCTGCGCCGAGAGCTGTTCGGCGACGAGTTGGAGCGTCTTGGTCTTGCCGGTGCCGGTGGCGCCCGCGACCAGGCCGTGGCGGTTGAGCATCGGCAGCGGGACCCGGATCCGGGCGCCGGGCAGGCAGCGGCCGTCCCAGAGGAGGGCGCCCAGGTCGAGGGCGGGGCCGGCGAAGGCGTATCCGGAGGCGATCCGACCGACCTCGGGCGGCATCCGGGTGTCGTCCCCCGGCGGCTTCGGCGCACCGGGCGCCGTCTCGCTGTCGCTCATCTCAAGCCCCTGTTCAGCCCCGGTTACCGATTCGCCCGGGTTTGCCATGGCTTTTCCAGCGTCGCACTGCGCTGCCGAGGCTGCGCCCGGAAGCTCCGGGCCGGTAGGCTTTCCGTGTGATCTTCAAGCGCATCGGAAACGGCCGGCCGTACCCCGACCACGGCCGGGAAAGCACCCGGCAGTGGGCGGACGTCGCGCCGCGCCCGGTCCGCCTCGATCAGCTCGTGACGACCAAGCAGCAGCTCGACCTGGAGACCCTCCTGGCGGAGGACTCGACCTTCTACGGCGACCTCTTCGCGCACGTCGTGAAGTGGCAGGGCGACCTGTATCTGGAGGACGGGCTGCACCGCGCGGTGCGGGCGGCGCTCCAGCAGCGCCAGGTCCTGCACGCGCGCGTGCTCGAACTGGGCTGACCCCGGCCCGGCCCCGCACCGGCCCCTGGGCCCGGACGGCCCTCCGGCATCGGTTTGGACCTTTCGGGTTCTCCTGGGCGATATCGGATGATCATCTGGTAGGAATCGCCGCCCCGGCGCACTACGCTGCGCCCATGAGCATGCTGACTCCCCCCGGCATGGGCGGGAAGTACCGGATCACCGGGAACAAGTACCCGCGGATGCGCCGGCCCCGGCGACACGGCAGGCTCGTGTCCGCGGTCGCCGCCTCCGTCGTCGTGCTCGGAGTGGCCGGCTGGGGCACGTTGCAGCTCATCGACGTCTTCACGGGCGGCGGCGACAAGGCGGCGGCGGCCGGCGGCGGGACGCACTGCGCGACCGGCACGGCGGCCCGGACGGGCCCCTCCCCCACGACCACGGCCCGCGCGCTGCCCGAACCGGGCGGGATCACGGTCAACGTCCTCAACGCCACCCCGCGCGGCGGACTGGCCAAGCAGACCGCCGACGAGCTGAAGAAGCGCGGCTTCCGCATCGGCAAGGTGGGCAACGCGCCCAAGGAGTACGACAAGAAGGTCAAGGGTGCCGGGACGCTGCTCGGCGCCGCACCGGCCCTCGACGGCTCGCTTCCGGTGCTCGGCACCCAGCTCCCGGGGGCCGAGAGCCGTACCGACACGCGCAAGGGCGCCGACGTCGACCTGATCATCGGCGACGCGTTCAAGCAACTGGCGCCGCAGCAGGCCGCCGAGAAGGCGCTGACCGCCCTGGCCGCGCCCCGGCCGACACCGGGCGCCTCGCAGAAGAGCTGCTGAGGCCGGGAGCCGCCACCGCCGCCTCGCTCGGCCCGGCCTCCTCGCCGGACCGGCCGCCTCGCCGGACATCTGAGCCCGCCCCGGCGGGCGCCCCGTCGTCCTGGCCGAGCCCTCCCGACGTACCGGCGAACCGGCGAACCCGCGAACCGGCGAACCCGCCGACCAAGACGACGGCGTCGTCCGGCCGGAGGGGGTGCCTTCGGCCGGAGGGGGGGTGCCTTCGGCCGGAGGGCGGGACCGGCAGCGGGGTCCTACTCGGCCGCCCCGTACATCCGGTCGCCCGCGTCGCCCAGGCCCGGGATGATGTAGCCCTGCTCGTTCAGGTGTTCGTCGACCGACGCGGTCACGACGGTCACCGGGGTGCCCGCGAGGTCGCGCTCCATGACCGCGACGCCCTCGGGGGCGGCCAGCAGCACCACCGCGGTCACATCGTCGGCGCCCCGCTTGATCAGCTCCTGGATCGCGGCGACCAGCGTGCCGCCGGTGGCGAGCATCGGGTCGAGGACGTACACCTGACGGCCGGAGAGGTCCTCCGGCATCCGGGTGGCGTACGTGGACGCCTGGAGCGTCTCCTCGTTGCGGATCATGCCGAGGAAGCCCACCTCGGCGGTGGGCAGCAGCCGCACCATGCCGTCCAGCATGCCGAGCCCGGCGCGCAGGATCGGCACCACCAGCGGGCGCGGGTGGGAGAGCTTGACGCCGGTGGTCCGCGCGACCGGTGTGGCGATGTCGACCTGCTCGGTCCGCACGTCCCGGGTCGCCTCGTAGGCGAGCAGGGTGACGAGCTCGTCGGCCAGCCGGCGGAAGGTCGCGGAGTCGGTGCGCCTATCGCGCAGCGTGGTGAGCTTGTGGGCGACCAGGGGGTGGTCGACGACGTGGAGACGCATGTGCCAACAGTAACCGGGCGCTCCGCGCGCCCGCCCGCCCGCCACCGTCCTGGCACCGGAGGCGGGCGCACCCGCTCCCTCCGGCACCGTCGTGGCATCAAACCCGCCGTCCGGGGGAAAGTGGGAGGGACGGACTGGGGTGGTGACCGATGGCTGACCGGCAGACCCGCAAGCGACCGTCGCCGGGCGAGCGGCCCGAAGCGGCGGCGGAGCGGCCGAGGGGCGCGGCCACGGCGGCGGTACGCCGCAGGAGCGCGCGCCGGGAGCCGGACCCCGCGGACCCGGACGGCACCACACCCACCGGCGGACCGGGCACGGGCCCGATCACCAGCCCTCTCACCGTCAGCCGCGCCACCATGACCACCGGCACCAGGACCGGCACGGGCGCCGGTACCGGCGCGGACACCGACCCGGGCGCCGACACGGAGGCCGAGCGCCGGCGCCGCCGGGCCCAGTTCCTGCGCGACCTCGCCGAGGCCCGCGAGCTGCGCGACCGCGTCCAGCCCCGGCGGGCCAAGGCCGCACGGCTGCGGCACGCGATGCGGATGCGTACGTTCCGCTGGTAGCGCGCGACCGGCGGGCGCCCGCCCGCCGGTCCGCGGAAGCTCCGGGGAAACTCCGGGGAAGTACGGGCGAAGCCCGGGGGAAGCCCGGGGCGAGAAGGAATCCCGGGCCGACGTTCCGGGGCGGACCTTCGTGACTGCCGGGCAATGCCGCGTACGATCCGCAGGTGGCGGCAACGAGTGCGCTGGTGAGTCCTTTACCGACGAGCCGTAAAAGAGCCGGACACAGGGAGCCGAAGACGTCCCCTGATCGCCTTGTTTCTGCCACGATTCCGAGTGGGTGGGGCTCGGAGCCCAGCTTCTTCCCGCCCACGACCTCCGCCGGGGGGACCCCCGACCGGCACACCTATGACCAGTGGGAGAGTCACGGTGTACTTCGCCGCACTGCTCGCGCGCACCGAAGACGGGTGGGAAGCGAGCGACACGGAGCTCGACGATGTGGAGACGCTCGCCGACCTGGCCGACCTGGCCAGGGAGGCCTCGGCCGAGGACGACACCGTGCTCGTCCTCATCGAACAGGAGGACGCCTGGTTCGGCGTCGTCCGGGTGGACGGCGAGGAGGACCCTCGCATCTACGTGTCGGACGCCGCGGCCGCGGCCCGCAGTTCGTACGGCGAGATCCTGCTCACCGACGAACTGCTCGGCCGGGATCCCGGTGACGACGGCCCCGATCTCGACGCCCTGGACCTCGACGGCACGGAGGACGGCGAGCCCTCCTCCGCCGACGACGAGGAAGAGGAGCCCGGTGCCGCCGAGACCATCACGCACAGCCCGCTGGGCGACGCCGAGATCCTCGACGACCTCGGCATCGGCGAGAAGGAGCTGCGCGCCCTGGACGCGGAGGACGCGCTGGGTGCGATCGCCGAGGTCCTGGGCGCCTCGGAGGTGCTGGAGACCGTCCGCTGACCCCGCACCCGCCCCGGCCGGACGGCACACCGCGCCCGTCCGGACCGCACGACCCGGCCGGCGCGCCACGTCCCGGCCACCCCGGACCCACTGACCGATCCGACCCCCCGGACCGCCCGGAGCACTTCGGGGCCGCCCCCGGCCCCGTAGCCGCCCCCGGCCCTGACCCCGCCCCGGCCCCCGACCCCGTCCGCGATCCCTGGCGGGGGGCGATGCGGCTCGCTCTGGAGCAGGCCCGGCTCGCCGTCCGGGGCGGCGACGTCCCGATCGGTGCCGTCGTGCTGTCCGGAGACGGCACGACGGTGCTCGGAGCCGGGCACAACGAGCGTGAGGCGACCGGCGACCCGACCGCCCACGCGGAGGTCCTCGCCCTGCGGCGGGCCGCCGCGCGGACGGGCGAGTGGCGGCTGTCCGGCTGCACGCTGGTCGTCACGCTGGAGCCGTGCACGATGTGCGCGGGAGCCGCCGTCCTGGCCCGGGTGGACCGGGTCGTCTACGGCGCCCGGGACGAGAAGGCGGGCGCCGCCGGATCGCTCTGGGACGTCGTGCGCGACCGGCGGCTCAACCACCGGCCCGAGGTCGTCGAGGGCGTGCTCGCCGGGGACTGCGCCGGGCTCCTCACGGATTTCTTCCGGGCCCGCTGAGCCCGTCCCGCCCGGCCCCGGGAAACGGATTTCGGTCCACGACCCCGGGTGTTGTAGGGTCTCTCTCGGTAGCGTGTCCGAGCGGCCGAAGGAGCTCGCCTCGAAAGCGAGTGTGGCGCAAGTCACCGAGGGTTCAAATCCCTCCGCTACCGCTTGAGAAGGGCCCCGTCCGTCGGACGGGGCCCTTCGTGCAACTATCGTGCGATCATCGACAGCGCTCGGCGCGCGGCGGTCGACGACGGGGCGGCCGACGGCAGGGGCAACCAGCGACAGGGGGAGACGGTGGCGGTGAACGCCAAGAAGATCGTCGTCTATGTGCTCGTGGTCTTCGTGCTGTACGTGGTCATCACCGACCCGGCCAAGGCCGCCGACTACGTCCAGATAGGCTTCGAGGGCATATCGAACGCCGCCAAGGCCATCGGTGACTTCATGACCTGGGCCGCGAACGGAGGAAAGTGATGATCCGCCACCTGGTCCTCTTCAAGCTCAACGAGGGCGTCCGGCGCGACGATCCGCGCGTCGTGGAGGGTGTCGCGGCGTTCCGGGCGCTGGGCGGCCAGATCGAGGACCTGCGCTTCTGGGAGTGCGGCTGGAACATCAGCGACCGGCCCATCGCCCACGACTTCGCCATCAACTCGGCGGTCGAGGACGCGGACGCCCTCAAGCGCTATCTGGAGCACCCGGCCCATCAGGCGGGCGTGGCCCTGTGGCGGGAGTTCGCCACCTGGGTGATCGCGGACTACGAGTTCTAGCCGTACGGCCCCGTACGGACCCCCTGAGGCCCTCCCCGGCCCCGTGGCCCCCGCTGCGCCCCGCACCCGAGCGGTGCGGGGCTTCGTCGTGTCCGCGCACACCTGGCGCACGCGCCGCCACACACACCTGATGCACTAATTCATCCCTCAACACGTGCATATGCGGTGCTTGAACACTTAGCGCCTGTCTTGTGATGCTATGACCGCTTTTGACGGATGAGTTGATCGACGAAGAGGTGGCGTTGACCGTGTCGGCCAGTACTGCGCCGCCCCAGGAGGAAGCTTCCGCCCAGCCGGCGGCCGCGCCCTCCGCACCGGCCGCCACGCCCCCCGAGAAGCGGCGCGGTGCCGACACCCGGGCCCTCACCCAGGTGCTCTTCGCCCAGCTGAAGCAGCTGGAACCGGGCGGCCCGGAGTACGCCCGCGTGCGCGGGGCGCTCATCGAGGCCAATCTCCCGCTCGTACGCTACGCGGCCGCCCGCTTCCGCTCCCGCAACGAGCCGATGGAGGACGTCGTCCAGGTCGGCACGATCGGGCTCATCAACGCCATCGACCGCTTCGATCCGGACCGGGGCGTGCAGTTCCCCACCTTCGCCATGCCGACCGTCGTGGGCGAGATCAAGCGGTACTTCCGCGACAACGTCCGCACCGTCCACGTCCCGCGCCGGCTGCACGAGCTGTGGGTGCAGGTCAACAGCGCGACGGAGGACCTGACCACCGCCTTCGGCCGCTCCCCCTCCACCGCCGAGATCGCCGAGCGGCTGCGCATCGGCGAGGACGAGGTGCTCTCCTGCATCGAGGCGGGCCGGTCGTACCACGCGACCTCGCTGGAGGCGGCCCAGGAGGGCGACGGGCTGCCCGGACTGCTCGACCGGCTCGGCTACGAGGACCCGGCGCTGGACGGCGTCGAGCACCGCGACCTGGTCCGCCACCTGCTCGTCCAGCTGCCCGAGCGCGAGCAGCGGATCCTGCTGCTGCGTTACTACAGCAATCTCACCCAGTCGCAGATCAGTGCGGAGCTCGGCGTCTCCCAGATGCATGTCTCGCGACTGCTCGCGCGCAGCTTCCAGCGGCTGCGATCCGCAAACAGGATCGAGGCATAACCGTCACGAGCGAATCGCTCACCAGGGCGGATCCTGTCACCTTCGGTCCGAAAGACCGTCAGACCCCTTGCCGCCAGGGCTGATTCATGTCGGCGATGTCGACATGTCACTACAGCGCGTTGCCGACATGTGACATTCTGCGGGAAGCGCGTTTGCCGTGGCTCCGGCTCCGGTATTCAGGTGAAGGCTGATGTTCTCCTCGTCAGAGAACGCCGCCACGACCGTCCCGCGACCCAGAGGGGGTGGCATGTCCGCAGACCAGGGCAGCTCCGAGGTGCTCACGCTCACCAAGGGCGAGGCGCCTTCCCCGGCGCTCGAACCGATCGACGCCCTCGACGACGTGGCGGCCCTTCCGGCCGTCCCGGCCCCGGCACCGGCGTTCGAGGCCCCGGAGGCCATCGACACCCGCACCCTGTCCCGCTCCCTGTTCCTGCGGCTCGCCGTGCTCGACGAGAACAGCCCCGAGCGTGCCTACGTCCGGGACACCCTGATCGAGCTGAACCTCCCGCTCGTCCGCTACGCCGCCGCCCGCTTCCGCTCGCGCAACGAGCCGATGGAGGACATCGTCCAGGTCGGCACCATCGGCCTGATCAAGGCGATCGACCGCTTCGACTGCGAACGCGGCGTGGAGTTCCCGACCTTCGCGATGCCGACGGTGGTCGGTGAGATCAAGCGCTTCTTCCGCGACACCTCGTGGTCGGTGCGCGTGCCCCGGCGCCTCCAGGAGCTGCGGCTGGCGCTGACGAAGGCCAGCGACGAGCTGTCCCAGAAGCTCGACCGCTCCCCGACCGTCGGCGAACTCGCCACGGTGCTCGGGGTGTCGGAGGAGGACGTCGTCGACGGCCTCGCCGTGGGCAACGCGTACACGGCCTCCTCGCTCGACTCCCCGGCCCCCGAGGACGACGGCGGCGAGGGCTCGCTCGCGGACCGCCTCGGCTACGAGGACACGGCGCTGGAGGGCGTGGAGTACCGCGAGTCCCTCAAGCCGCTGCTCGCCAAGCTGCCGCCCCGTGAGCGGCGGATCATCATGCTGCGCTTCTTCGCCAACATGACGCAGTCGCAGATCGGCGAGGAGGTCGGCATCTCGCAGATGCACGTCTCCCGGCTGCTGACGCGGACGCTGTCCCAGCTCCGTGAGGGGCTCATCTCGGACTGAGCCCGGCCCGGACCCCGGTCCTCCGGCCCGTACCGGCCGCCGAGGCGCCCACGCGGCGCGTCGGCGGCCGTCGTGCTGTCCGCCGCGGCCGGGCCGTGGCGTACCGGCCGCCGGGCCCGGCCCGCCGTCCCGTACGAGTGCTACTTGAGCGCCAGCCAGGCGACGGCCGCGACGACGATCACGGCGACGACGACACCGATGATCAGGCCGACCCGCGGACCGGCGGCCGCCTGCGGCTGCTGCCTCGCCTGAGGGGCGGCCTCGTCGACGAACGCGCGGAACATCTGGGTGCTGCCGGCGGGGTCGTGGTTGCCCTGGGGGCCCTGGGTGTTAGCCATGGGCCGAGACCCTAGCGAAGACGCGGGGCCCTGCCCAAGTGGGGGGCCTGTTTGTGCTGTTGGCCCGGTGGTGCCGCGCGCCCCGGACAGCGCCCCGGCGACCGCTTCCGCCGCCTTCGGGCCAGGGAACACGCGTTCCCGCCCGTCACCTGCGTGTTTACGTTCGCAATACTTGCCTTTGCCAAGTTTTTGCGCCACCGGCCCCGGATTTGTTTGCCTTCAGCAACCAACCGAACTTATGGTTGCCCCAAGCAACGATTACGGGAGGTGTGATGGCCGAGCGCGCGCAGTACGAAGAGCTGGCGCGTCAGCTCAGCGCCATCGGCGCCGTGAAACGGGACATGGGGCGGATCCTGCCGCCCGACTGCCCGGCCGGATCCGCCGCCGTGCTGACGCTGCTCGGCCGGCACGGCGACATGCGCATGAGCAAGCTCGCCGAGCTGCTCGCCGTGGACCTGTCGGTGACCAGCCGGCATGTCGCGCACGTCGCCGCGCGCGGCTGGATCGACCGGCTGCCGGACCCCGCGGACAAGCGCTCGCGCATCCTGCGCCTGACGCCCGCCGGGAACGACCGGCTCGACGACCTGTCCCGGCGCACCACGCACCTGCTGGCGGAGCGGCTGAGCGACTGGACCGACGACGAGGTCGGCCAGCTCATCCGGCTGATGACCAGGCTCCGCGACAGCTTCGGCGACTGCCGGTCCACGCCGGTCCGGATCCCCGGGCCCGTGATCGAAGAGACCACCCGTACACCCGCAAGCACGTAGTAAAGGAAGCCCATGGCAACGACCACACCAGCCGGTGTGCGGGCTCACGCCAAGCACGGGGCGGCTCCCCGGACGGCGCTCCGATGACGCACCGGCAGATCATGGAGGCGCTCTCCGGGCTGCTGCTCGGCATGTTCGTGGCGATCCTGTCGTCCACGATCGTCTCCAACGCCCTGCCGAAGATCATCGGTGACCTCGGTGGCGGCCAGTCCGCCTACACCTGGGTGGTCACCGCCGCCCTGCTGTCGATGACCGCCTCGACCCCCCTGTGGGGCAAGCTGGCGGACCTGTACAGCAAGAAGGCGCTCGTCCAGATAGCCCTGATCATCTACGTCGTGGCGTCGATGGCAGCCGGTCTGTCGCAGAACCCCGGCATGCTGATCGTCTGCCGCGTGGTCCAGGGCGTCGGCGTCGGCGGTCTGTCCGCCCTGGCGCAGATCGTCATGGCCGCGATGATCTCCCCGCGCGAGCGTGGCCGCTACTCCGGTTACCTCGGCGCCACCTTCGCCGTCGCCACCGTCGGCGGTCCGCTGCTCGGCGGTGTCATCACCGACACCTCGTGGCTGGGCTGGCGCTGGTGCTTCTACGTCGGCGTGCCCTTCGCGATCCTCGCCCTGGTCGTCCTCCAGAAGACCCTGCACCTGCCCGTCGTCAAGCGGGACGTGAAGGTCGACTGGGCCGGCGCGACCATGATCGCCGCGGCCGTCTCGCTGCTGCTGATCTGGGTCACCTTCGCCGGTGACAAGTACGACTGGCTGTCCTGGCAGAGCGCCGTCATGGTCGGCGGATCGATCGTCCTCGGCCTGCTGTTCGTGCTGATCGAGTCCCGGGCCGCCGAGCCGATCATCCCGCTGCGGCTGTTCCGCAACCGCACGATCACGCTGGCGTCGCTCGCCTCGCTCTTCGTCGGTGTCGCGATGTTCACCGGCACGGTCTTCTTCAGCCAGTACTTCCAGCTGGCCCGGGGCAAGACCCCGACCATGTCCGGTGTGCTGACCATCCCGATGATCGGCGGCCTGTTCGTCTCCTCCACCGTCTCCGGGCAGTTCATCACCCGCACCGGGCGCTGGAAGGCGTGGCTGGTCAGCGGTGGCGTGCTGGTGACGGCGGGCCTCGGCCTGCTGGGCACCATCCGGTACGACACGGACTACTGGAAGATGGCCATTTTCATGGCCCTGCTGGGTCTCGGCATCGGCATGATGATGCAGAACCTGGTGCTGTGCACGCAGAACCAGGTCGACCCGAGCGACCTCGGCTCGGCCAGCTCCACCGTCACCTTCTTCCGCTCGCTGGGCGGCGCGGTGGGCGTCTCCGCGCTCGGCGCGGTCCTGGCCCACCGGATCACCGACTACGTCAAGGACGGCCTGGCCGGACTCGACCCGAAGTACCAGGCCGCCATGGGCGGCTCGTCCACCGGCACCATCCCGGACGTCGCCAAGCTCCCGGCGCCGCTGCGCACGGTCATCGAGAGCGCCTACGGGCACGGCATCGCCGACATCTTCCTGATCGCCGGCTGCATGGCCGCCATCGCCTTCCTGATCACGCTGTTCATCAAGGAGGTCCCGCTGCGCACCCGGGGCGGTCTCGCGCAGTCCGCCGAGGGCGAGCCGGCCCCGGTCGACCCGGTGGCGGCCCCGGCCGTCGCCGAGGCCCAGGAGCAGGCCCCCCTCGCGGCCGCCGACCAGTTCGCGGCCCCGGCCGAGGACAAGGTGCCCAGCTGGGCCACGGCCGCCGCCACCACGGAGACCGGCCCCGAGGGCACCCAGCGGCTGGCCGCCGTCGCCACGGCGGCCCCGCGGGAGCCGGCCGCCGCCCCCGCGGGCGGCGGGGTCCCCGTGCACGGCTTCGTCCGCGGCGCCGAGAGCGCCCCGGTGCCCCGGGCCGCCGTCACGCTGATCTCGCTGACGGGCCGCCAGCTCGGCCGCGCGGTCGCACAGGCCGACGGCGGCTACACGGTGGACACGCCCGGCGCGGGCTCGTACGTCCTGATCGCCTCCGCCGACGGCTTCCAGCCGCAGGCGTCCACGATCGTCGTCCACGACGAGCCGGTGGCGTTCGACATCCTGCTCAGCGGCACCAGCGGACTGAGCGGTGTCGTGCGGGCCGCGGAGACGACCCTCCCGGTCAAGGACGCCATGGTGATCGTCACCGATGTGCGCGGCGATCTGCTGGCCACCGGGTCCACCGGTGAGCAGGGCGAGTTCTCCTTCGCCGAGCTGGTGCCGGGCGTGGTGACCGTCGCGGTGAACGCCGCCGGGTTCCGGCCGCGCGCGCTGCCCGTCGAGGTCGGCGGCGCCGGGGTCACCCGGATCGAGGTCGACCTGGACTCCGGCGCGCAGCTCCAGGGCGTCGTGCGGGCCCCGCACGGTCCGCTCGCGGACGCCCGCGTGACGCTGGTCGACGCGGCGGGCAACGTGGTCGGCACGGCCACCACCGGCGCGGACGGGGCGTACGCCTTCACCGACCTGAACAGCGGCGAGTACACCGTCATCGCGACGGGTTACCCGCCGGTGGCGACGGCGCTCGCGGTCTCGGGCCGCGGTGTCGACGACCACGACATCGAACTCGCCCACCCCGGCGAGTAGTTCAGCCCCCGGCCCGGGGCGGGGCGCGCTCCCAGTGGAGGCGCCCCGCCGCGGGCCGGTCATTTTCCGGACTTTTTTCGCAAGGCTTCTCAGGGAGACAACGGGATGGGACTGACCGCGAGGATCCGCACCCGGGACGGATGGGCCGTGTCGCACGCGGTCGTCACGGTGACCGACATGACCGGGACGCAGGTGCTGCGCGCCGAGGCCGACCACGAGGGCGCGGTGCGGGACACCACCGAGCTGGCGCCGGGGGCGTACACCGTCATCGTCACCGCCGTCGGGTACGCGCCGGCCGCCGCCAGCGCGATCGTCACCGCCAGCGGGCGGGCCGAGGCGGGCACGGTGACGCTGGCCCGCCAGGGCGGCACCGAGCTGCCGCCGCCGGGGCCGTGGACCATCGACCCGGCGCACTCCTCGGTGGCCGCGGTCGCCCAGCACCTGGGCATCTCCAGCGTGCACGGCCGGTTCACCGAGTTCGGCGGCACCATCGAGATCGCCCCCGACGACGTCACCAAGTCCCGGGTGGAGGCGGTCATCCGGGCCTCTTCCATCGACACCGGGAACGGCATGCGCGACGGCCATCTGAAGTCCGCGGACTTCCTGGACGTCGAGCGGTACCCGGAGATCACCTTCCGGAGCACCGCGCTGACCGCCGCCGGTTCGGACCGCTGGACGGTCAGCGGCGAGCTGACCATGCACGGCGTGGTGCGCCCGGTCGACCTCGACCTCGCCTACCTCGGCACCGGCGCCGACCCCTGGGGCGGCACCCGCGCCGCCTTCCGGGCCGTCACCGAACTGCGGCGCGAGGACTTCGCCATGAACTACAACCAGGTCCTCCAGGCGGGCATCGCCGCCATCGGCACCACCCTGAAGGTGGAGCTGGACATCCAGGCCGTGCAGGGCGACTCCCTGCCCGCGGCCTGACGTCCGCCCCGCACCTCACCCCGGCCCCGCCGCCGCCCTCACGTGGCGTTCTTCGTGTCGACGAGGCGGCGGGCCAGGTCGCGCAGCTTGACGTTCTCCCGCTGCGAGGCGCGCACCAGGCTGTCGAACGCCTCGGCCGCGTCGATGTCCAGACGCTCCATCAGGATGCCGGTGGCCTGGCCGATCAGGTCGCGGGTGCGCATCGCCTCGGTGAGCTGCTCGCGCACGGTCGCCGAGTCCAGGGCGAGGCTCACATGAGCGGTGAACAGCCGCCCCACCCGGACCGCCGTGGCGTCGAAGGCGCGTGGCTTGCCGGAGTAGGCGGTGAGCACCGTCAGCCGCCGCTTCTCGGCGCGCAGCCGCAGCGCGAGCGCCGAGCGCAGCCCCGCGGCGGCCAGGGCCGCGCAGCCGTCCTCGGTCTCGCTGTCGGTCACCCGCACCACGGGCGCCTGCCACAGCCCGTCCCAGTAGGGCGGCTGGGCGCCGTCGCCGTCCGGGGCCCCGGCGGCGCGTACGACGTCGTCGCTCCAGGCCACCGTGCGGGGCGGAGCCGCGCGGTCGAGCACCGCGATGCCCGCGTACTCGGCGCCCGGCAGCAGGTGCACGGCGAGCCGGACGGCGGCGCGCATGGTGTTGTGCGGGCTGTCGGTGTCATGAAGCTGCTGAGCGGCCACGGTCAGGGCCTCGGACAGCTCGATGCCCCCCGAAAAACGGGGCAATTCAGAAAAGTCGGACGCAGGCACCACGAACCTCTTCGGCATGCACGGCACCAAGGCCATGCGCAGGAGAGCTCCGCAGCACATTCCCGACTGCGAGCACAGGACGAGCAGAACCTTATCTCGTCCTTCCAGGAGTCTTACGCCTGGTTGACGGTCGGCCCCGGGCCCTGGGAACCGGCGCGTGGGAGTGGTGGAATGGGGTACGACGGGTCAGGAAGCGGCCTGGGTTCCGTCGGCCTGCCGACGAGGGGCCCCCGGCCCGCCGGACGGGCCTTGACCGGACGGATGTCCACCTATCCCCCAGGTGAGTGCCATGACCCACATCCCGAGCCCGTGCCGGGTGCGTGACGTGCCCGGCCGCGGCACGCTGTTCGTCCTGCCGCCCGAGATCGACCTGTCCAACGCCCCCGCCCTGTGCGCCGGTGTCCTCGCGCACGCGGCCGCCCGCCCCGCCCGGCTGCGCCTGCTGGTGCTGGACCTCACCCAGACCGAGTTCATGGACTCCCAGGGCGCCCGGCTGGTCCTCGACGTCCTGCACCGGCTGCCCCCGCACATCCGGCTGCGGGTCGCGGCGGCCCCGTACGGCATCCCCCGCCGCGTCCTGGAGGTCACCGGCGTGCGCCGGGACGTACCGGTGTACGACGACCCGGAGCAGGCGCTGCGGGCCTGAGCGGGCCCTCGGCGGTGCCGGCGCCTAGGCTGCGGGCATGGCACCCAGCATCGCGACCAACACCCGCGTCTCGCGCGAGGAACTCCTCGACTTCGTACGCCCCCGCCACCGCGCCCTGCTGCTGACCCGGCGCGCCGACGGCGGCCCGCAGGCCTCTCCGCTGACCTGCGGGGTGGACGGCGCCGGACGGATCGTCGTCTCCACCTATCCGGAGCGGGCCAAGACCCGCAACGCCAAGCGGGACGCCCGGGTGGCCCTCGTCGTGCTCAGCGACGAGTGGAACGGGCCCTGGGTGCAGATCGACGGCACCGCCGAGGTCGTGGACGCGCCGGACTCGGTCGAGCCGCTCGTGGAGTACTACCGCACCATCGCCGGTGAGCACCCCGACTGGGACGAGTACCGGCAGGCGATGATCGGCCAGGGCAAGTCGCTCATCCGGATCACTCCCGAGCGCTGGGGCCCGGTCGCCACCGGCGGCTTCCCGGCGCGCCTGGCGCCCCGGGAGCCGTAGCGGGCCGGGCGGGGGCGCTCAGCCGCCGCGGGCGACCATCGCCTCGATGCCCGCGACCAGCAGGTCGAGGGCGAAGGCGAAGTCGCGGTCGAGCATCTCCGCGACGGTGTCGCCGCCGCGGGCGTCGCTGATCTCCTTGGACCGCCGCATGACGTCCGCCGCCGTCCGGTGCTCCAGCGCCTCGCGCATCGCCTGCCGGTGGTAGTCGTCCGCGCTCATGTCGCTGTCCGCGAACCGGTTCAGGAACTGGCCCTCGATCGTGCCGTAGCCGTAGACGAACTGGAAGACGGCCGCGATGGCGCCGGCCACCCGGTGCTCGGGCAGTCCGGTGCGGCCGATGACACCCATCACCGCACGCGAGAAGGCCAGGTGGTTCGGGCCGATGTTCAGGTAGCGGCCGTACAGCGGGGACACCCAGGGGTGGCGCACCAGCTGCGCGCGGTACTCGGCGGCGAGCGAGCGCACCTCCTCGCGCCAGTCCGCGCCGGCCTCCGCCTCGGGCAGGCGCAGCTCGGCGAAGGCGGCGTCGAGGGCGAGTTCGAGGAGGTCGTCCTTGGTGTCGACGTACCAGTAGACGGACATCGCGGTGACGTTCAGCTCGGCGGCGAGCCGGCGCATGGAGAACGCGGCCAGCCCGTCGGCGTCCAGCAGCCGCACGGTGGCCGCGGTGATCCGCTCCCGGTCGAGCCCGGACGGCTGCCCGCCGCCGCGCCCGCCCCGGCGCTCCCTGCCCGCCAGCCAGACACTGGTCCGGGCCGCGCCCCTGGCTCCCGCTGCCTTCACCATGGCGCACCTTCCTCAGCCGTCCCGACGCCCGTCATGCTAGATCTCCCTCCGCGGGCGCCTCCCGGCGGAGCCCCGGGGCACCCTTCAGGCCCCTGCCTCCGCCGCCACCTCCGAGTCTGCCCGCTCCGCCCGGCGCAGCAACGCGGCGGCCAGTACGCCGCCGAGCAGCACGGCCGCCGCACCGGCGAGCTGGCTGGTGGACAGCCCGGAGGCGTACGCGTCCAGGATCCGGTCCTTCTCCGCGCCGTCGTGCGCCGCGGCGAGCGCGGCGGGCAGGGAGGTCGCGGCCACCGGGACCAGCGCGGCGAACCGCGAGGTGAGGACCGCGCCCAGTACGGCCACCCCGAGCCCGTTGCCGAACTCGGCCAGCGTGCCGTTCACCCCGGCGCCGACCCCCGCCTTGGCCGGCGGGATCGCGCTCATGATGGCGTGCGCCATGGCCGGACCGGCGAGCGCGGTGCCGGCGCCGATCAGCAGCAGGCCGAGGAGCGTACCGGTGTACCCGTGCTCCGACAGGAGCGCGATCGACACCAGGCCGCCCGAGAGCAGCACCATGCCGAGCAGGATCGACACCGGGGTGCCGAGCTTCACCGTCGCCCTGGCCCCGAGCCCGGAGAAGTTCAGCACCACCACGGTCAGGGCGAGCGGCGCGGTGCGCAGACCGGCCTCCAGCGGGCCGTAGCCCAGCACGAACTGGAGGTGCTGGGTGAGCAGGAACAGCGAGCCGCCCATCCCGAACGCGATCAGCACCGCCCCGGAGACCGCGCCCGTGAACCGCCGGTCGCGGAAGAAGTGCATGTCGAGCATGGGGTACGGGATCCGGCTCTCGTGGCGCGCGAAGACCGCCAGCACCACCACGGCGGCGGCCGCCGTGCCCAGCACCCGCGCCGACGCCCAGCCGTGCGTGGGGCCCGAGATGATGGCGTAGACGAGGGCCGCCATGCCGACCGTGGACAGCAGCGCGCCGAGCAGGTCGGGGCGGTCGGGACGCCCCGGGCTGCTGCCCGGGTCCGGGGAGCCGGGGGCCGCCGCCGGACCGGGGTCCGGCCGGGGGGCTCGGGCCGCCTTGGACTCGGGGACCAGGACGACCGCCGCGACCAGGCCGAGGGCCGCCACCGGCAGGTTGATCAGGAAGATCGCGCCCCACCAGAAGTGGTTGAGCACGAAGCCGCCGATCAGCGGTCCGGTCGCGAAGCCCAGCGCGCTGACCGCGCTCCAGATGCCGATGGCCTTCGGGTGCTCGTCCGGTGTGAAGATCTGCATCACGACGGCGAGCGTGGTGGTCAGCAGCAGCGCGCCGCCGACGCCCATGCCCGCGCGGGCGGCGATCAGCTGCCCGGTGGACTGGGCGAGCCCGGCGACCAGCGAACCGGCACCGAACAGGGCCAGGCCCGCGATCAGCATCTTCTTGCGGCCGTAGCGGTCGGCGGCGCTGCCCGCGGTCAGCAGCAGCCCGGACTGCACGAGCGAGTACGCGTTGATCATCCACTGGATGTCGGAGGTGGCCGCGTGCAGCTCGCGGGTGAGCGAGGGGATCGCGACGTTCAGGACGGTGTTGTCGAGCAGCACGGTGAGCTGCGCGAGACAGATGACGCCCAGGATCAGCCAGCGCTGGGGGTGGCCCTGGGGCTGGGGCAGGCTCGGGGCCCCGGTCCGGTCCGGGGAGGCGGTTGACATGCCATACAGCGTAGAACTGCTCCCATACGGTGTACAACGCATGTACCCCGGGCGCGGCGGGCCGGCAGGGCTGGTGGGCGCGGCGGGCACAGCGAGGGGAGGCGGTGGCCGGTGTGCGGTCGCCGCCTCCCCGGGTGCGTGCGGTGAGGGGTGCTCGGTCGTCCGTCAGCCGGTGCTGTCTGTGGTGCCTGTGGTGCCTGTCTTCTGCGTCAGGTCGTAGAACGTGGCCGATCCCGCCGTGACCTTCTTGAAGGTCTTCTCCACCCAGGAGGTGATCTGGGCGGAGGTGCCGTTGCCGCCCATCCCGCCGCCCATGCCGCCGCCGGAGATGAAGTAGTGGATCCGGCCCTGCGCCACGTACTGCTGGAACTGGGCCAGGGTCGGGGACGGGTCGGTGCCGTTGAAGCCGCCGATCGCCATGACCGGCTTGCCGGTGGCGAGCTGGTAACTGGCCGCGTTCTGCGAGCCGATGGACGCGGCGGCCCAGGTGTAGGCGGACGCGTCCTGCTCCAGCAGCTTCTTCGCGGCGGCGGAGACGTTCGCGCCGTCGAGCAGGCCGCCCATGCCGCCGGGGCCGCCCGCACGGCCGCCTTCGCCGGTCCGGCCGCCGCCGGGGAAGCCGCCTCCGGGGAGGCCGTTGCCGTTCTGGCCACCGGTGCCGTTCTGGCCGTTGGGGGCGGTCCCGCCGTTCTGGCCGCCGCCGGGGAAGCCTCCGGTGCCGCCGCCCGGGAAGCCGTTGCCGTTCTGCTGGTTCCCGCCGGGGAGGCCGCCGCGCATGCCCTCGCCACCGCCGGGGAAGCCGCCCCGGCCGCCGAAGCCCCGCATGCCCGCGCCCGCCGGACCCGCCGTCGGGATGGAACCGGTGTGCGCGGAGTCCACCGTGCTCAGCGTGTACGCCGTCGGACCGGCCAGGCAGGTCACGAAGCCCGCGGCGACCACGGCGACGGCCAGCCGCCGGCCGATCCGGGTCACGAAGACCAGTCCGAGGGCGGTGGCCAGACCGCCGATCAGGACCAGCCAGCGGAGCCACGGCAGGTGGTCGGGGGTGCGGTGCAGCAGGACGTACCCCCACGCGGCGGTCGCCGTGACGGCGGCGGCCAGCGTGAGCGACGCCCAGGTCCTGGACCGCTCCTCCCACAGCACGGTCACGCCCATGCCCACCACGGCCGCGAGGTAGGGCGCGAGGGCGACCGTGTAGTACTGGTGGAAGATGCCCGCCATGTAGCTGAAGACGGCCAGCGTCATCAGCAGCGCGCCGCCCCAGGCGAGGAAGGACGCGCGGGCGAGGTCGGTGCGCCGGGCCCTGCGGGTCACGAGCACCCCGGCCACCAGCAGGATCAGCGCGGCCGGCAGCAGCCAGGAGACCTGGCCGCCGACCTCGGAGTCGAACATCCGGTCCCAGCCCGTCTCACCCCACATGCCGCCCCCGCCGCCGCGCCCGCCCGGACCGCCTCCGCCGCCGACGCTGCCGGTCTCGTCGCCGTTGATCCGGCCGAGGCCGTTGTAGCCGAAGGTCAGCTCCAGGAAGCTGTTGTGCTGCGAGCCGCCGATGTACGGCCGGGAGGAGGCCGGCCACAGCTCGACGATCGCCACCCACCAGCCGCCGGAGACGACCAGCGCCACGGTGGCGAGCGCGAGTTGCCCGAGCCGCTTGCGCAGGGCGACCGGCGCGCAGATCCCGTAGAGCAGGGCCAGCGGCGGCAGGATCAGGAACGCCTGGAGGGTCTTGGCCAGGAAGGCGAAGCCGACCGCCACGCCCGCCCACACCAGCCACTTGGTGCGTCCGTCCTCCAGGGCGCGGACCACGAGGTGCACGGTGAGCGCCATGAGCAGGGCGAGCAGCGCGTCCGGGTTGTTGAAGCGGAACATCAGCGCGGCCACCGGGGTGAGCGCGAGCACCGCGCCCGCGATCAGTCCGGCCGCGGGGCTGAACCGGCGGCGCACCGAGGCGTACACCACGGCGACCGTGAGGACGCCCATGATCACCTCGGGCACGAGGATCGCCCAGGAGCTGAGGCCGAACAGCCGCACCGAGAGCGCCATCGGCCACAGCGCGGCCGGCGGCTTGTCCACGGTGATGGCGTTGCCCGCGTCCAGCGAACCGAAGAAGAACGCCTTCCACGAGGTGCTGCCCGCCTGCACGGCCGCCGAGTAGAAGGAGTTGGCGTAACCGGAGGCGCTCAGGTTCCACAGGTAGAGCAGGGCGGTCGCGAGCAGCAGGGCGAGGAGGGCGGGCCGGGCCCAGCGCGGATCCTCGGGCCGGCCGCGCCACAGGCGGCGCGCGAAGGGCGGCCTCGGATCGGCGCCGTGCGGGGCGGGGGACGCGGAGGGCGGGGTGGCGGAGGGCGGGGTGGCGGAGGGGGCCGGGGGTTCGGCCGTCGCCACGGCGGACGGGGGCGCGGGCGGAGGTACGGACGGGGACAGGGAGGGGGACAGGGAGGGGGATACGGACGGTGACGCGGCCGGGGGTGGGGCCGGGGGTGCGGCCGGGGGCGGGTCCCAGGAGGACGGTCCCGTGCCGGGCTGGCGACCGTTCCGGTCGTGTTCGGTGGTCATCGGGGGTCCTTCTGGTCGATTCCGCGGTCGACTTCGAGGTCGAGGCCGAGGCCGATGCTGTCGGCGGCGCAGTGGTCGTTGTTGTCGGCGGTGCTGTGGTCGTGGCGGGTGCCGTACGGGTGCTGGGGCCGGATCACGGCGGGCCCGGACCGGTACGGGTGCTCGGGCGCCGTCCGCGGTGCCTCCTCGCGCGGTTCCGGGAAGACCCAGGCGCGGAAGAGCAGGAAGCGCAGCACGGTCGCGGCCAGGTTGGCGGCGACCAGGACGGCCAGTTCGGTGGAGTGCGCCGGCTCCCTGGTCGCCATGGCCAGCGCGGCCAGGGAACCGCTGGTCAGCGCGAGACCGATGGCGAAGACCACCAGGCCCTGTGCCTGGTGCCGCACCGCGCCGCCGCGTCCGCGCACCCCGAAGGTCAGCCGCCGGTTGGCCGCGGTGTTGGCGACGGCCGAGACCAGCAGGGCGAGCGCGTTGGCGGTCTGGGAGCCGGCGAACTGCCGGAAGAGGCTGTAGAGCAGCAGATAGAAGAGGGTGGACAGGGCACCGACGACGCAGAACCCGACCAGTTGCCGGGCCAGCCCCCTGGGCACGTCCTGGATGTCCCGGTCGCGCGGGTCGTCACCGAAGGGTCGGGCGAGCCGGTCCAGCGGCAGCGAACCGGTGGCCAGGGCCTTGCCGACCCGCCACACGCCCTTCAGGTCGTCGGTCGCGGTCCGCACGATGCGCACCGTGGAGTCCGGGTCGTCGACCCAGTCGACCGGCACCTCGTGGATGCGCAGCCCGGCCCGTTCGGCGAGCACCAGCATCTCGGTGTCGAAGAACCACCCGGTGTCCTCCACCAGCGGCAGCAGCACCTGGGCGACATCGCGCCGTATCGCCTTGAACCCGCACTGCGCGTCGGAGAAGCGGGCCTGGAGCGAGCCGCGCAGGATCAGGTTGTAGGAGCGGGAGATCAGCTCCCGCTTGGTGCCGCGCACCACCCGTGAGCTGCGGGCGAGCCGGGAGCCGATGGCCAGGTCGGAGTGGCCGGAGATCAGCGGCGCCACCAGGGGCAGCAGCGCGTTCAGGTCGGTGGACAGGTCCACGTCCATATAGGCGAGGACCGGCGCCTCCGAGGCCGACCAGACGGCCCGCAGGGCGCGGCCCCGCCCCTTCTGTTCGAGGCGCGCGCTGCGCACCCCGGCCAGCTCCGCCGCCAGCGCCGCCGCCACCCGCGGGGTGCTGTCGGTGGAGGCGTTGTCGGCGACGGTGATGCGGAACGCGTACGGGAAGGTCCGGGTCAGGTGCTCGTGCAGGCGGAGCACGCACGGCCGGAGGTCCTTCTCCTCGTTGTAGACGGGGATCACCACGTCCAGGACCGGCGTACCGGCGTCCGCGGCCGGGAGGTGCTCCCGTGCCGGGAGTGGACCGGGGGAAGGGTCGGTTCGCATGGGACCGACTCTTCTCAACCCCCCTGTCGCACCGATGTGGTGACACTGTGCTGCGCCTGTGAGTGCGGGCCCGGGGCCGCCTTCCCGCAGGGCGCGGGACGGCCCGGGGCCGCCGGTGGGAGGGCAGAGGGGCCGGTGACCGGGAAGGCAGGGGAGCCTGTGACCGGGAGGGCAGGGGAGCCGGTGACCGGGCGGGCGGGGAGGCCGGTGGCCGGTGCGGCGGTCGTGCCGAGGGCGGGCAGCCGTACCGTGAAGAGGGTCCGCCCCGGCTCGCTGTCCACGCCGACGGTGCCGCCGTGCGCGGCGGCCACGGCCCGCACGATGGCCAGCCCGAGCCCGGTCGAACCGGTGGCGCGGGAGCGGCCCGAGTCGCCGCGCGCGAACCGTTCGAAGACGTGCGGCAGCAGCCCGGCCGGGATGCCCTGTCCGTCGTCCTCGACGTCCAGGCACAGCCACGGCCCGTCCCGTCGCACGCGCGCGGTCACGGTCGTGCCGGGCGCGGTGTGCGTACGGGCGTTGGCCAGCAGGTTGACCAGCACCTGCTGGAGGCGTGCCGGGTCCGCCGACACCGCGGCCGGTTCGTCGGGCAGGTCGAGCCGCCAGGTGTGGCCGGGACCGGCCGCCCGCGCGTCGCTGACGGTGTCCACGACCAGCGGCAGGAGGTCGGTCGGCTCGAACCGCAGCGGGCGGCCCGCGTCCAGCCGGGCGAGCAGCAGCAGATCCTCCACCAGCAGCGTCATCCGGTCGGCCTCGGACTCGATACGGCCCAGCGCGTGCCGGGTGTCCGGGCCGATCCGCTCGCCGCCGCGCCGGGTGAGTTCGGCGTAGCCGCGGATCGAGGCGAGCGGGGTGCGCAGCTCGTGGCTGGCGTCCGCGACGAACTGGCGGACCCGTGTCTCGCTGCGCTGCCGTGCGTGCAGGGCACCGTGGATGTGGTCGAGCATGCGGTTGAGCGCGAGGCCCACCTGTCCGACCTCGGTGCGCGGGTCGGTCTCCGGGGCCGGGACGCGTTCGCTGAGGTTCACCTCGCCCGAGTGGAGGGGGAGTTCGGAGACCCGGGTGGCGGTGGCGGCGACCCGGCGCAGCGGGCGCAGCGCCACGCCGACGATGGCGGCACCGGCGAGCGAGGCGGCGACGAGCCCGGCGACGGTGACGCTGATCTCCACCAGGACGAGGGTCCGTACGGTGTTGTCGACCTCCGTGGTCGGTATGGCCACGTAGAAGCTGCCGTTGGGGCCGGTGGCGTGGACGACGCGGTAGCCGCCCAGACCGGGCAGGTCGACGGTGTGCTTGCCCTGGTCCTGGGCGACGGAGCCGAGCGCGGAACGCTGGTCGGTGGTCAGGGACTTGGCGTCCACCTGCGGGACCCCGGCACCGTCCCGGGTCTTGTCGCCGACCTCGGCCTCGGTGATGGTGCCGTTCTCGGTCCTGGCCACGACGGTGCCGCCGGGCTGCGGCCCCTTGACGAAGTCGCTGAGCCGGATGTCCTTGGGCTCGGGGGCGCCGAGCCGCTGGTCGGGGGCCCACTGCTTGCCGGGCCGGCCCGGCGGCCGGAACACGCCGGAGGCGCGCGCGGCGACCTCGCCGAGCTGCCCGTCGAGCTGTTCGTACAGATGGGAGCGGAGCGCCAGGGCCGTCACGGAGCCGATGACCCCGCAGACCACGGCGATCAGCACGACGGACGCGACGACGAGCCGGGTCCGCAGGGTGCGCGGCTGCCGTCCGCGCCGCCGCCTGATCCGGGGCGGACGCGGGAGCCGGGGGCCCGGTTCCGGTGTCCGCCGGGGCCGCCGGAACCGCTGGGTCTGCTGGGCCTGCTGAGCCTGCTGGGCCTGCTGAGTCCGCTGGGCCTGCTGGGTCCGCTGGGCCTGCTGGGTCCGTTGGGTCCGCCGTGGTCCGCCGTCGGTCACGACACCGCGGGCTTGATCAGGTATCCGGCGCCGCGCCGGGTGTGGATCATCGGCTCGCGGCCCGCGTCGATCTTGCGGCGCAGATAGGAGATGTACAGCTCGACGACGTTGGCCTGGCCGCCGAAGTCGTACGACCAGACGCGGTCCAGGATCTGCGCCTTGCTCAGCACGCGCCGCGGGTTGCGCATGAGGAAGCGCAGCAGCTCGAACTCGGTGGCGGTCAGGTGGATGTTGTCGCCGCCGCGCGAGACCTCGTGGCTGTCCTCGTCGAGGGTGAGGTCGCCGACGACCAGCACGGACTCGGAGCGCCGGTCGGCGGCGCCCGCACGCCGGATCAGTCCGCGCAGCCGCGCGACGACCTCCTCCAGGCTGAACGGCTTGGTCACGTAGTCGTCCCCGCCCGCGGTGAGACCGGCGATCCGGTCCTCGACGGCGTCCTTGGCGGTCAGGAAGAGGACGGGCACGTCGGGCAGGTCGCGGCGCAGCCGGCCCAGCACGGTGAGGCCGTCCATGTCGGGCAGCATCATGTCGAGGACGACGGCGTCGGGCCGGAACTCGCGGGCGCTCTTCAGCGCGCCCACCCCGTCGTCGGCGCTGCGGATCCGCCAGCCCTCGTAGCGCAGGGCCATGGACAGCAGTTCGGTGATCGACTGCTCGTCGTCCACCACGAGCACGCGGACGGGGCTCCCGTCCGCCCTCAGCAGTTCGGTGCGCCCCTGGGGCGAAGTCGTGGTCATGTCGGCCACCTTGGCGGCGCCCTCTGAGAACACGCTTGCACGAATCTGTGTTTTCCCTGAGAAACGCACAGGGACCGCTCAGGGAACACCTGGGAGCCTCACCGCTCCGGCCCCGGCTCCCGGGATCGCTCGTACCGGCCCCCTCGGTGTCACTCCAGGCCGAAGAGCCGTGCCCCGTTGTCGTGGCAGACCGCGCGCAGCCAGTCGGCGCCCAGGCCGAGGCGCTCCAGGGCGTACAGCTGCTCGACGTACGGATAGGGGAGGTTGGGGAAGTCCGTCCCGAGCAGGATCCGGTCGCCGAGGGCGGCCAGCCGGGGCAGGGCGCGGCGCGGGAACGGCGCGAAGCCCTCGCTGAAGTCGGTGAACGCCATGGTCGTGTCCAGCCGCACCCGCGGGTACCGCTCGGCGAGGCCGAGGAAGTCCTCGTACTCCGGCATGCCCATGTGGGCGACGATCAGCGGCAGCCGGGGGTGCCGGGCGAGCACGCGGCCGATCGGCTCGGGCCCGGTGTGCTTGCCGGGCGCGGGTCCCGAGCCGCAGTGGATCACGACGGGCACGCCCGCCTCGGCGAGCAGCCCCCAGGCCGGGTCGAGGAGTTCGTCGGCGGGGTCGTACGCGCCGACCTGGACGTGCGCCTTGAAGACCCGCGCGCCCGCCTCGACGGCCTCCTTCACGTAGGTGTGCGCGCCCTCCTCCGGGAAGAGCGTGGCGGTGTGCAGGCAGTCGGGAGTGCGGCGGGCGAAGCCGACCGCCCAGCCGTTCAGCCACTCGGCCATGCCGGGCTTGTGCGGGTAGAGCATGGCGGTGAAGGCCCGCACCCCGAACTCCCGCAGCCGGGCGACGCGCCGGTCCTCCTCCTCGCGGTACGTGATGGGCCATTCCAGGCCGCCGGTGAGCGGGCCGAGCCCGTCGAAGTAGTCCCAGACCTTGCGCAGCACCCGCTCGGGCATGAAGTGCGTGTGCACGTCGACGAGTCCGGGCAGGCCGAACCGGTCCTGGAACCGCCGCACCTCGGCCGCCTCCTGCGCCACCTCGGGTGCGGTACGGGGGGTGGGCTGGGGGACGGACCGAGGCTGAGGCTGATCGCTCATGCCGCCCACGATCACCCCCGCGCGCGCCGCGCGTCCACCCCCGCGCGCGGGCTCCCTCCCGCGCACCCTCCCATCCGCACCCTCAGAACAGACCGTCCTGGACGCCCCTCGCCCTCCCCTGCTCAGCGTCCCGCACCGGCACCGTGAGCCGGTCGCCCCCGCCCGTGCCACCCTCCGCCGGGCCCAGCGGCCAGCCGGTCATCAGCCGTGTGTCGAGGACGACGGCCCCGCTGCCGTGGGCCAGATGCAGATCCGGTCCGGCGGCGGCGACCAGCGCACCGCTCACCGCACCGCCCGCGACCAGTTCGCTCACCTCCGCGACGGCCTCAGGAACCCTCCCGTCGGCCCTTCCTCCAACCCTCCCGTCAACCCTTCCTTCAACCCTCCCGTCGAGCCCGTACACGCCGACGTGGTCCACCGGCCGGAACGGCTTCCGCTCCAGCGACTCGGGCCAGTCGGCCAGCGCACCCGCCCGTTCGTGCAGCGCGCTGATCTCGGCGGCCCGCGCCGCCGGGTCCGGGTCCAGCGCGGAGCGCACGGCGCGCTTCGCGGCGTAGGGGATCCGGTCGGGGACCCCCAGCGCGGCGCGCAGCAGTTCCTCGGTCCGGCGCGCCGCCATCAGCGGTCCGGCGCCGAGCCAGCTGAAGCAGATCGCGCCCTGTTCGAGCAGCCGCACCGGTCCCCGCTCGACCGCGGTGATCCCGACCTTGGTCAGGCCGGGCCCGAACCACGCCAGATACACGTGGTACGGCCGGGGGTCGTCCGCGACCGTGTCGGCGGCCACGGAGTGGGCCCGGTCCAGCCGCGCGCACTCCTCGCACCGCGCCCCCGTGCTCCGCCCCGGCACGGCGGCTCGCAGCGGGCACGCGTGCCCCCGCGCCCCCACGCAGGTCCGCACTCCCCCCTCGGCGACCTCGAAGGCCACCCGCTTCCCCCACGGCAGCGCGCTCGTGCGCCCGCCCTGCCACGCCAGCACGGGACCGTCGGCCGCCCACCGCAGCCCCGCACACCTCCACACCTGGTCCATCACCCACGAGCGTACGAGCCACCACTGACAACGGCGGTGCCGCGCGACCGTCCCAGCCGCCGGCCCTGGCGCCTCACCGCCTGCCGCCGAACTCCCACCGGTGCACCTCGACCCCGTCGTACGGCTCGTCGCCCAGTACGGCGCGCGCCGCGGCCGCGTCCCGCGCCCGGACCAGCGCCGCCGTGCCCAGCCACGCGGTGCCGTCGTCCGACAGCAGCGGCCCGTACGCGATCAGGTCGTCGCGTACGTCCGGCACGGCGGGCCCGGACGCCGCCCTGCCCCGAGCCGCGCCCGAGCCGGAGCCGACGCCGGGGCGAGGGCCGGGTCCGAGGCCGATCACCAGGTACCGCCGGCCGTCGGCGGCCCCGCCCGGGAAGTCCCACATGGTGCGCCCCAGCAGATTGCGCCACCGCCGCAGCAGCACGTCCCGGTACGCCCCGGCCTGGTAGTTGGGCTCGTCGAAGGCGAACGCGCGGGCGGCGGCGGGACCGGGCAGATCGAGGATGTGCACACTCCCGAGGAGGGTGTCCTCCTCGTCGAAGACCGGCCCGCGGGCGATCATCCGGTCCGCGTACCCGTCCATGTAGGACCAGTGCGCCTCGACCAGCTCCTCGCGCAGCGCGAGGGATCCCGGCCGGTCCCGGTGGTAGCAGAAGTACTCCATGTCCGCGCTCACTCCTGGTGCTGTGCCGTCTGGGACACAAGAGATACCAAGAGACACCGCGAGCTACGGGGGGGGGGAGCCGGGGGCGTGCATCCGCTTCCTCTTCCTCAGTCGGGCTCCAGGAACTCGGCCAGCCGGGCGGTGTCTTCGAGGTAGCGCTCGTAGGGGAAGCCGGCCGCGACGAGTGCGGCGCGGAGTTCGTCGTGCAGCGGCTTTCCGGCGCCGTGGAACGCCTTTCGTCCGGCCTCGGTGAGGCGGACCAGGCGGCGGCGCGCGTGTTCGGGGTCGACGGTGATGCGCACCAGGCCGTCCGCTTCGAGCGGCCGCAGCGCGCGGCTGATCGCCGGGTCGGACACCGACAGCGCCTGGGCCAGCCCGTGCTGCGTCGTCGGCTCGATGTCCTCCAGCGTGCCCAGGAGTCTGATCTGGCTGTAGGTGAGCCCGCCGGGGCCGTCGTCCGTACGCCGCCGGGCCGCCTCGCCCAGCAGCAGGACCACGCGGTGCAGCAGATCTCCGAGTCCGTCATCCACGGCATCACCCTACCTGAGTGTTGACGCGTTAATGTTAACTAGGTAAGACTGAAGCCATGGACGACAACTTCTCCTACCTGGCCCGCTCCGCCTTCCCCCTGGTCTGGATCCTGGTACCGGCCGCCGGCGCCTTCCTGCGCGCCCGTCGCGCCCGCTCCCGCGAGGAGGCGCTGGAGATCTGGCAGCGCTGGTGGGCCATCGGCGCCTTCGGCATCGGGAGCCTGTGGATGACGGTCGCGTTCCTCGCCGCCCCGGACACCATGGCCGAGGCGATCGGCTTCGGCCGGACGCCCTTCATGGTCGAGATCGCCTTCGCCAACCTCGGCCTGGCCGTCATGGGCTTCCGGGCCGCCTCGGCCTCCGCCCGCGAGCGCATCACCATCGGGCTCGGCGGCGGGATGTTCCTCTGGGGCGCCCTGGCCGGCCACCTCTACCAGTGGTTCGCCAACGGCGACCACGCCCCCGGCAACACCGGCGGAGTCCTCGTCAACGACCTCCTGATCCCGGCCGTCATGATCGCCCTGGCGGTCCG
The DNA here is from genome assembly GCF_001654495.1 of Streptomyces sp. SAT1. Classification (GTDB taxonomy): domain Bacteria; phylum Actinomycetota; class Actinomycetes; order Streptomycetales; family Streptomycetaceae; genus Streptomyces; species Streptomyces andamanensis. The sequence continues at coordinate 3,506,566 of NZ_CP015849.1, forward strand.
CTCCCGACGCCTGGCCCCTTCTCCCCGGCCGACCGCGCACGTACCCGCCTGATGTCCGGGTCCGGGGCTAGATCCAGTCCGCCCAGCCGAACGTGAACTTGTACGCGGCGCGCACCGCATCCCGCCCCCGGCCACCCACCAGAAGCGCCACGCCCAGAGCGACGGCGAACAGCCCGGCAAAAACCCCCGCGACGGTCGCCCCCGCCCCGGGCGACCAGACCGCCCCCACGAACACGGTCGCGATGATCACGATCACCAAGCCCATGTGCGCGACGGGCATCTCCACACGGAACAGGGTGCGCACCGCAGCACGCGACGCCCGCATGTCCGCGTCATAGCGCTCCCGCGCCGCGTCCGGATCGGCGTATTCCCCCTCCGGCCACTCCTGCTGCACTGCACCCTCCCCTGCCGACTGCGTCACGTCCCCCGGACGTCAGTCTCTCTCTCCGCTGCCGCACTCGCCGGAATCGGCCGAAGGCCCCGGATCCCTCGGGGCGGGCCTCTCGACGGGGTCGAACAACGTCAGCGACTGCCGTTCCGCGCCGGGGGAGCCGGACGGCGATGCCGAGGGGCCGGAGCCGGGATCAGGGTGATCGGCACTCGGAGCGGTCACCGTCACGGTGGGCCCGGGAACCGTCGCCGTCTCCGTCACCCGCACCGCGGTGGGCGAGCTCACCACCGCTGGCAGCCCGAAGAAGCCGAGCAGCAGCCCCAGCAGCCCGGTGCCCGCCGAAATCAGCGCGGCAACCTCTCCGAGCGGCCTGCGCGCGGGCACCGGTGGCGGATCGGGCACCGGTGAGGGGCCGGGGGGCGGAGTCGGGTCGGGGGGCGGAGCCGGCGCTGGATCGGGGGACGGTGTCGGCGCCGGCCTCGGTCCGCCGTCCGGCCCGTGTCCCGGCGCACCGCCTCCCGAGGGCGCTCCCGACATCCCAACCCCCGTTGTTCACAGTCGATTTGGCTTCCGCTGATGATGGCAGCCACCCGTCAGCCCGGTCCAGACACCGCGGCACTGCGCCCACGGGGCCGGACACCACCACCTCACCCGGCCGTCCGTCCGTCCGTAACCAGCAGACACCAGCCAGCGCGCAGATCCGTTCCTACGCACTTCGAGTGGCCCAGCTCACAGCAGGGGGAACACAGCGGGCTTGACGGGCTAACCCGAGAACCCGCTAGCGCCACCGTCCGATACGGCATTTCCGCAGTTCAGGAAGATGTTGCGGGGCTTACTGTCCGCCGCCTTACCGTCAGGGCACTTCACCCGACACCCGTACGCCACGGGGTACGGGCAGCCCATCACACGTAGGGATATGGCATGGACATGATTAAGCAGTTCCGTCTCTCGGCACAGAAGCGGTCAGGCAAGGAAGACCAAGGGGGCCGGTCGGGAGACTCGCGACCTCATGAGCGGATCCTGCGAGCCATCGCCGGAGTCGTCGCCAAGGCTGTCGTCGAAAGCCTGTTGAAGTGGCTCTCGTCGTTGCTCTGACCAATGCGGAACGGACCAGAGTCGCGAGCGGAGCCCGCCTCGCGAGTCCGTGGCGCGCCCCATCGGCAGCTGACGCACCGGCCCGGCTCGCAAGCCCCCGCCCCCGCTCGGCGCCTGCTCCGCTCCGCAGAAAGCCCTCGATCACCGGAGTTCCGCACCTCGGGGCGGGACTCCCCTGGTCCAGTCACCCACCCTCACCATGGGCGGTGTCTTACAGGTGGCTTTCTGTACTTCACTTGCAGCCGCCGGGAGTTGCCCCACCCCATGACGGTGACGGCACCCGCTTCCGCACCAAGGGCACGGCCGAAACCCGTGCCGTCCAAACCTGAAACGCAAGAGGCCCCGGATCTCTCCGGGGCCTCTCATCTGTGTGCACTCGGCAGGATTCGAACCTGCAACCTTCTGATCCGTAGCTCTATGTGGATCGGTCGGTGGCGGTCATATCGGCTGCTGCATGGTTCTGAACGGACGCAGTAGCTCGCTGCTGGTTGCTGTGGTTGCGGTACTTCGCTGCTGTACCGCTGACTGCGACGAGCTTGGCCCCCTCGCATGGCCCGGGGACGGCCCGGCGGCGCTCACGGGGACAGGACCCGGTCTTGGGGGACCCTGGTCAGAACGGCACTACGCAGCGACTACCGGTACGGCTTCGGCAGCCTGCCGTGATCGCGTCCAAACGTCAGGCCACGACTCGATTCGACGCGGCCGACGGACTCTTATCGAACTTCTTTATTCCTGGACATGCGATCATTTAACCTTACTCATCCTCCAGGTAGTCGTAATCGTAATCCCAGTAAGACGAGTCTCGCTGATGCGTTTTTCTTATAGCTACAGCCTTGGCTAGTCGCTGGCGGACTGCTTGACGAGATATTCCACAGCTACGCCCAATCTCCGCCTGGGATACCTTAAACTCGCAGGCGTAATAAGTCGCAGTAAGAATGTTAGTTTCCAGCCCTGCAGAGAAGTCGGCCAGCGTAGCGAGTAGCGCCAGGTGCTCTGCGCTTGTCACCGGGCCGGACGTGCTGTGAGTTGGACCTGGAAGTCGCCCCATAGCTTCTCCCACGCGATGCCGTAGAGGTACAGGGTGATGGGGTCGTCCGTCGGTAGGGGCACGGTGACAAGCGTAGTTGTCACATGACGGGGGCTGCTGCGCCCGAGGACAGGCGCAAGCGGCACTCCTGACCTGCTGTGCTTGGTCCGCCGTTGACACCTGATGGCAGTTGTCGCATAGTGGGGGGCAGCCCCGGCATGCCCGGAGGCCGAAGACGGGGAGTTGACTCTCCGTCTTTTTTGTTGCCCGAACCCAAAGTTCGGGCTTTTTTGTTGCCATTTTCCCCAGTGAGAGTGGCAACTCAACGAGCTTGGTCGGCGACTGGCCGGCCTGGCCGTTTCTCACCCCAGGAGACCCAGGTGCAAATCCTTGGTGAACTGGCGTCATTGGGATCTCTTCCCGGAGTGGCATGGGTGCTGCGATGCATTATTCGCGACATCCTCGACTACAGGAGTAAGCGGGCAGACCGCGAGCTGAGGCAGCAGATGCTTCAGCGGATCCCTGACGACCAGGTGGCCTCAGTATTCCGTGAGCTTGGCGCCGAACCGGGCGCTACGCAGGAATAGCAAACACGGCCATTTGAAACCAACGATTTCCTGGGTGAGGGTGATCTAGCATAGAGTGCAGTCTTAAAACTGTGAGGGAGAGGCGTGTGAACAAGCGAAGCGTGACGCTAGCCGTCCATCATGAGTCGCTGCTGGAGGCCCTGATCGAAGCCGAGGAGGTCCCGGCAGGACGGCTGTTGGGCTTGCCGGAGCTGCCCGATGACGATGTTTGGGTTGATACTGCTGGAGCCGCTGCACTCGCACGGGTGAGCCCGAAAACGATCACTAGCTGGTTGGCGCGTAAGGGGCCAAAGAGACGACCGTTCCCGTCACCACACCGAATCTTGTACCGCCTGTATTGGAGGCACAGCGAGATCGAGAGGTGGCTTGAAGACGAAGGCGCAAGTACTCATGTCGCGGAGTGAGATAGCGAGAACTCGCCGCTCCGCCTTGCCCACCATCCACCCCAGCTCCCATCCCGTCCGCCGTCGACCCACACACCGTGGAGCGGGCGTGGCTCAGGACCGTGCGGTCGCACCTGTCGGTGGCGGATCTGGGACGGCTGGCGGCCCGGGGCGGACGTGGGGCCGGACCGGTCCCGCTGCCGGCCGGTGACGGGACGGCGTTCGAGGTGGACCGGGTCGTGAACAACAGCGGCCTGGTCGGCCTGGGCGGACACCAGGTGCTGGCCGTGGAGATCCTCGGCGGCCGCCAGGTGGGCATCCGCATCGACGGCGAGACCCTGTCGTTCTTCGATCCGTCCTCACGGGAACTGCTGCGAGTGCGGCCCAACCCGCTGACCGGCGAGGAAGTCCGCAGGCTGCGGGGCCTGCGTCCGGCCGGACCGCCACCGCGTCCGGGCATCGAGCCCGTGCAGGTGCAGCGGCGGGTCAGCGCGGTGGGCACCGTCATGGTCTGCCGCCAGACCGTCTCCCTCGGCCGCCCCTACGCAGGGCAGACCGTGACCGTGCACGTGTCGGACACGACGATCAGCGTCGAGCTGGACGGCCAGATCCGCGTCATCCGGCGCACGACCGACGCCCCGGTCCGTAACGTGAAAGCGAACAAGCCCCACGGGGCTCCCTACGTTGTCTAGGCCCACCGTCAAGCATCACCCGGGACAGAAACGTCAGGCATCAACTGGGATCCGGCACCTCAGGTCTGCTCGTCGTCCTCCGGCTCATCACCGTCAGGGGCGGCAGCGGGGGCTGAGCTGGCTGGGGCGGGAGCAGGAGTTGTGCTGATCCGCAGACGCCCGTCCGTGCCGAACATGGCGATCAGTTGGGACAGGTGGGCTCGGGCCAGGCTACGCGTGGGGCTTGGTCCGTCGGTCACCTGCGCGCCTCCAGATCTGCCCACACGACCTTCCCCCAGTGCCGCTCATCCGCGCCCCAGTTCGCCGCCAGCGCCACGACGAGAGCCAGGCCGCGTCCGCCCTCCTCGTCATTCTTCGGCGCACAGAGTTCAGGCAGGGCATGGGAGAAGTCCGCGACGGCCACCCGTACCGTGCGCGGCGCGATGCGTTCCACCATCACGCGGATGGACCGCCGCCTGGCGTGCCGAACGGCGTTGGCCACCAGCTCGGAGACGATCAGGACAGCGTCGTCGGTCAGGTCGTCGAGCCCCCAGGCGGCAAGGGCGGTGCGTACGAGGCCACGCGCGGTCACGGCGCTTTCGGGATCACGCGACAGCGTCTCGCTGTAGTCGGGGTGCCCGGTCGGACGGACCCGCGTTGTAGGTTGCGGCATGTCGGTCTGCTCTCTCAGATCGGCCGGGCCCTGGGGCCGTTCCCGCGGTCGTCAGGGCTTTGTGCGTTCCGGAAGCCGGCGCCCTCTACCGAGGACCCAGCTCCTCCTGCCGGGCTTCGGAGACCCGTGTCACCGCAGCAGACCGTTGATCACCGGTCTGCTGACCAGGCGGCGTTCAGTGAGAGGGCCGTCCGGGGCCCTCCAATGGGTCGCCACGTGGTGACGGAAACGAGCATGAACGTCAGCGAACTTCCGGCCAATCACCCATCGTTCTACTTTCGTTCCACTTTCGTCCCGCGGCCTACTCGCGTCTGCTTCGATGACGGTGGAAGGGAGTGACGCGTGGCCACCGTGCACCAGTGGACCGGCTTAGAGACCAGGGCCCTGCGTCTCGCCTTGCGGTTGAGCGTGCGCGCCTTCGCCGAGCACCTCGGAGTTGCCGTCGCCACGGTCTCGAAGTGGGAGAGCAAGCGCGCGGCAACCGAGCCACGGCCCGACACTCAGGCCATCCTCGACACCGCCCTCGCCCGCGCGGATGCCTCCGCCCATCTGCGCTTCGAGACGATCTTGTCCGGGATGGCCAGCACCGTACAGAATGCTGCCCGCCGCGTCATCGGCACCGGCCCTCGCGCTTGGGAGTACGAATCGTGGGCCGAGGACCTGGACCGCGTGGTGATCGCGCTCTCCCAGCAGAACTTCGCCTTCGCCGACAGCCTCCTCAGCCGCTGGTTGGCCCGGTACGACGCCCGGGAACTGGACGAGAAGGGCCTGTATCTTTTCGCCCGCTCGACCGCGCTGCTCGGTGATCTCAAACGCGATCAAGGCTGCGTACTCGGTCCCCTTTCCGCCCAGCACTCGTATGCGGCGGCACGCGCGGTCTTCACTCAGCTCGGCATCCCGCGTCGGGTTGCCCAGCTCGACCTCTCCCTCGCGGTGGTCGCGGAAATGTCCGGCAAGTTGGAGATCGCGGCCCGCCAATACGAAACCCTTGCCGCCGACGACCGGCTCTCCCTCCGGGACCGTGCCAGGGCCCGCCTGTGGGTCGGTACCGCGCTGAGCAAGAACGGCCGGCATGGCTACGCGACCCGCGTCATGCAGGCCGCGACCCGCGACTTCGAGGACCTGACCGAACCCGATGACTGGTCGGTGGCCCACCAGAAACTCGCCCTTGCCCGTCGTGGTGCCGGCGACCTCACCCAAGCCCTGCACTTCATCGGCATCGCCCGCAGCAGTGGGACCACCGACTCACCGATGCAACGCGTACGGCTGGACACCGCCTACGGCCACATCCTGCTCTCCGACCCGGCGACCCGGGATGATGGGCTCCTCGTCCTCGATCAAGCCATTCGCACGGCCGCCCAGTACAGACTCGTGCACCAACTGCGCAGCATCGAGGGCATCAAGGCTACGAGAGAGAGCCGGATTGGCCCCCGGCGACGGTGACAGGGAGAGACGCGTGGGCGACAACCAGCAGGCCATCACTGAAAACCAGTGGAAGCGGGCCGCGCTGATCTGGGAGTACCACCAGATGCACCACGCGCTGCGGCCGGTCGACGTGGCGATCGGCCTGGGCAGTCACGACCTCGGCGTCGCCACCCGCTCCGCCGAGTTGTACCGCGCCGGGCTGTTCCCGACCCTGGTCTTCACCGGCGGCAACAGCCCCACCACCGCCAAGGTCTTCCCACGCGGCGAAGCCGTCCACTTCCGCGAGCACGCCATCGGCCTCGGCGTCCCCTCCGAGGCGATCCTGCTCGAACCGTCCGCCGGCAACACCGGGCAGAACATCACCCTCTCCCGTGCGGTCCTCGCCGCCGTCGGCATCGTCCCGGCCACCGTGCTCCTGGTCTCCAAGCCGTACATGGAACGGCGCTCGTACGCGACCGCCCGCAAGCTGTGGCCCGATGTCGAGATCCTCTGCGCGTCGGAGCCGTTGGAACTCGACGACTACGTGAAGTCCATCGGTGACGAGAAGCTCGTCCTGGACATGCTCGTCGGTGATCTCCAGCGGGTGATCGAGTACCCGAGGCGCGGATTCGCCGTCGAACAGGATGTCCCGGCCGACGTGTGTGGAGCGTACGAATCCCTCATCCACGACGGCTTCACCAGCCGCCTCATCGCTTCCTGACCTGCCGGAAGCCGGACGCGCTCTTCGCACCAGCCCGATCTCTGTTCCGGGACGCGCGGGAGCGCGGCGCCCGCGTCCCGGGCTCTTGGCTGCCGTTCCCGACTGCCGTCTCCGGGGGTACCGCCGCACGAACGCGAGCTGACTGCCTCGAAGGCCCGGCGCGGAACGCAAGGTGCTGCCCGACTACAGGCATCCACCACCAACGCCAGAAGCCCCGGATCTCTCCGGGGCTTCTGGTCTGCTGTGCACTCGGCAGGATTCGAACCTGCAACCTTCTGATCCGTAGTCAGATGCTCTATCCGTTAAGCTACGAGTGCTTGTTCTGTTTTGTGTCTTGGCTTCCGGTCCTTGCGGCCCGTTCGCGGCGACAGGAAGAACATTACATGACTGCCGCCGCCATGTGAAATCCATTCCCCCCACCCCTTGTGACCTGCGGAAACGTGGTGCGGCGGGGGAGGGCGAGGGGGCGGGAACGACGAAGCCCCGGTCCGATGGACCGGGGCTTCGTGATCTTGCGCGGAGGCGGAGGGATTTGAACCCTCGATGGGCTTTAAGGCCCAAACCGCATTAGCAGTGCGGCGCCATAGACCGGACTAGGCGACGCCTCCAGCACAACCGCCCACGCGAGCGCGTGATCGGTGCGTGCAGATGATGACACAGACGAGCGGGGTGTCACCAATCGCCTCCCACGGTACTAGGCAGGCGGGCCCCAGGGCAAAGCCCTTCCGGTGGGGTAGGTCGAGCGGGTCGGGCGCAACGTCTCGGGGCGCGGCGCGTTAGTCCGGGCATGGTCCAGGTCGGTTCTTCCTCAGCGTCGTCGTCCGTCTCCCGCACGGCTCCGGCTCCCGCCGCTTCCGCGCGCCGGTTCCTCCTCGGGGCAGCCGCGTCCGTGGCGGTGCTGTCCGCCGTGTCCACCATGTCCGCCGGGCCCGCCTCGGCGGCCCCCGGTGTCCCGGATGCCCCCGGTGTCTCCTCCGTCTCCCCCGGCTCGGTCGGCCCCGGCTCGGTCGGCGCGCCTCCGCCGGTCCGGCCCGAGGACCGGGGCGGCGACCACCTCACCGTGACGGTGCGGCACGCCGGTGCGGGCAAGGACGGGACGTACGAGCTGTACTGCCATCCGGGCGGCGGCAGCCACCCGGACGTGCGGCGCGCCTGCCGGGTGCTGGACGGGCGGACGCGCTGGGGCCGGGACACCTTCGCGCCGGTCCAGGAGGGCAGCGTCTGCACGCTCCAGTACGGCGGTCCGGCCACCGCGCACATCACGGGGACCTGGGCGGGACGCCCGGTGGACGCGCGCTACGACCGCCGCGACGGGTGCGCGATCAGCCGCTGGGACGGGCTCGTGCCGGTGCTGCCCGGCCTCGGGAGGTAGGGCGCGGAAGACCGGGGCGGGCGGGCGGAGTACGGCGCGCGGCGGAACCCCGCGGTGACCGGTTCACGGAACCGTACGGTCACAGGTTCGACGTCACTTCCCCGTGCGACCTCCCTCTCATCCGGCGTCGCGCGCGCAACCTCAGCGCTTAGACTCGCTCGCGTGACACTCCGCGGGCCGGTTGGCAAGATGGCCCCCGCGGTGGGCAAGGAGCGGTGACAGGGAGGAAGCGTTCGTGAGCAGCAGGCCATCCCGAGGCGCTGCTCGCCTCGCTGCCATACTCGACGCGCTGCCCGACGCGCTGTTGCTGGTCAACGCCAACGGCACCGTCGTCAACGCCAACACCATCGCCCTGGAGACCTTCGAGACGCCGGGCACCGCCCTGGTGGGGCGCGGGCTGCTCGATCTGCTGCCGCAGTTCGACTCCAAGCTCATCCCCGGCTCGATGCGCCGCCCCGACCACATCGACCCGCGCGCGCGGACCAAGCCGACCCGGATGACCGCGCGGCGCACCGACGGGACCGAGTTCCCGGTCGAGGTCACGAGCGCGAATCTGCCGAACGGCCAGCACGCCTACGACGGCTCCGGCTACACCGGCGACGAACTGCTGATGCTGGTCGTCCGCGACCTGGCCGGCACCGTCGACACCGAGGCCGAACTGGCCCGTTCGCAGCGGCAGACCGAGATGATCCTGCGGGCCGCTGCCGAGGGCGTCGTCGGCACCGACACCGACGGGCGCATCGTGCTCGTCAACCCGGCCGCCGCCCAGATCCTCGGCTACCGCGCCGGTGAACTCGGCGGCCGCGAACTGCACACCCTCGTCCTGCACTCCCGCGCCGACGGCTCGCCGTTCCCGTACGAGGAGTCCCCGCTCGCCGACACCCTGCGCTCCGGGCGCAAGCACCGGGTACGCGGCCAGGTGCTGTGGTCCAAGGCGGGCGACAAGGTGCCCGTCGATCTGACCACTTCGCCCGTGCGCGACGGCGACCAGCTCGTCGGCGCCGTGATGACGTTCACCGACCGGCGCCCCTACGACGCTCTCGTCGAGGCGCAGGCCGCCGCCGAGGAGCGGTACGCGCAGGAGCGGGAGCAGCTCGCCGAGGAGCACGCCGCCGCACTGGACGCGCTGCGCCGCCGCCATGCCGCCGAGATCGAGGAGCTGATCGAGCGGCAGGCGGAGGAACTGGCCGCGGGCGAGGACCGGTACGCCGCCCTGGGCGAGCGCGAGAAGGACCGCTACGAGGCACTCGCCGCCCGCCACGAGCAGTTGCTGACCCTGCTGGGCGACTCCCTGCGCGGCCCCCTGGACGAGCTGCGCCGCGAACTGGCGGCCCTCGCCGCCGACGACGCCGGCCAGCTGTGGCCCGAGGCCAACCAGGTCCTGCACCACCTCTCCGCCGGCTACTCGCGGATCACCACCCTCATCGACAACGTCCTCGGCTACCAGCGCCTCGACATCGGCAGCGAGGAGATCACCCGCACCAAGGTGATGCTCGACGCCGTCGTCGCGGCGGGAGTCGACGGGGCCGTGGAACTCGTCGGGCCCGGCCGGGTGCAGTTCGCCGTGCACGCGCCGCCCATCGAGGCCGAGGTCGACCCGGGCCGCCTGGCCACCGCCCTCGCGCACCTCGTCGCGGACGTCGCGGGCGTGGACGCGACCGGCAACGCGCCCGTGTCGGCGGCCGGTTACATGGACAACACCGTGGTGGTCGCGGCGGCGCAGCGCGGCTCGGTGGTGCGCATCGAGGTGCGCGGGCCGTACGCCGGCGGCGACCCGGTGCACGAGCCGATCGTGCGCGGGATCGTCCGGGCGCACGGCGGTGTGCTCCAGACCCACCAGGTGCCGGGGATGAGCGGCAGCGCGTACGTCCTCGAAGTGCCCATCGGCGGCGGGGCGGGTGCCGTCGCGGCGGGTCTGCCCGGTGCCCTCGGCCCGGCGGCTCCGCACACGGCCGCCCTGGGCCCGGCCGCACCCGGACCGGACCAACCGGCCGTGGACGCAGACGCGGGCGCGGGCGCGGGCGCGGAGGCGGTTCCGGGGGGCGCGGCGGGTACCGCCGTGGTCGCCCTGCCCGCGCAGGCTTCGGGCTCCGCCACGGCGCCCGGCGGCGGACGGCGCCGGGCCCGGCGGTCCTCGACGGACGCGTTCCTGGACGGTGACGGCGAGCCGGACGGCAGCCCGGCGCCCGGCGACGTACCCGGTGCCGCGTCGGTTCCGACCGGGCGGCGCAGGCGGCGTGCGGCCGAGGTGCCCGCCCCCGCCCCCATCCCCGCCCCCGCAGCATCCGCATCCGCTCCGGACGCCTCCTCCGGCTTTTCCGGCCCGGCCGGGCCGTCCGGCACGGACGGTTCCGGCGGCACGGGGCGGCGGCGCGGCCGGCCCGCCGAGGACCCCGATGTGAGCGAGGGCGCCGTGCTGACGGCGGCCGAGCACGCCGCGGGTACGGCGGCGACGGGCACCGGCCTCGGCGGTACGGTGCCGCCGCGGGGCGTGCCCGCACCCGCCCCCGCCGGGCCCGCCGGACGCCGGGCCCGGCCCCGGACCGGCGAACAGCACGCGCTTCCCCCGGCCCTGCCCGCCGCCCCGGACGGCACCGCCGACGAGGCGCCCGGCGCGGCGGCTGACGCGGGCGCCGTCCCCGCTGCCCTCCAGCCCGGTGCCGGTGACCCCGCCGCGCAGCCGACCGGGCGCCGTCGGCGTGCCCTGGCGGCGGCGAACGAGCGTGCCGCCGCGCAGGAATCGGCTCCCCGTACGGTCTTCGCGCTGCCGCCCGCCGACGCGGACCGGCCCGCCGACGAGGACGAGGCCGGGGCCGAGGGCGAGGGCGAGAACGGCGTCCGTATCGGAGCTCCCGGAATGCCCGGTGCCGAGGCCGGTGGTCCGCCGGTTCCGCCACCGCCGTCGCACCGGCCCGCCGTGCCGCAGCAGGCCCAGGTACAAGCCCAGCAGCCCTCCGCAGTGCGGGGCACGGCGGCGGCTTCCGGCGCCGACGAGGGCCGGCACGACGCCGTGGGCCACGACCAGGCCGAAGATCACACCCCGCCGCAGCCCCATCCCACGAGCGCGCCCACCGGTCGCCGTCGGCGGGCGATGGCCCAGCCCTCCGAGGGCACGATCCCACCTGCCACGCCTGCCACCCCTGCCCCACCCGCGTCCGCTCCCGCGCCGGGCGCGCCGGTGCAGGCCGGTCCGGTGCCCCCGGCGGTGCCCGGACAGCCGTACGCCGCGCCGGGAACCCAGCCCGCCGGACAGCCGATCCCCGGACAGCCGATCCCCGGTCGGCCGGGCCCTGGACGGCCGGTCCCCGGCCACCCGAACACCGGCCCGCAGAGCGCCGGACCGCAGGCCCCAGGCGTTCAGGCACCGAGCGCCCAGGCGCCAGGTGCTCAGGCCCCGGGCCCGCAGGTCCCCGGGCAGCCGCTGCCCGCACCTCACCCGCTGCCCGCCCAGGGCACGGGTCCCGCCCCGGCCGGACAGCCCACCCCTGCCGGGGGTAGTACCCCCGCGGGCACCCCGGTTCCGCCGCAGCCGTGGCCCGGCGGCGCCGACGACACCTCGGGCGCCGGCATCCCCGTACCGCCGCCGAACGGCGCCACCGGCCCCGTACCGGCACCGCCCGGCCGTCCCCCGGTCCCGGGCGCGCCGCCCTCCGTGCCGTCCGCCCCCGTCCCGGGCGCCGGTACGCCGCCCCACGGCACGCCCGGCCACGCCACCACTCCGGCCACCGGCACCCCTCTGCCGCCCGAGCAGCCCGTCGGCCGTCCTCAGGGCCAGGGCCGGCCGGGCGCCAGGCCGCCGAGGGCCGCCCAGCCGCTGCCCGCCGAGGCCGCCGCCCCGGTGGACCCCGACTCGACGCAGGGGCGTTCGATCAGCGTGCGCACGCTCGGGCAGGGCGTGCCCTTCAGCCGTCAGGCCGCTCAGGTGCAGCAGCCGTCCGCCACCCCGCCCCCGCACGCACCGGGCGGTTCCGGGCGCCGCCGCAAGCTGGGCACCCCGCCCGACCCGGCCGCCGCGCGCACCGAGCAGCAGCGCCCGGAGCAGGGGAGCCGCCCGCACCCGTCGGCGCCCGAACGGCCCGCCGCGCAGCCCGCTCCCGGCCGCCCGCCCGCGACGCCCCCCGTCCCGGCAGCCCCTCCGGGGCCCGTCTCCCCGGGAGCCCCCGGCACATCGGGCGCACCGGGCGCACCGGCCCCGTCGCCGCTGCCCGGCCCCGGTCAGCCGCGGCGCGCGCCGGGCACCGAGGGCGCCGGACGCTCGTACGCCATAGGCGCCCCGGACGAGAACGCCGCCGAAGGACCCGAACCGCTGGACGGGCCCGGCGGCGCCGTGGAGGTCGCGGACCCGCCGCGCCCGCAGCCGATGGACGACGAGCTGCCGCCGGAGCCGCTGGACAACCCGCGCAGGCTGTTGGTCTGGCCGGCGCCGGACGTCACCACGCAGCAGGCGCTCAGCGACCGCGGCTACCGACCCGTCATCGTGCACTCGCGCGAGGAGGTCGACGCGCAGATCGCGGCGTTCCCCGCCGCGCTGTTCGTCGACCCGCTGACCGGGCCGATCACCCGGACCGCGTTGCAGTCGCTGCGCCAGGCCGCGGTCGCCGCGCAGGTGCCGGTGCTGGTCACGGCCGGACTCGGGCAGGCGACCCGGGAGGCGGCGTACGGTGCCGACCCGGCCGTCCTGCTGAAGGCGCTCGCGCCGCGCGACAGCGAGCAGCACCCGCCGCGTGTCCTGCTGATCGAGGAGCACACGGAGATCGCGCTGGCGCTGACCGCGACGCTGGAACGGCGCGGGATGCGCGTGGCGCGGGCCGAGAGCGACGCCGACGCGGTGGCGCTCGCGGGACAGTTCCGGCCGAACCTGGTGGTGATGGACCTGATGCAGGTGCACCGCCGCCGGGCCGGGATCCTCGACTGGCTGCGCGCCAACGGGCAGCTCAACCGCACCCCGCTGGTGGTCTACACGGCCGCCGTCGACCAGGCGGAGCTGCCGCGGCTGGCGTCCGGCGAGACGGTGCTGTTCCTCGCGGAGCGGTCGACCAGCACCGAGGTGCAGACCAGGATCGTGGACCTGCTGGCCCGCATCGGGACCAACTGACGTACGCCCCCGTACATCCCCGTACGCCCCCGTGCCCCGTACTCCTCCGGGCCGGGGCACGCCCTTGTCACGGCCCCGGGTGTGTCAGGGCCGTACCACCCGCAGGGCCGCCTCGCGGATCGATGACCGCAGGCGGTCGCGGGCCGCGTCGTCGTCACCCACCAGGATCCGTCGTATCTGCGGCACCACCGAGGCCCAGCCCGCCAGGGAGACCAGCAGGAACATGAGGTCCTCGGGCGGGAAGGCGTCGGTGATCACGCCCCGCTCCTGGCCGTCCCGGAGCGCGGTGACCTTGGCGGCGTAGTGCGCGTGGCGGGCCGGTTCGTCGGGGAGCTCGCCGGTGCCGTACTCGACGCCCTCCCAGAAGAGCAGGCGCAGCAGCTCGGGGTGGGTGGCGTGGTAGTCCAGGAGTCGGTCCATCCAGCCGTCGATGTCGTCCGGATCGATGGGGACGGCGGCGGCGAGGTCGACCATGGACCTGCCGAGGACATGGGTGAACAGCTCCGCCTTGTTGCCGAAGTAGGCGTAGATGAGCTGCTTGTTGGCCTTGGCCTGAGCGGCGATCCGGTCGATACGGGCGCCCGCGATGCCGTGCTGGGCGAACTCGGCCACCGCCGCGTCGAAGATCCGCGCCTTGGTGGCCTCGGGGTCTCTTGCTGCCATGAGGGCAGCGTACCCCGTTAGCAACCAACTGTTTGGTTGACAGAAGATCCGGAGCGGGCGCAGACTGTTCCACGTGCCAACCAACCAGTTGGTTATGGACAGCCGGTTGGTTATGGATCGGCTCCACGCTTCAGCTCCACGCTCCAGTTCCACCCCTCGCCCACCCGCCCGTACCGGAGGCCCCCGCACCATGCCGTCGTCGCCGTCGTCCCCAGCCCCTGCCGCGTCCAGGACCGCGGTCCTCACGGCCCCCACCACCGCAGTCAGCACAGCCTCGGCTCCGGCTCCGGCTCCGGCCGCCCGGCGGAGCCTCGGCCCCAACGCCTTCCTGGCGCTGATCGCCGTGTGCACCGCGGTCACCGCGGGCAACATCTACCTCGCGGCGCCGCTGCTTCCCCTCATCGCCCACGACTTCGGCTCGGCGCCCTCGGCGGTGGCCTGGATCGCCTCGGTGGCCCCGTTCGGATACGCGGCGGGTCTGCTCTTCTTCGCCCCGCTCGGCGACCGGGTCAACCGGCGCCCGCTGGTGGCCGCGCTGTCCGTGGCGACGACGGCCGCCCTGCTCATCGCCGCCGTCGCGCCCGGCACCGGCGCGCTCGCCGCGGCCGTCTTCGTCGCCTCCGCCGCGACCGTCGTCCCGCAGCTGCTCGTCCCGCTGGTCGTCGAACGCGCCCCCGCCGACCGCCGCGCCCGGCACGTGGCCGTCGTGATCGCGGGCCTGTTCACCGGCATCGTCGCCGCACGGGTCGTCGGCTCGCTGGCCGGACAGGCGTTCGGCTGGCGCTGGGTGTTCGTCGGCGCGTCCCTGCTGACCGTGGTCCTCGGCCTGGCGACCGCTCTCGCCCTGCCGTCGGAGGGCCGCCGCGGCACCGGCCCGCTGCTGTCCGGCATCACCTCGCTGCCCGGTCTGGCCCGCCGCTCGCCCGACCTGTGGCGGGCGTGCCTGCGGCAGGCGGGCATGTTCGGCGCCTGGAGCGCGCTGTGGACCTCGCTCGCGCTGCTGCTCACCGGCCCGGCGTACGGCCTGTCGATCGCGACCGCCGGACTCTTCGGGCTCTTCGGGCTGGCGGCGAGCGCGGTGGCGCCGCTCGCCGGCGGGCTGGTCGACCGCTTCGGCGCCGCCAAGGTCGTACGGTCGGCCTACATCCTGGCCGCCGTCTCCGTGCCGCTGTTCTGGCTGGGCGGGCACACGGTGGTGGCGCTGTTCGTGGCCGCGATCGCGATCCACGCGGCCCTGGTCGCCTCCCACGTCGCCAACCAGACCCTGGCGCTGACCACCACCTCCGCCCCGGCGACCGCCAACACCGCCTACGTCGTCTCGGGCTTCGCCGGCGCCGCGCTGGCCTCCTCCGTGGCGGCGCCCGCCTTCGCCCACTGGGGCTGGACCGGGGTCTGTGCGGTGGCCGCGCTGTGGCTGGTGGTGGGCTGGGTGAGCACGTCGGTACGGCGGTGAGGGCGGGAGACACGGGGGACGCGGGACACGCGGGACACGCGGGAGGGACGCGGCGCGTCCAGGGCCGCGTTCGGGACCGCGTCCAGGCCCGCGTTCGGGACCCGCGGGGCCGCGTCCAGGCCCGGTGCCGGGCGGGAAGCCGGAAGGCGGCCCGCCCGGCACCGCTGTCTGTCCTCGGTCTGTCGCCCCCCGGAGCCGAAGCTTGCCGAAGGACGTTTCAGAGGCTGGTGACGTCCAGCTCGCCCGCCGCGTACCGCCTGCGCAGCACCTTCTTGTCGAACTTCCCCACGCTGGTCTTCGGCACCGCGGTGACGATCGTCCAGCGCTCCGGGAGCTGCCACTTGGCGATCTTCCCCTCCTCGGCGAGGAAGGCGCGCAGCGACTCGAAGTCGGCCGTGGAACCCTCCTTGAGGACGACCGTGGCCAGCGGGCGCTCACCCCACTTGTCGTCGGGGACGGCGACGACGGCCGCCTCGGCGACATCCGGGTGGGACATCAGGGCGTTCTCCAGGTCGACGGAGGAGATCCACTCGCCGCCGGACTTGATGACGTCCTTGGCGCGGTCGGTGAGGGTGAGGAAGCCGTCCGGGGAGATGGTGCCGACGTCACCGGTCTTCAGCCAGCCGTCCTCGCTGAACTTGTCGGCGGGGCGCAGCGGTTCGGCGTCCGGGCCGTTGTAGTAGGCGCCCGCGATCCACGGGCCGCGCACCTCCAGCTCGCCCGCCGACTCGCCGTCCCAGGGGAGGCGTTCGCCGCCGGGACCGGTCAGGCGGGCCTCGACACCGGCCGGGAAGCGGCCCTGGGTGAGACGGTAGGCGAACTCCTCGTCCGGGCCGGAGGCGTACGCCGGCGGGTGGGCCACCGTGCCCAGCGGGGAGGTCTCCGTCATGCCCCAGGCGTGGCAGACCCGCATGCCGAGCCGGTCGAACGCCCGCATGAGGGCGGGCGGGCAGGCGGAGCCGCCGATGGTGACCTGGGTGAGGGAGGAGACGTCGCGGGGGCGGGCGGTGAGTTCGCCGAGCAGGCCCTGCCAGATGGTGGGGACGGCGGCGGCGTGCGTGGGACGCTCACGCTCGATCATCTCGGCGAGCGGGGCGGGCTGGAGGAAACGGTCCGGCATCAGCATGTTGACGCCGGTCATGAAGGTGGCGTGCGGCAGCCCCCAGGCGTTGACATGGAACTGCGGGACCACGACCAGCGAGGTGTCGCGGTCGGTCAGGCCCATCGACTGCGCCATGTTGACCTGCATGGAGTGCAGGTAGATCGAACGGTGGCTGTAGACGACGCCCTTGGGGTCGCCCGTGGTGCCGGAGGTGTAGCACAGGGCGGCGGCGCGGCGTTCGTCCAGCTCCGGCCAGTCGTAGGTGGCCGGCTTGTCCGCGATCAGTTCCTCGTACTCGTGCACCCGGGCGGGGCAGCCGTCGAGCGGGGCGCGGTCGCCGGGGCCCGAGACGACGACGTGTTCGACCGTCTTCAGCCGCGGCAGCAGCGGGGCGAGCAGCGGGATCAGGGAGCCGTTGACGATGATCACCCGGTCGGCCGCGTGGTTGACGATCCAGGTCAGCTGCTCGGCGGGCAGGCGCAGGTTGAGCGTGTGCAGCACGGCGCCCATGGAGGGGACGGCGAGATAGGCCTCGACGTGCTCCGCGTTGTTCCACATGAGGGTCGCGACACGATCGTCCTCGCGGACGCCGAGGTCGTCGCGCAGGGCGTTCGCCAGGCGCACCGCGCGGGTGCCCGCCTCGGCGAAGCTGCGCCGCTGCGGTTCGGCCTCCCCGGTCCAGGTGGTGATCTGGGACCGGCCGTGCACTCGCGTCCCGTGGAGCAGGATGCGGGTGACGGTCAGCGGTACGTCCTGCATGGTGCTCAGCACGGCGTCCTCCCGGGGCGGCATTGCCTACGCGGCAGTAGGGTGTGCGCTGATTCTGCGCACATACCACGCGGTATGTCACTAGCTCCGGGTGATCGATCAACCGAGGGGCCGGACGGCCCGCCGGACAACCCGCCGAACGCTCCGCCGGACGGGCGGCCGCCGGACGCTCCGCCGGACGCCGAAACGGTCGGTCAGCGCACGCGCCCCAGCTCGGGGTCCTCGCGGAGCTTGCCGAGCGCGCGCGAGACCGCCGACTTCACGGTGCCCACGGAGACGCCGAGCACCTCGGCCGTCTGCACCTCGGAGAGGTCCTCGTAATACCTGAGGACGACCATCGCCCGCTGCCGGGTGGGCAGCTTGGTGATCGCCCGCCACATGGCGTCGCGCAGCGCCTGCTGCTCGGCGGGGTCGGCCGCGCCGGGCAGCGGATCCGGCTCGGGCAGCTCGTCGCAGGCGAACTCGTCGACCCGGCGCTTGCGCCACTGCGACGTACGGGTGTTCAGCAGCGCGCGGCGGACATAGCCGTCGAGCGCCCGGTGGTCCTCGATCCGCTCCCAGGCGACATACGTCTTGGTCAGCGCGGTCTGGAGCAGGTCCTCCGCGTCGCACGGGTTGGCGGTCAGCGACCGGGCGGTGCGCAGCAGCACCGACTGGCGGGCCCGCACGTACGAGGCGAACGACGGATACGCCAGGCTCGGCACGGCCGGTACGGCGGCGGTCGACGCGCTGGTGCATACGGGTGTGGTCATGTCCTCCACGCTAGGAGCGGTCCCCCGGTCGGCGGATCGCCCGCAGGTCCCGAAGCGGGGTCCGCCTCAGGTTGTAGGGGTGGGGTTGACCGCACCTCCTGTAGGTGGACGGGGAGGGGGACCGGGGTGCGGGTTCACCCTTGGGTGACGCGGCTGAGCGACGCACCTGGCGCCAGGGCAGGGACGGGTTCCCGGCACGCGCACCGCACACGCCTGCGCGGCGGTGCCGAAGCACCGCCGCGCAGCTGTGTGTCACATCCCCACAAGCACACCCACAGGGTCTCGGGGCCGGCTGGTCCCCAACGCGCACGCCGGCCCGCCCCGGCTCACCAGAGGCGGGTGAAGTGGACGGCCACGTTGTGGTTGCCCTGCTGGATGGCCGTGAACGCGGAGCCGTTGACCTGAGCGGTGTTGCTCTGGTTCGTGGCGCCGGAACCCACCGCCTGCTGCCCGGTGGTGGACGAGTTGCCGCTGTTGTTGTGGCCGACTCCGCTGCCGACGATCCCGGCGACACCCGCGCTCGATCCGACACCCGCCACGGCGCCGGTGTCCGCCGCCGCGATGCCGGTGAAGAGGGCTGCCGCGAGCGGGACGGCGGTGACGGCGGCGAGAACGCGGGCGGTACGGATGCTTGCCATATTGCTCCTCCAGTAAGAGGTACGCACCGGCTGCCTGCCGGAAGTACGTGAAGCTGCGTGAAGCTACCTGAACTACGGCTTTCACCAGGGTGGTTGGCCGACCGCCCCAGCGGGTTCCCACGACGTCGCAAGATCAGAGTTGCCCACGGATCACCGGGGAACCACCCCGGAAGCCCCGATTAGCACGCAAGCGTGAGGACAAGTCGATAAACCCCCTTCACCACCTTTCCCGCCGCCAAAGCCCCGACCGGACACAGAGCGCCCCCCTTCACCCCAAGCGCGACAAGAGGTGAAGCGTTCCGGCAAGCGCCCGGCGCAAACCGGCCGTACCGAGCGCCCCTGCCGCACCCCACAAACGCCCTCTTCCCATCCTCGAACGCTCGTACGAATATGAAGTCATGGCCACCACCGCCCGAAAGCCCTCGGCACCGGCACCGGCACCGGCCTCGGCACCGGCCCCCGCCCTCACCCACGCCCTGACGGCCGCCGCCCGCGGCCTGGCCGTCATCCCGCTGTCCCCGACCAAGCACCCGGCGCTGCGCTCCCCGCACCACCCCGCCTCGCACGACGGTGCGAACCACCCCGCCACGCGCCGCGCTGACGGCGCCGCACCACCCGGCGGCGCCCCGGACACGACCCGGCGGCAGCCGTGCCGCGGTGAGTGCGGCGCCCTCGGCCACGGTGTGTACGACGCCTCGTCCGACCCGGCCCGCATCCGGGACCTGTTCGCCGCGGCACCCCGGGCCACCGGCTACGGGATCGCCTGCGGAGTGCCGCCGCACCACCTGATCGGCGTCGACCTGGACACCAAGACCGGCACGGACGCCCTGGCCGCCCTGCGCGAACTGGCCCGGCGCCACCGCTTCCCGCTCCCCGCGACCGTCGTCGTCCTGACCCCGAGCGGCGGCCGCCACCTGTGGTTCAGCGGCCCCCCGGACGTCACCGTCCCCAACTCGGCCGGCCGGCTCGCGCCCGGCATCGACATCCGCGGCACCGGCGGCTACCTGATCGGCCCCGGCTCCCGCACCCACCACGGCACGTACGCCCTCGCCCCCGGCACCGCCCACCTCGCCCCCGCGCCCTGCCCGCCGCTCCTCCTGCGCCTCCTCGTGCCCCCGCCCCGCCGCACGCCACCGCCCTCCCCCGGCCGCCGCACCGCCCACGGCCTCGTCCGCTTCGTCCTGGACGCCCCCGAGGGCCAGCGCAACACCCGCCTCTTCTGGGCCGCCTGCCGCGCCTACGAATCCGGCCTCGGCCCCGCCCTCCACCCCCTCCTCCTCGACGCCGCCCTCACCACCGGCCTCTCCCGCCCCGAAGCCCACTCCACCCTCATGTCGGCGGCCCGCGCGACGGGGCACCATCCATGAGGACCGGCGCGTCACCTCACCCGCGAGACCGGCCCCGCGCGGCACGGCTCCCCGGAGAATTCCGCTGTTTCCCGGCTTGTTGGTCGCGGGGCGCCGCTGCCATCGTTGCCACTCAGCCGTGCAGCCGGGGGTGGACGGGTGGCTCAGAACGAAGGACTGACGTCAGTCAGTGGGGGACGCTACAAGCTGATCCGGGCTGTCGGCCGTGGCGGCATGGCCACGGTCCACCAAGCCACGGACACGGCGCTGGGCCGCGGACGGCCCGTCGAGACGGCGGACATCGTCGTGCCCGCCGCTCACTGCGATATCGTCTACGAGATTCCGATCAACCGCTGACAGGGCAGAGCCTCTTGCGCTCAGGCTTCAGCTTCCAGGAAGCGTGTGCGAGCGTGCCGCCGTGACTACACCCTCATCGCACCTGCTGCCCCGGCCTTTTCTGTCGTGCTGGCTTCATTGGATCGCGGTACCCACCGCAGATCAGCACGGAGTCATGTCCCTACTGGGGCTGACGGACGGGGCACCCGTGTCCTTCAGTCACGCTGAAGAGGCCGTCGACGAAGACAGCCATTGCGGAGCCGAAGGGCTCCGCCGCGTATACGTGAGTCCAGCACTCGACGGGTGGACCCTGGTCATCGGACGTTGGTGCGATCCCTGCGGGCGCGAGCGCTCGGACGCTGTGCTGCGTATGTGCGAGGAACTGAGTGTCCGTTACGGAACTGCGCAGGCCTACTACTACGGCGCGCAGGGCGACGGGTCGGCCTGGCTGGTCGCAGAGCAGGGAGCGGTTGTGCGCCGCTATTGCGAGACCGGCGCGGGCGATGACCACTACCTGACGCTGGGAGAGCCGCTGCCCTATGAACGTTCCCGTCGAGAGGCCCTGGGCCTGGCCACGAGCTGGGATGCGGCAACCGAGACGGAAGAGGACGAAGAGACGTGGGCCCTGGAGACCATGGACATGGCACCCGAGATCGCCGCCGCCCTAGGCACCAGTCCGCGTACCCTGACGGCACAGACTCCGATGTCTGGCACAGGGGTGCTGGCGCGCACTCCACCCGGCAAGCCCTGAGCCCCCTGCGCCCGGCGCCGGATGCTGTGATCAGTGACGTCTGCGCTGAGGCTGAAGGGCAAGCCGCAATCCACTCTCAGCATGCGCTCGCTCGTGCCCCATCCGTGCCCGATCGAGCGGGAAACCACGGGGAGAAGGGGTGACGGGCGGTCAGTGCGCAGCACAACGGCCCCTGACCGTATCGCCTGGTCAGGGGCCGTGCGCTCATGCGGTGGGTGTGGGATTTGAACCCACGGTGACTCGCGCCACGACGGTTTTCAAGACCGTTCCCTTAGGCCGCTCGGGCAACCCACCTGGGCCTCGCCCACCGGGGCGGGGCGGGTACAGCGTACCGGGCCTCGGGCGGGGGGCGGAGGGTGTGGGGCGGGGCGTGGGCAAAAGCGGTGGCTCCGGCGGGCGGGTGGTGGATAGCCTGCGCGGCCGTGACTGATCGTCTGAAGGCTTGCGGAGAGACGTGGTTGTCCGGGGGACGGTGTGCCGGTGAGGGGGGTCGGGGGCGGGCGGGCGGCCGTGGCTGACCGGGGCGGGGCGGCGTCCGGGGGCGCCGGGGAGACGTTGTTCTCGCGGACGCATCTGGCGGCCACCGCCAGTTTCTCCCTGGTGATGTTCCTGACCGGGTTCGCGGCGCTCGCAGTGGTGCCCACTCTGCCGACGGCGACCCGGGATCTGGGCGGGGTGTCGCTGTTCCCGCTGGTCGCGGGCTGCTTCGTGGCGGCGGGTCTGCTGGGCGGGGTCCTCGGCGGGCACTGGGCGGACCGGTCGGGCGCGCGCGGGCCGCTGGCCGCCGGCATGGCGCTGACCGTGGTCACCCTGATCGTCTCGGCCACCAGTACCTCGATCTGGCAGCTGGCGGCCGGGCGCTTCCTGGACGGTCTCGCCGCCGGAGCGGTCGCGGTGTCCGTCAACGCCGCCATCGGGCAGGTCTATCCGGAGCGCCTGCGCCCGCGTGCGCTGGCGCTGATGAGCGCGTGCTGGGTCATCCCGTCGCTGACGGGTCCGCCGCTGGCCGGGCTCGTCTCCGCGTGGTGGTCCTGGCGCGTGGTGTTCTACGGCCTCGCCGCCCTCACCGTGCTGCCGGCGCTGGTCCTGGTGACCGTCCTGCGCGGCCCCTCCTGGCAGGGCGCGGCCGGGGCGCGCGAGGACCGGGCCGCCCGCCCGCCACTGCTGCTCGCGGCCCTGGTGAGCCTGGGCGCGGCGCTGGGGCAGTACGGCGTGTCGGGCTGGGACGTCCGCCATCTGCTGTTCGCCGCCGCGGCGCTGTGCCTGCTCGTGGTCTGCGCGCCCCGGCTGCTGCCCGCCGGCACCTGGCGGGCGGCCCGGGGACTGCCGACTACGGTGCTGCTGCGCGGCCTGGCGTCCGGCACGTACTTCACGATCGAGGCGTTCGTGCCGCTGATGCTGATCGCGGAGCGCAAGGTGGCCCTGGTGGTGACCGGCCTCGCCTTCACGGGCGCCGCCGTGGTGTGGGCCGGGGCGTCCTGGGTCCAGGGCAGGCTGCTGGAGAGCCGGCCCCGGCATCACCTGGTCGCCGCGGGTGCCGTGGTCATGACGGCCGCGGTCGCGCTCG
This sequence comes from Streptomyces sp. SAT1, assembly GCF_001654495.1. Classification (GTDB taxonomy): domain Bacteria; phylum Actinomycetota; class Actinomycetes; order Streptomycetales; family Streptomycetaceae; genus Streptomyces; species Streptomyces andamanensis. Next base: position 3,529,361 of record NZ_CP015849.1, read on the forward strand.
CCGTGGCGGGAACGCTTCCCGGGGTGCCCGCACTCACCGCGGCCTTGTCCATGATCGTCGCGGCGGTCGGCATGGGGCTGCTGGATCCCTCGCTGACCGTGCTGTCGCTCGCCCACAGTCCGCGGGGCCGGCAGGGCTCTGCCAGCAGCGCGATGCAGACCAGCCAGAACCTCGGCCAGATCTCCGTGATGGCGCTGTACTCCGTGGTGCTCAACGCCTGCCTGGGCGCCGGTGCCTCCGGCCTGGCCGGGTACGGGGCCGCCTTCGGGCTGCTGGCGGTGCCCACGCTGGTGATCGCCGTACTCGCCGGGCGGGCTCGCGGGACCGGGGAGCCGACGCCGCGGACCGTGGCCGGGTCCGGGGCGGCGGACAGCTCCGGGGCGGACCCGGGCACCCGCACGGACCCGGGGGACGGTGCGAGCAGCAGCCCGGCCTCCGGTTCAGGTGTCGGCTCACCCTGAGCCGGGAAACGGCCGCTGCCCGCGCCGCCGCCCGTCCGGGGCGGTGGCGCGGGCAGCGGGCACGCGCGCGCGTGGGCGGTGTGTGTGCGTGTGCGTGTGCGTCAGCTCGCGCTGTCGCCGATCCGGGACGCCAGCGTCACGTCGACGGTGTGCTCCTTGCCGTCGCGCTTGAAGGTGATCTTCACCGTGTCGCCGGGCTTGTGGGTCCAGATCTCGCCGATGAGGGTCGGACCGGAGTCGACCACCGTGTCGTCGAGCTTGGTGATGACGTCACCGGGCTTGAGGCCCGCCTTGGCCGCCGGGCTGCCCGGCTCCACCGCGGCGCCGCCGCCCGCGCCCTGGTCGGAGATGGTCGCTCCGCCGGAGCCGTCCTGCGAGGTGGCGACGGAGGCACCGATCTTCGCGTAGACCGGCTTGCCCGTCTTGATCAACTGCTGGGCGACGTACTTGGCCTGGTTGATCGGGATGGCGAAGCCCAGGCCGATCGAACCGGACTGCCCCGAGCCGCCCAGACCGCCGCCGCTGCCGGAGGACTGGATCGCGGAGTTGATGCCGATCACCGCGCCGCGCGCGTCGAGCAGCGGGCCGCCGGAGTTCCCGGGGTTGATCGAGGCGTCGGTCTGCAGGGCGCTCATGTAGGACGCCTTGCTGTCGCCGCTGCCGTCGCTGGAGGCGACCGGGCGGTTCTTGGCGCTGATGATGCCTGTCGTCACCGTGTTCGACAGGCCGAAGGGCGCGCCGATGGCGATCGTCTCGTCGCCCACGGCCACCTTGTCGGAGTCGCCGAGGGCGAGCGGCTTGAGGTCGGAGGGCGCGTTCTTGAGCTTGATCACCGCGACGTCGTAGCCCTGGGCGTGGCCGATGATCTCGGCGTCGTACTTCCGGCCGTCGGGGAAGGTGGCGGTGAGCTTGCCACCGTCGACGGCGTCGGCCACGACGTGGTTGTTGGTGACGATGTGGCCCTGGGTGTCGAACACGAATCCGGTGCCGGTGCCGCCCTGGCCGTTGGTGCTCTCCGCCTCGATGGTGACGGTGCTCGGCAGCGCCTTGGCGGCCACGCCCGCGATCGAGTTCGGATCGCGCTTGACCTGGGAGGCGCCCGCGTCGGAGGCGGCGACCGTGGTGGAACCGCCGTCGTCGTTCCTCGCCAGTGTGTAGCCGAGGCCGCCGCCCAGGCCGCCCGCGACCAGCGCGGCCACCAGGACCGCGGCGATCAGACCGCCGCGCCGGCTGCGCGGCTTCGGCGCGGGCTGCTGGTACGCCGCACCCCAGCCCGCGCCCCCGGCACCACCGGCCGCGCCCGCGCCGCCGTCCGCGTACGACGGCACGGCGGGAGGCTGGGGCGGCGGCCAGGAGCCGTCGACGGGCGCGCCGGGGACACCGGCACCCTGCGGCTGCTGCGGGTGTCCGCCCGCCGGGAAGGTCTGCGCGGGCCCCTCACCGGCGGTTCCCGGCGCGCCCTGGGCCGCCGGGTGGGCGGCCGCGTCGGCGGGTGCCGCCGACGGAGCCGCCGGTGCGGTGTCCTGCTGCGGGGCGCCCGGCACGTACGGAGGCGTGCTGGGCGGCGGGGGCGTGGGGGCACCGCCCTGGGGAGCGGGCGGCTGGGAAGCTGCGGAGGTCTCCACCGGCACGGGAGGTGCGGACGGGGCCGGGGGTACCTCGGTGCCCTCGTTCTCGGTGCTCACAGCTCTTCTCCTCGATCCACGGCTGTTGTTGTCGGTCGCACTCGTCACGCTCGTCCTGGCTGCCGACGACCCGGCGTGCTCCAGCTGTGCAGGTGCATCTGTACGTGGTCAGCTTTTCCCACAGGCCGTCAGAGCACCATAAGCCGAGGCTGTGGGTCGGCCGCCACCACTCCTTATACGGGTCATCTCGCAGTAAACGGACACACTATCGACACCTTCCCGTGGCCACACCCGCTCCGCCGCGGTGGCACCATGACGCGGTGACCCACGCACGGCAGCATCACATCCAGGTCGTCGCACACCGCGGAGCCTCCGAGGCCGCGCCGGAGCACACCCTGGCCGCCTACCGGACGGCGATCGAGGACGGCGCGGACGCCCTCGAGTGCGACGTGCGGCTGACGGCGGACGGCCACCTCGTGTGCGTGCACGACCGCCGCGTCAACCGTACGTCCAACGGCCGCGGCGCGGTCTCCGCCCTGGAACTCGCCGACCTGGCCGCGCTGGACTTCGGCTCCCGGCACTCCCGCGCCCCCTGGCGCGGCCGCGACGAGGAGCCCGACTGGGTCGTACACCCCGAGGACCCGGAGGACACCTCCGTCCTCACCCTGGAGCGGCTGCTGGAGCTCGTCTCCGACGCGGGACGGCGGGTGGAGCTGGCCATCGAGACCAAGCACCCCACGCGGTGGGCCGGCCAGGTCGAGGAGCGGCTGCTCGCCCTGCTGAAGCGGTTCGGCCTGGACGCTCCGACCGTTCCCGCCGACTCGCCGGTGCGGGTGATGAGCTTCTCGGCGCGCTCCCTGCACCGGGTGCGGGCGGCCTCCCCGACGCTGCCGACGGTCTACCTGATGCAGTTCGTCTCGCCCCGGCTGCGCGACGGACGGCTGCCGGCCGGGGTCCGGATCGCGGGTCCCTCGATCCGCATCGTGCGGGGGCATCCGGGGTACGTCGAGCGGCTGAAGGCAGCCGGGCACCAGGTCCACGTGTGGACGGTGAACGACCCGGAGGACGTCGCTCTCTGTGTCGATCTCGGCGTCGACGCCATCATCACCAACCGTCCGGGACCCGCCCTGCGCCAGCTCGGCCGCTGACAGGCCGCCTGCCAGCCGCCCGTAGGCCGCCGACAGGCCACCGATCGGCCACTGATCGGTCACGGGCCTTGACCTCGCACCCGCCGCTCCAGCAGGCTCCGGTTCAAGCCACTTTGACGATATTCGGCCATGCGGTGACAAGGAGTGCTCCGGCGCGTTCGCTGCGTGTTCGATCCTCGTGAATGCGTCGTCGGGCGCTGGATGGCCGGTTTCCGGTTCAGGCCAATGGGGCATCCACACCGTGGCGTGGGGCGAAGGAGGTCTCGGGGGTGGCGTTGGTGGTGGCACAGGAGGTGCCCACGTCGTCGTGCATGGCCGTACCCCATGGCCCTGCGGGCGTGGGGGAAGCAAGACGCCGGATGCGTGAGCAACTGCGCAGGGGTGGTGTGGCGGAACCGGTCGTCGACGACGCCGTTCTGGTCCTTTCCGAACTGCTGAGCAATGCGTGCAGGCACGGCCGGCCGCTGGGCGGCGCCCTGGCCGGCGACGGGGACGTCCGGGCCGCTTGGCGCGTCGACGCGGCCGGCCGGCTGGTCGTCGAGGTGACGGACGGCGGCGGCCCGACCCGCCCGGCCCCCGCCACCCCGTCGGTCACCGCGCACGGCGGTCGCGGACTGAACATCATCACGGCCCTCTGCGACGACTGGGGAGTGCGGGACGACGTCCGCGGCGAGGTCACCGTGTGGGTGATCGTCCACGACGACGTCCACGACCCGGACGCCGGTCATCGCCGGGACGGCTTCGCCGGGCGCGTCGCGGCGCCCGCGGCGGTGGCCGCCCTGCCCGAGCTGGGCTTCGCCGCCCCCTTCGGCGACCTGGCCTGACCCGACCGGCACGGGACGCGGCGCGGCACGCGGGCGGGAAAGCCGCAGGGGACTCCGGCGCACGTGCCCGCCCGTGCGCGGGGTACGTGCGCGCGTCCCGGACAGCGATCCGATGCGGAGACTCATGCGGCTCCGCGCGGGGTGCGTGCGCGCGCGTCCCGGACCAGAGGGCCCTCCCCCGTGCACGGGACGCGCCCGCGGGGGCCGACGGCATTCCCGCGGGCGCCTCCGCTTGCACGTCCTCGCGCGGACGCTCCCCCGGCGCGGTCGACTCTGTACATGCGTCCCCGTACACGCGTCCCCGCGCAGACGTTCCCGCGCAGACGTTCCCCGTACGCGCGCACGCGTCACCGCCCCCATGAGCCCGCAGGGCCTCCGCACGGCGCAACCGTCCCCCCCGACCCAGCCCACCCCTTCCCCGGGCGGCCCCGGGCGCCCCACCCGTCTCCGCACGCCCCGCCGCGCGCGGTCGGGTTGTCCACAACGCCCGCCCCGTCCACAGCTTCCCGTCGCGAAGGGTGTGAACGACTAGGCTCGCGCCCGTACAAGACGAGCCGTAACCGGGAGACACCCAGATGGCCAAGAAGCGACCCCAGACGAAGGCCAAGCGCCCGCAGCTCACGGACGGAGAGATCCCGGTCGTCGGCGCCCGCGAGCCCTGCCCGTGCGGCAGCGGCCGGCGCTACAAGGCCTGCCACGGCCGGGCCGCGGCGCACGCGGCGACCGAGCTGGTGCAGCGCCCGTTCGAGGGCCTGCCCGGCGAGTGCGACTGGGTGGCGCTGCGCGAGCTGGTCCCCGCGGCCACGGCCGAGCTGACGCTCAAGGACGGCCTGCCCGAGGGCGTGCCGTCGGTCCGGCTGGCCACCGTCCTGCCGATGGCCTGGCCAGCGCTGCGCCGCGACGACGGCTCGGTCCTCATCGGCCTGCAGAACGACACGGCGTCCGGCGACATCAGCCGCGACCTCGCCGACACGCTCCTGCGCGCGCTGGAGGCCGAGCCCGGCAACCCGGTGCAGGGCCGCCGCGCCCCGGCCGACGGCCCCCGGCTCCAGGACCTGCTGGACCCCGAGGCCCCCTTCGCGCCCGAGGTGCACGAGGGCTTCGAGTTCTGGGTCCCGGACGCGGGGAACGCGGCGCCGGAGGTGGCCGCCTCCCTGGAGCGGGCCAACGCCGCGGCGATCCCGACCGTGCGCCTGGAGGGCGTGGACTGCGCCTACTGGTGCCGGACGCCGGAGAAGAACCACCTGCGCTGGGTCATGCCGCACCCGGAGGAGCAGCTTCTGGACGCTCTGGCGCGGCTGCACGCGGCGGGCGTCTCCAGCCTCGGCGAAGGCACCCGGCTGGTCGGCTCCTTCCGAGCTCACGGCCTCACCGTGCCCGTCTGGGACCTGCCCGGCGAGGTCGGCGCCCAGGACGTGGAGAAGCCGGCCGCCGAGTTCGCCGAGCGGCTGGCCGGGGCGCTGGCCGCGGACGCGCCGCTGACCCCCGAGGAGCGCCGGGCCCGCGGCGGGCTGACCAACCGGCAGGTCACGCTCAGCTGAGCCGGGGGCCCACCGGCCGTGCTGACCGACCGGTCAGCCGGACGCCCCGCGCGGAACAGGTAGCTCCGGTTTCAACTCCCGGTCCGCGCGGGCGAGTCGGTGTGACCGGAAAGACGGCACACCGGGTGACTGGAAAGCCGGGATCGAATTTGCGAACCGCCGATCTCTTGTTACCGTTCCAGTAGCCCGGTTGCTGGTGCATCCCCCGTCGCCAGCAACCGGGTCTTTCCATGTGCACTGCCGCTCACCGAGCGCAGCCGCCCGTCAACGCCTCGCTTTCGCAGGTGAGTTGGAGCCGGAGCGCAGCAGCATCGGTCCGCTTCCCGGGCGCCCGGCGAACTCGGCGACGGCCGTGTAGGCACCCGGCGCGCCACGGGTGTGCTCCCGGGGCGTGTCGCACGTCCCGGGTTCGTCGCCGCCGTCCAGCGCGCAGTGGATCCGCAGGGTGCGCTCGTCCGGGCCCATGAGGGTCAGCGCGGCGTCCAGGGCCCGGCCGGTCGCGTTGCGGTAGTAGGTGCGCGCCCAGGTGTCCGCGCCCTGGGTCAGCACACAGGTCTGCGCCTCGACACCACCGGGCGAGGCGACCTCGGGGCCGCAGCGGGTGGCGGTCGCCAGTCCCAGACCGAGCAGGAACGGCGTACGGGTGGGCGCGGCGGTCGGCATCTTGCCGTCGGCGGCCGGGCGGTCCGGCGCGGCGGACGAGGCGGCGGCACGTCCCCGGTCGTCCGGGCCACCCGGGGCTCCCGGAACGCCCCGGTCGCCGACCTGGCCCGCGGACGCCACGGCCAGCGGCAGCGCGACGGCGCACACCACGACGCCGATGAGGGCGTACAGCCGGACCCGCCGGGGATCGGCGCCGCCCGTACGCTCCGCCTCCGGGCCCCGGCGGTCGCCGCATCCGCGCGGACCGCCGTCTCCGTGTCCGTGCGGGCGGCCGCTTCCGTGTCCCTCGGGATGGCGCAACATAAAGGGAAGATAACGACCAGAACGGGCGGTTGCCCCCGGCGCGCCCGACACCCCTACAACTCGGGCGCGCTCACACCCTTCCGAGTGAGGGCGTCCACCACCGCGTCCACCACGGCCTCCACGCCGGGCACCCAGGGGGCGGCGGAGCCGGGCAGCGGGGCGCGCTCCCAGCGGACCGGGCCTGCCCCCGTCTCCGAGGGCGGCAGGGCGATGTAGCCGCCCTCGCCGTGGAAGCGCAGCGAGCCGGGCACGAAGTCCTTGGCGTAGAGCAGTTCGCCGAGCCGCTCCAGGGAGTAGGGCTCGACGAGGATGGACCAGCGCGCCGACGAGGCGACGACCGGGCCGAGCCGCATGCCCGCCCGGTCCAGGGTGCGCAGGGCGCTCGCCGCCGCCAGCGCCGGCAGGCTCACCGCGCAGGGCGCCTTGCCGCCGGTGGCCAGGACGATCGGCGCGGCGGGCCGGTTGGTCCACCACCAGCGGACCATCCGGGCATCGGTGGTCGCCGCGAGCAGACCGGGGTCGAAGGGGTGTGCGCCGGGCACCGTGCACTCGGGGTCGGGGCAGGCGCAGCGCTCGGGCCGCCGCGCGTCCCTCGCCACGCCCGGGAGCACCGGCCACTGCCACTGGGCGGCGAAGGTCAGGGCCGCGTCGATCGGCTCGGGCCTCCCGTCACCGCGCCTGGACAGGAGCCTGCGTCGCCTTCCGGGGATCTCGCGCATGAGCGCTCGTCCTTTCCGTTGCACCGCTGGCAACACCGTGGACCACATCACACCATGTGTCGATCACTTCACTGGGCGTACCTGTTGGCGCATCACACCCCTGCCGTCAGCACGGGGAACCCTCTGGGCCGGGCACCGGCTGCTTCCGCTGCAGCCCTGCCCATACGCGTCTCTCAAGAGCATGGGCGTGGCGCGGGGTGGCGGAGTGTGGCGTTTTGCTGTCGCGCGTTCTGCTCTCCGCCGCCGTCACGCGAGGATGGGGCACGGCCGTCGGTGGATAGGACGCCCGGGTCCGTCGCCAGGTTCCGGGCAGCTCCCAACCACCCCTGGTCTTCTCCGAGTACGTACCCATCACGACCGCTGTGACGCTCTGTGGAGCGAAACCAGTCGACCGCAATAAGCCGTTACCCGAGGCAGTTTCAAGCCAACTTCGTTGATACGCAAGAGTCCAGGCACATCACCACGGCAGGCGCGCTGACACCAGGAATCCCGGCAGGACAATGCTGGACATCCCCTCACGAGTGCGTGTACATGTGGAGACACTGCCGGCGGCGCAGAATGACATGGGGGTTTGCGATGCTTTTGAGCAGTACGCACCGGTCGGAAAGCCGGACGCCATGAACGCCCCGCACCCTCCGAAAGTGGCCGGAATCGATTCAACGGTTCCCGCACCCGCACACACTGTCGCGCCCATCCCCCCTGCCCCGGACGCCTCCTCCGCCGCCGGCGCGAGCAGCGCGCACTCCGCGCACACCGCCCATCCGCCGGGCGCCCTCCTCCAGGACCGGCTCGCCGGCTGGGTCTCCGATCTCACCACGCTGCACGAACTGACGGAGCGGCTGGCCCGTACGAACCGGCTCGACGCCGCGCTGGAGGAGCTGCTGCACGCCGGCGCCGCCCTCGTGGGCGCCCGGCGCGGCCTGGTCGTCCTCGAACCGGACGACGGACTCGGCCCCGACACGACCGTCGGCCTGGGTCTGGCCCGCGCCGACCTGGGCCACATCGAGACCGTCCCGCGCGCCTCGATGCCCTACGGCGCCCTGCTGGACACCGCGGCGGGACTGCCCGGCGGCGACGGTGAGATCGTGCGCGCCGACCTGTTCGCCGAGGAGGGCCTCGACCCCCGCCACCGCGAGGTGGCCGCCCGGCTCGGCTACGCGGCGGGCTACGCGCTGCCCCTGTCCACCGAGGCCGCCGGCCGGCTCGGCGCCGCGACCTGGCTCTACGACGAGCCCGCCGAACCCGACGAACGGCAGCGCCACCTGGCCGGTCTCTACGTCCGCTTCGCCACCGAGCACCTGGCCCGGCTGCTCGAAGGCGAACGCACGCGCGCGTGCATGGCGACGATGCGCGAGGAACTGCTGCCGTCCCGGCTGCCGCGGGTGCCCGGTGTCCGGCTGGCCGCCCGGCACCGCACCGGCCCGCGCGGCGGCGGCGACTGGTACGACGCGCTGCCGCTGCCCGACGCCGCGCTCGGCCTCGCGGTCGGCTCGGTGACCGGTTCCGGGCCCGGCGCGGTCGCCGCGATGGGCCGGCTGCGCGCCTCCCTGCGGGCGTACGCGGTGATGGAGGGCGAGGACCCCGTCGCCGTCCTGTCCGATCTGGAGCTGCTGCTGCGGCTGACCGAGCCCGCCCGCTCCGCCACCGCCCTGTTCGCCTACTGCGAGCCGGCGCTGCGCCGGATCACCGTGGCCGGGGCGGGGCACTGCCCGCCGCTGGTGCTCGGCGAACGGCGCACCGAGTACGTGGAGACGACCGTGTCCGCGCCGCTCGGCATGCTCGCCTGCTGGGAGGCGCCCAGCGTGGAGTTCCAGGTCGGCGCAGGCGAAACGGTGCTGCTGTACACCGACGGGCTGCTGCACCGTACCGGCGACCCCGCCGACCGTGCCTTCGCGCGGCTGCGCGCCGCCGCGGCCGGGGTCCCGCGCGCGGTGCGCCACGACCCGGACGCGGTCGCCGACCATGTGCTGCGCACCGTCCTGCCCGACGGCCTGGACGTGACCGACGGCATGGAGGACGTGGCCCTGCTGGCGGCCCGTTTCGAGTAGCTCCCCCGGCACTCCGGGTCACTGTCGCGCCCGTGGCGGACGCTCTCCTCGGACCCCTTCCGTACGACCGTACGATGGGAGTGGTCCAGTGCCGTATCAAGGAGGAAGACCGTGGCGAAGGAGCTCCCGGAGACCCCGGAGACTGCCGAGGAAGAGCCGATCAAGCAGCGCAAGAACGGCCTGTACCCGGGCGTGTCCGACGAGCTGGCCGAGAGCATGAAGTCCGGCTGGGCCGACACCGAGCTGCACGAGCTGGAGCCCGTCGAGCAGGCCGCGCACACCGCCCGGCGCCGCGCCGCGCTCTCCGCGCGCTTCCCCGGTGAGCGCCTGGTCGTCCCCGCGGGCAACCTGAAGACCCGCTCCAACGACACGGAGTACTCCTTCCGCTCCTCGGTCGAGTACGCCTACCTCACCGGCAACCAGACGGAGGACGGCGTCCTGGTCCTGGAGCCCACCGCCGACGGCCACCGGGAGACCATCTACCTGCTGCCCCGCTCCGACCGCGAGAACGGCGAGTTCTGGCTGGACGGGCAGGGCGAGCTGTGGGTCGGCCGCCGCCACTCCCTGACCGAGTCCGAGGCGCTGTACGGCATCCCGGCGGCCGACGTCCGCGAGCTGGCCGACGCGCTGCGCGAGGCCACCGGCCCGGTCCGCGTGGTGCGCGGCCACGACGCCGGCATCGAGGCGGCCCTGGCCGACAAGGTCACCGCCGAGCGCGACGAGGAGCTGCGCGTCTTCCTGTCCGAGGCCCGCCTGGTCAAGGACGACTTCGAGGTCGGCGAGCTGCAGAAGGCCGTCGACTCCACGGTGCGCGGCTTCGAGGACGTGGTGAAGGTCCTCGACAAGGCCGAGGCGACCAGCGAGCGCTACATCGAGGGCACCTTCTTCCTCCGCGCGCGTGTGGAGGGCAACGACGTCGGCTACGGCACCATCGCCGCCGCCGGCCCGCACGCCTGCACGCTGCACTGGGTGCGCAACGACGGCCCGGTCCGCTCCGGCGACCTGCTCCTGCTGGACGCGGGCGTGGAGACGCACACCCTGTACACCGCGGACGTGACGCGCACGCTGCCGATCGACGGCACGTACAGCGAGATCCAGAAGAAGATCTACGACGCCGTGTACGACGCCCAGGAGGCGGGCATCGCGGCCGTGAAGCCCGGCGCCAAGTACCGCGACTTCCACGACGCCGCGCAGCGCGTGCTGGCCGAGCGGCTCGTCGCGTGGGGCCTCGTCGAGGGCCCGGTCGAGCGGGTCCTGGAGCTGGGCCTCCAGCGCCGCTGGACGCTGCACGGCACCGGTCACATGCTCGGCCTCGACGTCCACGACTGCGCCGTCGCGCGCACCGAGACGTACGTGGACGGCACGCTGGAGCCGGGCATGGTCCTCACCGTCGAGCCCGGCCTGTACTTCCAGGCCGACGACCTGACGGTCCCCGAGGAGTACCGCGGCATCGGCGTCCGCATCGAGGACGACATCCTGGTCACCGAGGACGGCAACCGGAACCTGTCGGCCGCGCTGCCGCGCCGGTCCGACGAGGTCGAGGCGTGGATGGCGGCCCTGAAGGGCTGATCGGCGAAGAGCGGCCGGGCACCCGAGCGGTGCCCGGCCGTACACATGCCCAGGGGGAGGGTTTCGTGCAGGTGGACGGCTTCTTGCCCGGTGCCGGGGTGGATCTGCATCTGGAACCGGACGCGGCGGCGGGCCGCCGGGCCGGACTGGAGAAGGCGCTCAGGGCCGCGGTGCGGGAGGGACGGCTGGCTCCCGGGGCCAGACTGCCCGCGACCCGGCGTCTCGCCCTCGAACTGGGCGTCTCACGGGGCACCGTGAAGGCCGCCTACGACCAGTTGGTCGCCGAGGGCTACCTGACGGCGCGGCAGGGCTCGGGCACCCGGGTCGCCGCGCTGCCCGCCGTGGACGCGGAACAGCCCGGAGCGGCGGCACGCGCGCGTGCGCCCCGCTTCGACCTCAGGCCCGGCAGCCCGGACGTGGGCGCCTTCCCGGCGGCCGCCTGGCTGCGGGCGCTGCGCCGCGCCATCGCGACGGCGCCCTCGCTGGCGTACGACTACGGCGACCCGCGGGGCCGCATCGAGCTGCGCACCGCGCTGTCGGGGTACCTGGGGCGGGCCCGCGGGGTGGTGGCGCCGCCGGAGCGGATCGTCGTCACCTCCGGGTACGTGCAGGGGCTGGCCCTGCTCACCCGGGTGCTGGACGGCGCCTCGGTCGCCATGGAGGACCCCGGGCTGCCCTTCCACCGGGACGTGGTGCGGCACAACGGCGGGACCGTGGTGCCGGTCCGGGTCGACGAACGCGGGGTGCGCGCGCAGGACCTGGGCGAGCAGTCGGCCGTCGTCGTCACCCCCGCGCACCAGTACCCGACCGGCGTCACCCTGCATCCCGAGCGGCGGCGGGCGCTCACCGACTGGGCACGCGCGCGTGGCGCCCTGATCGTCGAGGACGACTACGACGGGGAGTTCCGTTACGACCGCCAGCCGGTGGGCGCGCTCCAGGGCATGGCGCCCGGTCATGTCGCCTACCTCGGCACCGCCTCCAAGACCCTTGGGCCCGCACTGAGACTGGGCTGGATGGTGCTCCCGCCGCACCTGGTCGACGCGGTGGCCGAGGCCAAGCTGCACAGCGACCACCACACCGAGTCCATCGGGCAGCTGGCCCTCGCCGAGCTGATCGACAGCCACGCCTACGACCGGCATGTGCGCGCGTGCCGGCTGCGCTACCGGCGCCGCCGGGACCAGCTCCTGGGGCGGCTGGGCGGGCGCCGTCCGGTGCGCGGGATCGCCGCCGGGCTGCACGCCCTGGTCGATGTGGCGGACGAGGAGCGGGTGCTGGCCCGCGCCGAGGAGGCGGGGCTGGCGCTCGGCCGTCTCGGCGAGCACTGGCACACGCCCGGCGCGGGCCACCCGCAAGGGCTCGTCGTCGGCTACGGGACGCCCAGGGAGCGGACCTACCCGGAGGCGCTGGAGGCGCTGGCGAAGGTCCTGGACGGCGTGTGAGGCCGCGCTGCCGCCGGGGCGGCGGGGTGGTGCCACCGGGGGTGGCGGGCTACGGGGGCGACCGCAGTCAGACCGCCGCCAGCGGAGCGTCGTCGCGCCACTTGAGGATCTTGTCGAAGCTCACCACCGCACCGCCCCGCCCCGGCTCGTTGCCGATGTGGACGTGGTCGGCCAGCTCCCGGATGAGGCACAGGCCGCGGCCGTGCTCGGCGTCCGTGTGCGGGGCGCGGACCGGCACGCGGTGCCCCTCGCCCGGGAAGCCGGGGCCGGTGTCGGCCACCTCGATACGGCACTTCTCCCCGTCGAGGTAGGCGGTCACCCGGTAGTCCTGCGAACCTGCGCCGTCCCCGCCGTGCTCCACGGCGTTCGCGCAGGCCTCGCTCAGGGCGACCGACAGGTCGAAGGAGATGTCGGGGTCGACGCCCGCGGTCTCCATCGTGCCGAGCAGGAGCCGCCGGGCGAGGGGCACGCTCGCAGCGTCACGCCGCAGATGGAGTGACCACCAGATGCTCATGCTCCAGCCTCCTGGCCGCGGCTCGACATACCGATACGTATTGCCCGGCGTGCCCGGCCGTAAGCACCGCGTTGACACGGCGACGCCCGTTCGGCGGATGCGAGGACGGAGGGGATCGGTGTATGCACGGGCGCATACGCCGTGGAAGGTGACCTGTCCGGAGGTACCGCACCTTGTGGACCTGCCGTACGGAGCACCGGTGCCCAGTGGGATGATGAGGCCGCCATGACTGCCCCCCACTCGCGCGCGGCATCCGCCGGACGCGATCTCAGGCTGCTGCGGGCCGCGGTGTTCGCCGCGGTCTGCGTCGTGCTGGCCGCGGCGGGGCACACCCTGGGCTCCTGCGCCACCGTCCCGCTGTGGACGCTGGGCGCGGGTTTCCTGGGGGCGCTCGTGGTCGTCGTACCGCTGGCCGGGCGCGCCCGCTCGCTGCCCGGGATCGCGGCGCTGCTCGCGGCGGGCCAGCTGGTGCTGCACGCGCTGTTCGGACTCGGACAGCACGGGGCGGGCATGGTGTCCGGCGCGATACCGATGGGCTCGACGGGTTCCATGGGAGCCATGGGAGCCATGGGGCCCCTGGGCTCGACGGTTTCGGCGGGCGCGGCGGGTTCGGCGGTGCCGGGCGGTTCCCTGGGCCACGCGGGCCATGTGCTGTCCGACGCCGCGCTGGTGGAGCGGGCCGCGCGATACCTGTGCGGCACCACCACCGCGGGGATCACCCCGGCACGGGCCTACCGGATCCTCGTCGACGCCCATGTCTACCCGTCCGGAGCCGCGGCACCGACCGGCGCGACCGGTCCGGCGGCCGTCCCGCACGGCGCCGGGTCCCTCGCCGCGCTGCTGCCGTCCCTGCCCATGCTGCTCGGCCATGTGCTCGCCGCGCTGGCCGCGGGCTGGCTGCTGCGCCGTGGCGACCTCGCCCTGGTGCGGCTGATCGCACTGTCGGCGCACGGAGTCGCCGAGGGCGCGCTCGTACGGTCCCTGCGCGGGGCGCTCGCCCTGGTGTGCGCCCTGTGCGCCGGGCTGCCGGCGCTGCCGGGCACGGGCCCGCGCGTCCCGCGCGCCGCCGACCGCGTCCTGCCGCCGCCGACCGCCACCGCCCTCCAGCACACGGTGATCCGGCGCGGTCCGCCCGCCGCCGTCCTCGTCCTCGCCGCCTGACGCGACGCGACCAGCACTCCACGGTCCCGGCCCACCCGGCCGGAACGGAGGGGGAGGCCGCCGTCGTGCGGCGTCCCCGCGCGTGCCCGCCCCGCGGGCGGTCCGCACCGGCGTACGTCCCGGTGCGCACGCTCCCTCGCACCGCCCCGGAGCACGCGCCCTCTCCCGACCACCGGATCCACCGGACCACCGGACCACCGGACCCACTCGAAGTGGAGTGTTCTCTGTGATGCAGGCCATCAGCCGCAAGACCTCTCGTCTCGCCACCGTCGGCGCCCTCGCGGGCGCGGCCGTCCTCGCCGTCTCCGTCCCCGCGTTCGCGCACGTCACCGTGGCGGCGGAGGGCGCCGCGGCCAAGGGCGGCTACGCCGTCGTCGACTTCAAGGTGCCCAACGAGCGCGACAACGCCTCCACCACCAAGCTGGAGGTCGCCTTCCCGACCGATCACCCGCTGGCCTCGGTGATGCCGGAGCCGGTCAACGGCTGGAAGGTCGAGGTCACCAAGTCCAAGCTGGACAAGCCCCTGGAGATGCACGGCAAGCAGATCTCCGAGGCGGTCAGCAAGGTCACCTGGACCGCCACCGACGGCAAGGGCATCCTGCCGGGCTACTTCCAGAAGTTCCCGGTGTCCGTGGGCGCGCTGCCCCAGGACGCCGACCAGCTCGCCTTCAAGGCCCTCCAGACGTACTCCAACAAGGAGGTCGTCCGCTGGATCGAGGTCCCGCAGAAGGGCCAGGCCGAGCCCGACAACCCGGCACCGACGCTCCAGCTGACCGCCGCGGCGGACGACGCCCACGGAGCGGCGGCCCAGAACACCTCCGCCGGTTCCAAGTCCGCCGAGAGCACCCCCACCGCCGCCGCCGCCGCCGCCGAGAGCGGCAGTGACACCACCGCCCGCGTCCTCGGCGTCGTGGGCATCGTCGTCGGCGCGGCCGGCGTGGCGTACGGCGTGTTCGCCGGGCGCCGCCGGACCGCCGCCTGATCCTGCTCGTCCGTGCCGCGCACCGGGACCGCACGAGGTCCGGGTACGGCCGCCCCCCGTGTGGGGCGTACGGGCCCGGTGCGCGCCGGAGTTCTCACATCTGGGACATTTTTCTATGCGCAAGAAGACGTTCGCCGCGGCCGCACTGCTCGCCGCCGCGACGATGACCCTGTCCGCCTGCGGCAGCGGTGACGGCGACGAGAAGGCCGCCACCGTCGTCGCCGAGCAGCCCTCGCAGCAGCCCGCGACCGTGCTCGACCAGCCCTTCGAGAAGCCCGACCTGGTGCTGACCGACGTCCACGGCAAGAAGTACGACCTCCGCAAGGAGACCGCGGGCCGGCCCACCCTGATCTACTTCGGCTACACCCACTGCCCCGATGTCTGCCCGCTGACGATGAACAACCTGGCGGTCGCCAAGAAGGCCCTGCCCAAGGCGGACCAGGACAAGCTGCGGGTGGTGTTCGTCACCACCGACCCCGGCCGAGACACACCCGCCGAACTCGGCAAGTGGCTCAACGGCATCGACCCGCAGTTCGTCGGTCTGACCGGCGACTACGCCACCATCGAGGCCGGTGCGCGCAGCATCGGCATCACCGTCGAGCCGACCAAGAAGGACAAGAACGGCAAGCTCGTGTCGGTGCACGGCGCCCAGGTCGTCGCGTTCTCCCCGAAGAACGACACGGGTTATGTGGTCTACGACGAGGACGCCACCGTAGGCGACTACACCAAGGGCCTGCCCAAGCTGATCAAGGGAGAGAACCCGTGAGGCGCCGGGCGGCGGCCGGACTGACGGCGGTGGCCCTGGCCGGCACGGCCCTGCTGAGCGGCTGCGGCGGCTCGGCCTCCGGCGCCGAGCCCGCCGGGAAGGCCGAACTGTCCGTCAGCGGCGCCTACATGCCCCAGCCGGTGTCCGACTCGATGGCGGCCGGTTTCCTGACGATAGTCAACAAGGGCGACGCCGACGACGAGCTGACGTCGGTGACCAGTGACGCCGCGGGTTCCGTGACCGCGCACCGCACGGTCGGCCAGACGATGCAGGAGGCGGACCGGCTCACCGTGCCCGCCCACGGCCGGCTGGTGTTCAAGAGCGGTGCGAACCACCTGATGTTCGACATGCTCAAGCACCGGCCCCAGCAGGGCCAGACGGTCTCCGTCCAGCTGCACTTCGCCAAGTCCGGCGATCTGCGGGTCGAGATGCCGGTGAAGCCCGCCACGTACGTCCCCGAGACCGGACACTGAGGGAGGGACCACCTTGACGCCGACCATCACCCCCCGCGTACGGAACCTGGTGCTGCTGTTCCTGGCCGTCGCCTGCGCGATCCTGGCCGGTGCCGCACCGGCCTCCGCGCACGCCGCGCTGACCGGCAGCGACCCCCGGCAGGGGGCGGTGGTCGCCCAGGCACCCGCCCAGGTCTCGCTGACCTTCTCCGAGGAGGTCGCGATGAACGGTGACTCGCTGCGGGTGCTCGATCCCAAGGGTGCCCGCGTCGACACCGGGAAACCGGCCCACGTCAGCGGCACCACGTACAGCGTGCGGCTGCGCGGCGGGCTGACCAAGGGCACGTACACCGTCACCTACCAGGTGGTCTCCGCCGACAGCCACCCCGTGGGCGGCGCCTACACCTTCTCCATCGGGGCGCCCTCCAAGACCGCGGTCGTGGCCGGCGGCCAGGACGTGGGCGGCGGGTTCGTCGGCTGGCTGTACGGCATCGGGCGCTATGTGTCGTACGCCGGTTTCATCGTCCTGACCGGCGGCGCCGCCTTCGTCCTGGCCTGCTGGCAGCGCGGCGCCGGGGTGCGGGCCGTGCAGCGGCTCGTCGTCTCCGGCTGGGTCGCGCTCACCGCGGCCACCCTGGCGCTGCTGCTCCTGCGCGGCTCCTACACCACCTCCGGGAAGGCCGGGGACATCTTCGACCTGAACCTGCTCGGAGAGGTGCTCCAGACCAAGACGGGCGCCGCCCTCGTCTCCCGGCTGCTGCTGCTCGCCGCTGCGGCGCTCTTCGTCGCGGTGCTCTTCGGGGCGTACGAGAAGCGGCAGGACGAGGAGAAGCGGGACCTGACGTTCGGGCTGGCGATCGGGGGCGTCGTGGTCGCCGCCGGGCTTGCGGCGAGCTGGGCCCTGGCCGAGCACGCCTCGGTCGGCCTCCAGCCGGGCATCGCGATGCCGGTCGACGTCGTCCATCTGCTGGCCGTCGCCGCCTGGCTGGGCGGACTCGTCGCGCTGCTGGTCGCGCTCTACCGGACGCCCGCCGACACCCCGGTCGAGGCCGCGGCCGTACGCCGCTTCTCCCGTCTCGCCTTCGGCTCCGTGGTGGCCCTGGTCGCCACCGGCATCTACCAGTCCTGGCGCCAGGTCGGCTCTTGGACGGCGCTGACCGGCACCCGCTACGGGCAGCTGCTCCTGATCAAGGCCGGTCTGGTGCTGCTGATGGTCGCGGTCGCCTGGTTCTCCCGGCGCTGGACGGGGCGGCTGGCGGACACGGTGGGCGGTGGTGCCGCCGACCGGACGGCCACCGGATCCGCGGCCGGTTCCTCGGTTGGCTCCGCGGTTGGTTCCGCAAGCGGCTCTGTCATGGGTCCGCGCAAGGCGCCGGCCGGCGCGAAGAAGCCGGTCGGCGCGCGGAAGGGTGCGGCGGACGGGGAGACGGGGGGAGACGGCGCGGACGGGGACGCGGCGGAAGAGACGGACAGCGGGGCAGCCGGTAAGGGCGGGGCAGCCGGTAAGGCGGCTGCGAAGGCGGGCGACTCCGGTCGGGCCGCCCAGCTCGCCCGGCAGCGGGCCGCCGTGGACGCGGCACGGCAGAAGCGGCTGCGAGACGGTGACCCGAACCGGTTCGGGTTGCGCCGCTCGGTGCTGATGGAGGCCGGTGTCGCCGTCGTCCTGCTCGCCGTCACCACCGTGCTGACCCAGACGGAGCCGGGCCGCACGGAGGAGGAGGCCAAGGCGGCCACCTCGTCCTCGTCCACCTCCGCCGCCTCGTCCTCGACCGGTGCGGCCGCCCTCGACCTGCCGTTCGACACCGGCGGCCAGAACGGCCGGGGCGTCGTCCGGATCGACCTCGACCCCGCACGCGTGGGCGCCAACGAGCTGCACGTCTACGCACAGCGGCCGGACGGCAAGCCGTTCGACGTCGCCGAGCTCAAGATCGCCTTCACCCTCCCTGACCAGAAGATCGGGCCGCTCCCCGTCGCCCCCGACCACATCACCACCGGACACTGGGCGGCGGACGGGGTGCAGATCCCCATGGCGGGCGACTGGGAGGTCGCCGTGACCGTGCGGACCTCCGACATCGACCAGGTGACCGTCACCAAGAACGTCAAGATCGGCTGAACCACCATGCCCGACCAGTCCACCCCGAAGAACGCCTCCCGGAACACCCGGGCTTCCCGGTCCTCCCGGGCTTCCGTCCCCGCCGCCGGCTCCGGCTCCGCTTCGGCCGTGCCCGAGCCCAGGGCGGCCGACGCCGCCGCCGGGGCGGGCATCTCGCGGCGGCTGCTGCTCGGCACGGCCGGTGCCAGTGGGCTGGTCCTGGGTGCGGCGGGCGCGGCCATCGGATACACCGCCGCGCCCGCCGGTGCCACCCCGCTGACCGCGCTCGGCTCCGATCGGGCCGTGTTTCACGTGAAACACCAGCCCGGGATCACGGAGGGGCTCCAGTCCAGCGGCCATCTCGTCGCCTTCGACCTGACGGCCGGGTCGGGCCGCAAGGAGGCGGCGGCCCTGCTGCGCCGGTGGTCGGGGACCGCCGAACGGCTGATGGCGGGCGAGCCCGCCGCGCACGGTGACACCGGCGTCGCACGGGACGCGGGCCCCTCGTCCCTGACGATCACCTTCGGCTTCGGCCGGTCGTTCTTCGACCGGACCGGCCTGGCACAGCAGCGGCCCGCCGCCTTGGAGCCGCTGCCCGCCTTCTCCTCCGACCGGCTCGACAAGGCCCGCAGCGACGGCGATCTCTGGGTGCAGATCGGCGCCAACGATGCCCTGGTCGCCTTCCACGCTCTGCGTGCCCTCCAGAAGGACGCGGGCAGCGCCGCCCGGGTGCGCTGGCAGATGAACGGTTTCAACCGTTCCCCGGGCGCCACCGCGCACCCCATGACGGCCCGCAACCTGATGGGCCAGGTCGACGGCACCAACAACCCGAAGCCCAAGGACCCCGACTTCGACCAGCGCATCTTCGTCCCCGACGGGGGCCGGCCCGCCTGGATGGCGAACGGCTCCTACGTCGTCGTACGCCGGATCCGCATGCTCCTGGACGACTGGGAGAAGCTGTCCCTGCCCGAGCAGGAGAACGTCATCGGGCGCCGCAAGTCCGACGGCGCACCCCTCAGCGGGGGCACCGAGACGACCGCCATGGACCTGGAGAAGGCCGGCCAGGACGGCACCTACGTCGTCCCGGTCAACGCGCACGCCCGCATCACGCGCCCCGACCAGAACGGCGGCGCGGCCATGCTGCGGCGCCCGTTCTCGTACCACGACGGCATCGCACCGGACGGCACACCGGACGCGGGGCTGCTGTTCATCTGCTGGCAGGCCGATCCGCTGCGGGGCTTCGTACCGGTGCAGCGCAAGCTGGACCGCGGCGACGCGCTGTCGCCGTTCATCCGGCACGAGGCGAGCGGGCTGTTCGCCGTGCCGGGCGGGGCCGCACGGGGCGAGTACGTCGGGCAGCGGCTCCTGGAGGGATGACGCCTCGGAGGGCACAGCCCCGGAGGGCACACCTCTTCGAGGGTGAGGGGAACCGGGGCGGACCTTAGGGCGAGGGGAACGGGGCGGACCGTAGGGTGAGGGCATGTCAGCGAGCTACGCCTATCTCGGTCCGGAAGGCACCTTCACCGAAGTGGCGCTCCGCAGACTCCCGGAGGCGGCCACCCGGGAGCTGGTTCCGCATGTGTCCGTGCAGTCGGCACTGGACGCGGTCCGCGACGGAGCGGCCGAGGCCGCGTTCGTGCCCATCGAGAACTCCGTCGAGGGCGGCATCACCACGACGCTCGACGAACTGGTCGCGGGCCGCCCACTGATGATCTACCGCGAGGTGCTGCTCTCGATCGCCTTCGCGCTGCTGGTCAGGCCCGGTACCGGCCTCGACGCCATCCGGACGGTCACCGCCCATCCGGCCGCCCAGCCACAGGTGCGCAACTGGCTGAAGGCGCGTCTGCCCGACGCCCGCTGGGAGTCGGCCGCCTCCAACGCCGACGGCGCCCGGCTGGTCCAGGAAGGCCGCTACGACGCCGCCTTCGCCGGTGCGTTCGCCGCGGCCCGGTACGGGCTCGAAGCACTGGAGACGGGCATCCATGACGCGGAGAACGCGCAGACCCGGTTCGTTCTCGTCGGCCGTCCCGCGCGGCCGGCCGCGCCGAGCGGTGCGGACAAGACGTCCGTGGTCCTCTGGCAGCGGGCCGACCATCCCGGCGGACTGCGCGACCTGCTGGGCGAGTTCTCCGGCCGGGGGATCAACCTGATGCTGCTCCAGTCCCGTCCCACCGGCGCGGGCATCGGCAACTACTGCTTCTGCATCGACGCCGAGGGACATATCGCCGACCGCCGGATGGCCGAGGCGCTGACGGGCCTGAAGCGAGTCTGCCCGGAGGTGCGCTTCCTCGGCTCGTACCCGCGCGCGGACATCGGCGCCGCGGACGTGCGGCCCCCGTTCGCCGGAACGTCGGACGAGGAGTTCATGGCCGCCGCCGAGTGGGTGGCACGCTGCCAGGACGGCCGTTTCTAGTCACTTCCGACCGGGTACGACCAGTCCTACCTGCAGATCTTCGTTATCCACAGAAGTTATCCACAGGTCCGCTTCTCGACCTGGGGACAAGTCGACACCGGCAGGCGAGTCGGTCGACAAATCGCCCTTCAAGTCCCAGGGCGGGCCATCGGACGGCAGGTCACCCTTCGTCCACTCGTTTCCCATGGTTCATCTTTTGGGGCGACCCTTTTCCACCCGAAAGTGGGTGTCGAGCCCGTTTGACCCGGGAATTCTTGCGGTGCCCCGTACTTCCGGAGTGATCAATTCCGAAGTCCACAGATCTTTCGCACAGCCTGTGGATAACTTTTCCGCAGTCCTGGATTCCTGTGGACAACCCATCCTCCAAGTCCGGTTGCCCACAAGGGAATCCAGTCAACAGGACGGCCACCGGCCGCCCTCTTCCAGGGGCCCGCCGGGGCCCCTATTGACACGGTGCGCAATTCTGCCCTGACCGTGCGTACGGCCCCGCGGAGCGGCGGACCCGAATCGCAGGGGAGCGGACCCGAATACTGGGTCGTGAGCCGGAACGCCGCACCGGTAGCCTTGAGCATGTGATTGACCTTCGTCTGCTCCGTGAGGACCCTGACCGTGCGCGCGCCTCGCAGCGCGCCCGTGGAGAGGACGTCGCGCTCGTCGACTCCCTCCTGTCTGCCGACGAGCGGCGCAGGTCGTCCGGCGTCCGCTTCGACGAGCTGCGCGCCGAGCAGAAGGCGCTGGGCAAGCTCATCCCCAAGGCCGCCGGTGACGAGAAGGCCGAGCTGCTGAAGAAGGCCGGCCAGCTCGCCGCCGACGTCAAGACGGCCGACGCCGAGCGCGACGCGGCCGACGCCGAGACCCAGGAGCTGCTGCTCCGGCTCGGCAACCTCGTCCACCCCGAGGTCCCGGTCGGCGGCGAGGAGGACTTCGTCACGCTGGAGACGCACGGCACCCACCGCGACTTCGCCGCCGAGGGCTTCGAGCCCCGGGACCACCTGGAGCTGGGCCAGCTCCTCGGCGCGATCGACGTGGAGCGCGGCGCGAAGGTCTCCGGCTCCCGCTTCTACTTCCTCACCGGTGTCGGCGCCCTGCTGGAGCTGGCCCT
Organism: Streptomyces sp. SAT1; assembly: GCF_001654495.1. Lineage (GTDB taxonomy): Bacteria > Actinomycetota > Actinomycetes > Streptomycetales > Streptomycetaceae > Streptomyces > Streptomyces andamanensis. The sequence goes on from NZ_CP015849.1 coordinate 3,551,183, forward strand.
GGTGAACGCGGCGATCGCCCAGGCCACCGCCGCCGGCTTCACGCCCATGCTCACCCCGGCGCTGGTGCGCCCGCAGTCCATGGCCGGCACCGGTTTCCTCGGGCAGGCCGCCCAGGACGTCTACCACCTCGACAAGGACGACCTGTACCTGGTCGGCACGTCCGAGGTGCCGCTGGCGGCCTACCACATGGACGAGATCATCGACGCCGACCGGCTGCCGCTGCGCTACGCGGGCTTCTCGCCCTGCTTCCGCCGCGAGGCCGGCTCGCACGGCAAGGACACCCGGGGCATCTTCCGTGTGCACCAGTTCGACAAGGTCGAGATGTTCTCCTACGTCGCCCCCGAGGACTCGCGGGCGGAGCACCAACGGCTGCTGGAGTGGGAGAAGCAGTGGCTGACCTCGCTGGAGCTGCCGTTCCGCGTGATCGACGTCGCCTCGGGCGACCTCGGTTCGTCGGCCGCGCGCAAGTTCGACTGCGAGGCGTGGATCCCGACCCAGGGCAAGTACCGCGAGCTGACCTCGACCTCGGACTGCACCGAGTTCCAGTCGCGGCGGCTGTCCATCCGCGTCCGCGACGGCAAGCAGGTCAAGCCGCTGGCCACGCTGAACGGCACGCTGTGCGCCGTACCGCGCACCATCGTCGCCCTGCTGGAGAACCACCAGCAGGCCGACGGCTCCGTGCGCGTGCCCGAGGTGCTGCGTCCCTACCTCGGCGGCCGGGAGGTCCTGGAGCCGCTGGCCAAGTGACCGCCACCGCCACCACGGCCGTCGGCGAGAACTCCGGCGGCCTCCCCTACCGGCTGGTCGCGACCGACCTCGACGGCACCCTGCTGCGGTCCGACGAGTCGGTCTCGCCCCGCACCCGTGAGGCGCTCGCCGCGGTCACCGCGGCGGGTGCCGCGCACATCGTCGTCACCGGCCGCGCCACCCCCTGGACCCGGCACATCCTGGACGACCTCGGCTACCGCGGCCTCGCGGTCTGCGGCCAGGGCGCCCAGGTGTACCACGCCGGCGAGCACCGGCTGCTGACCTCGGTGACCCTGGACCGGCAGCTGGCCGGGGTGGCGCTGGCCAAGATCGAGGCCGAGGTCGGCCCGCTCTACCTGGCGGCCAGCCGGGACGGGCTGGACGGCGAGGTGCTGGTGGGTCCCGGATACGCCGTGACCGGCGCCCTGCCCGCCACCCCGCTGACGGACGCCTCCGATCTGTGGAGCGCCCCGCTCAACAAGATCTACATCCAGCACCCGACGCTCTCCGACGACGCGCTCGCCGAGGCCGCGCACCGGGCGGCGGGCGGCTTCGTCTCGGTCACCATGGCCGGCGAGGGCATAGTGGAGCTTCTTCCGCTCGGCCTGTCGAAGGCGACGGGGCTGTCACTGGCCGCCCGGCGGATGGGTCTGAAGCCGGCCGACACGATCGCCTTCGGCGACATGCCCAACGACATCCCCATGTTCGCCTGGGCCGCCCACGGGGTGGCCATGGCCAACGCCCACGAGGAGCTGAAGGCGGTCGCGGACGAGGTGACGGCCTCCCACGAGGAGGACGGCATCGCGGTGGTGCTGGAACGGTGGCTGGGCTGAGCCCGGAGCATCACGCCGCCCAGCCCGACCATGCCTGCGCCCGTGGCCCTCTGGTCTCTGGTCTCTGGTCTCTGGTCTCTGCGGAGGATGCACGGATCGAACGTGCGCGGGGGTGACCCCGACCACGGCTTAGCAAGCCGGTGCCTTACCACTCGGCCAATCCTCCGGGTGGGCGGCTCACGCGACAGCGGGTCGCGTGCTCGAAGCAGCCGCCCCGGGCAGTGCCCCGTGCGGGGCGGGCTCCACGGAGCGGCTCAGCGCTCCGGACTCCGCCGCGGGCTGCCCTGTCGGGAGCCGGGCGTACTGCCGTGCATGGGCATCGCCTCGCTCCTCTCCCGGAACATGGGCGCCGGTCCGATCCGGCGCTGCGGACATCACCACTGTGCCCACCCGGCAGCCACGGCGCCACTGAATTAGCCCCGGCCGCCCGGCCGTTCGGCACCGCCCTCGTCGGCAACGGCCCTGCCGGGCGAGCTGGCGGCCGGGCGAACTGCCGACCGGGTGAGCGAGGGGCCGCGCCCACTCGCCCGCCCCGGGACATGTCCGGTTCTCACTCCTCGCCGGCGAGGGTCAGGGCCCGCAGCTTCTGCCCCGCGTACCAGGTGGCCAGCACGGTCACCAGCACCAGCAGGACCGTCGCCGTCGTCAGCCCGACCTCGGAGGTCACCAGGTCCCCGCCCGCGACCTTGTGCGCCACGGCCAGGGCCCACTGCTGGATGCTCAGGGTGCGCGCCCCGGGCACCAGGGAGCCGAACAGCGCCTCCCAGACCAGCGCGTAGACCAGTCCGAAGACCACCGCGTGCCGGGAGACCGTGCCCAGCAGGAGGAAGAGGGCGGCGTAGGCGATGGAGGCGACCAGCGCCGCCACCGTGTAGGCCACCGCGACCTGCTGGCCGTTGCCGTTGAGGATCAGTCCGGCGATCAGCGTCGGCACCGCGGAGAACACCATCGTCACGGCGATGGCCACGATCAGCTTGGTGAAGATGATGACCGGCCGCTTCAGCGGCTTGGACAGCAGGTACACCACCGAGCCGTCGTCGATCTCCGGTCCGATGGCGCCGGTGCCGGCGATGACGCCGATGATCGGCACCATCGTGGCGAGGGCGAAACCGCCGAGGACGTTCACCGCGGTCTGGTCGTCGGCGCCGGTGAGGGCGCGGACGGCCACGGCGATGACGATCAGCAGCAGGGGCAGCGCGCCGAGGATGAGGGCCCGGCGGCGGCCGAGCAGAGCCCGATAGGTGAGCCGGGCGACTGTGGGGTCGTACATCGTGGGGCCTCCTACGCCGCGACAAGATACGAGAAGACGGACTCGAGGGACTCGTCGGACGGCGAGACCGTGTGCAGCCGGATGCCGTGGTCGCGGGCCACTCGCGGCAGCAGCGTGGTGAACCGGCCGAAGTCGACGGCCTGGATGCGCAGCGCGCCCTCGCCGAGGTCCACCTCGATGCCGGAGGTCGACGGGTCGGCGATCAGCGCCGCCGCGAGGGCCCGGTCGTCACTGGAGCGCACCAGGTAGCGGTGCGGACGATCGGTCATCAGACGGCGGATCTTGCGGAAGTCACCGCTGGCCGCGTGCCGGCCGGCGACGATGACCTCGATGTGCCAGGCGAGCTGCTCGACCTCCTCCAGGATGTGGGAGGAGAAGAGCACCGTGCGGCCCTCGTCGCCCATGCGCCGCAGCAGATCCATCAGCTGCATGCGCTGGCGCGGGTCCATGCCGTTGAACGGCTCGTCCAGCAGGAGCAGCGAGGGGTCGTGCACGAGGGCGCTGGCCATCTTCACGCGCTGGCGCATGCCCTTGGAGTACGTGGAGATCTTCCGGTCCTGCGCGTACTCCATCTCGACCGTGGCCAGTGCCTTCTGCGCGGCCTTGGCGCCCAGGCCGTGCAGTTCCGCGTTGGCGACGACGAATTCGCGGCCGGTGAGGAAGTCGTACATCGCCTCCCGCTCGGGGACCACGCCGATGTGCCGGTAGATCTGTTCGTTGCGCCAGACCGGCTGGCCGTCGAGGGTGACGGTGCCGGTGGAGGGGGCGAGGAAACCGCCCATCATGTTGATCAGCGTGGACTTCCCGGCGCCGTTCGGGCCGAGCAGGCCGGTGACGCCGGGGCCGATGTTCATGGTGATGTCGTTGACGGCGACCACGTTGCCGAACCAGCGGGAGACGTGGTCGATGCTCAGCGTGGTCACAGTCCCACCTTCTTGTAGCGGCGCAGCAGGAGACCGTAGGCGGCGGCGATGAGGCCGAGGACGACCAGGACGTAGACGACGCCCTGTCCGCTGCCGGGGCCCGCGGCTCCGGGGGCCGAGGAGGTCGCGCCCAGGAAGGCGGTCTGCACGCCGTCGATGAGGGTGACCGGTGAGAACAGGCCGATCCACGGGATGGCGGAGGTGCTGTTCTGGGCGTCCGCGATGGCTTCGAGCGTGGAGACCGCGCCGTAGGAGATGACGAGTACGGCGATCACGGCGGCGATGCCGAAACCGCGGCGCGGGGTGATCGCCGCGATCACCAGGCCGATGCCGGCGAAGAGCAGGGAGAGCAGGGCCACGGAGACGAGTCCTTCGGCGAATCCCTTGGTCTGGTCGGCGAAGTCGAGCTTGGCCAGCAGGGCGCCCACGTAGAGGACCAGCAGGGGGGCGGCGGTCAGGATGAACAGCGCCGAGGCCAGCGCGGCGTACTTGGCGCGGACGTAGTCGGCGGTCTCGATGGGCCGCGAGAAGTACAGCGGCACGGTCTTGAAGCGAAGGTCGCGCGAGACGGACTGGGGCGCCTGCGAGGCGACGTACAGGCTGATGACGCCCTGCATGATGATGGCGTAGCGCGTGTAGTCGACGGGCAGGTCCTTGGCCTTGGTGGCGACCGCGACGGCGACCATGATGGCCGCGGGCACGCACATCACCACGAACAGCAGCATCGGCAGCACCTTGGACTTCACCGAGCGGCCGAGGCCGTAGGCGCCGCGCAGGGACTGCGAGTACAGCGAGCGTCGGGCGTAGGCCCGGCCCAGGCGCGGACCGTCGTAGTTGCGGTAGCCGATGTTGTGGATCCGGGTCTGGTCGCCCGAGGGCGGCACCGGGTTGCGCAGGGGCTGCTCAATTGCCATGGCCGACCGCCTCCTTCCGCTGTCCGTCGCGCTGTTCGTCGTCCCGGAAGACCTCCGAGATGTGGTGCCGGCGCTGCTCCATGCGCACCAGGCCGAGTCCGAGGTCCGCGATCACGTCCCGGACCAGGTCGTACGTCTCCTCGCTCTGGGCGGTGAGGAGCAGCACATGGCCCGCGCCGGGCAGTCCGGTGCCGTCCTCGGTCTGCACGCCGCGGGCGGTGAGGGCCTCGCGCACCGCGCGGGTGCCGTCCGGGTGTTCGTCGCTGTCGGTGACCTCGACGGCGAGGGTGGTCGTGGTCTGGGTGAAGTCGGTGGTGGAGCTGGAGCGCAGGAGCTTGCCGCCGTCGACCACGACGACGTGGTCGCAGGTGCGCTCCAGTTCGCCCAGGAGGTGCGAGGTGACCAGGACCGAGATGCCGAAGTCGGTGTGGATGCGGCGGATGAGGCCGAGCATGTCGTCGCGGCCGACCGGGTCGAGGCCGTTGGTCGGCTCGTCGAGGAAGACCAGCTGCGGGTCGTGCACCAGGGCCTGGGCGAGCTTGACGCGCTGCTTCATGCCGGTGGAGTAGCCGCCGATGGGCCGGTACCGCTCCTCGTAGAGCCCGACGTGGCGCAGGGTGTCCGCGGTGCGCTCGCGGGCGGCGGTGGGCGGCAGGCCGGACATGCGCGCCATGTGGACGACGAACTCGGTGGCCGAGACGTCCGGCGGCAGGCAGTCGTGCTCCGGCATGTAGCCGACCCGCTCGCGGATCTCGGCGCCCTTGGTGGCGACGTCGAGACCGAGCACCTCGGCGCGGCCCTCCGTGGCGGGGGACAGACCCAGCAGGATCTTGATCAGTGTGGACTTGCCGGCCCCGTTGGCGCCGACGAGTCCGGTCACACCGGGTCCGACGTCCACGGAGAGCCGGTCAAGAGCGGTCACCCGGGGGAACCGCTTGCTCAGGCTTTCGGTCGCGATCACAGTCACGTCTTCGACGATAGTGACGCCCGCCACGCGAGTCGTCAGACCCCAGAGCCGTCTTCGCGTCCCTCTGGAGTATTACGGGGCCCTAGGGGGTGCGGCTCTGAAGTCCTACAGGTTCCGGACAACCCGGCCTTGTGCGACAGGGCCGAGCCTCGCGGACATCCTATTGACGTTCAGTCTAACAACTGCCACAGTCGCCCACGTCGCATGACAGGCGCGCGTCCCCGGCCGAGGGGCGAGCGGGGGGGGAGCGTGCCGCCGGGCGGAGGAGAGGTGATGCGCGTGTCGCCGCTGGAGGGCGCGCGGGAACGCCGGGTACGGTCCGGCGAGGTCGAGCTGTGCGTGGCCGAACTCGGGGATCCCGGGCAGCCGACGGTCGTCCTGGTGCACGGCTACCCGGACAGCAAGGAGGTCTGGTCCGAGGTGGCCGGGCGGCTGCGCGACCGCTTCCACGTCGTGCTGTACGACGTCCGGGGTCACGGCCGCTCCACCGCCCCGCGGCCGCTGCGCGGCGGATTCACCCTGGACAAGCTCACCGACGACTTCCTGGCGGTCGCGGACGCCGTCAGCCCGGACGAGCCGGTGCACCTGGTCGGCCACGACTGGGGCTCGGTCCAGTCCTGGGAGTTCGTCACCGTCGCGCGCACCGAGGGCCGCATCGCGTCCTTCACCTCCATGTCCGGCCCGTCGCTCGACCACTTCGGCCACTGGATCAACTCGCGCCTCACCCGCCCCACCCCGCGCCGGGTCGGCCAGCTCCTCGGCCAGGGCGCCAAGTCCTGGTACGTCGGCGTGCTGCACACCCCCGCACTGCCCGAACTGGCCTGGCGCGGCCCGCTCGGCAAGAGGTGGCCGAAGCTGCTCCAGCGCCTCGAACAGGTACCCGCGGGCGACTATCCGACCGCGTCACTGCCCCAGGACGCGGCGCACGGCGCCTGGCTGTACCGGGACAACGTCCGGACGCGGCTGCGCCGGCCGCGGCCCGACGCGCGCGCCCACGCCCCCGTGCAGCTCATCGTCCCGGCGGGCGACGTGTTCCTGTCGGAACGGCTGTACGACGACCTGGAGCAGTGGGTCCCGCACCTGGTGCGCCGCACCCTTCCCGCCCGGCACTGGGTCCCGCGCACCCGGCCCGACCGACTGGCCGACTGGATCACGGAGTTCGTGGACACCGTCGAGGACGGCCGGCCCGCTCCCGCGGCCACCGGCCGCCACGCCGACCGCTTCGCCGGGCAGCTCGTGCTGGTCACGGGCGCGGGCAGCGGCATCGGACGGGCCACGGCGCTCGCCTTCGCCGCCGCCGGGGCGCGGATCGTGGCGGTGGACCGGGACGGCGAGGCCGCGGCCCGCACCGCCGGGCTGGCCCTGCCGCTGGGCGCGCGGGCGGCCTGGGCGGAGACGGCGGACGTCTCCGACGAGAGCGCCATGGAGAAGCTGGCCGAGAAGGTCGCCGCCGAGTACGGCGTGGTGGACGTCCTGGTGAACAACGCGGGAATCGGCCTGTCCGGCTCGTTCTTCGACCACACCGCGGAGGACTGGAGAAGGGTCCTCGACGTCAATCTGTGGGGGGTGATCCACGGCTGCCGGCTCTTCGGGAAGCAGATGGCCGAGCGCGGCCAGGGCGGCCACATCGTCAACATCTCGTCGGCGGCCGGCTACCAGCCGTCGCGGGCGCTGCCCGCCTACAGCACGTCCAAGGCCGCGGTGCTGATGCTCAGCGAGTGCCTGCGCGCGGAACTGGCCGGGCAGGGGATCGGGGTCACGGCGATCTGCCCCGGCTTCGTCAACACCGACATCACGTCCACGACACACTTCGCCGGCGTCGACGCGGAGGAGGAGAAGCGCCGCCAGAAGCGCACGTCCCGGCTGTACGGACTGCGGAACTACCCGCCGGAGAAGGTCGCCGACGCGATCCTGCGCGCGGTCGTACGGGACGCGGCGGTGGTGCCGGTGACCCCGGAGGCGCGCCTCTTCCACGCTCTGTCCCGCTTCAGTCCCCGCACCCTGCGCAGGCTGGCACGGGTGCGGCCACGTCTGTGAGACCTGCCCGGCGCGTTGCCGGGCAGGTCCGGGACGGGTGAAATCCCCTGCCCCGGCCGTCAGTTGTCCACAGAAACCTTAATCTGCCTGTGGATAACTCCACTTGGCTGTGGATCAAACCTGCTCGGCGAAAAAGTTCAGCGGGAGGCTCGTCTCTCGCGGCAGGCTGGTGGCATGGACGAACAACGCACCGTGAAGGTGTCGAAGTACCTCTCCCGGCATCTGCGCCACCAGCCCGAGAGGATCGGGCTCACGCTCGACGAGGCCGGCTGGGTCGGCATCGAGGCCCTGATCGCGGCGGCGGCCGGCCATCGCTTCCGGTTCACCCGTGAGGAGCTGGACCATGTGGTCGCCACCAACGACAAGCGGCGCTTCGAGATCCGGGGCGACCGCATCCGGGCCAGCCAGGGGCACAGCGTCGACGTGGACCTCGGGCTGCCGCCGGCGACCCCGCCACAGTACCTCTTCCACGGGACGGTGGCCCGCGCCCTCGACGCCATTCGCGCCGAGGGGCTGCGGCCCATGAACCGGCACGACGTGCATCTCTCGCCCGACCGGGAGACCGCGACCCGCGTGGGTGCCCGCCGCGGACGGCCGGTCGTGCTCTCCGTGGACGCCGCCGCGATGCACCGCGACGGCCATGTCTTCCGGGTCAGTGCCAACGGCGTGTGGCTGACGCAGGCCGTACCGCCGCGATACCTGCGGTTCGGCTCGGGTCACTGACCCGGTCCGGCATGATCGTGGGTATGGACCGTCATCTCGCCACGACCGAAGCCGCCGTCACCGCCTGTCGTGACCTCGCCGCCGCCTACGCACGCGAGATCGAGGTGACCCACGACATCGGCGCCGACCAGACCTCCCGGCGCAGCTCCGCGGGGGTCGGCGTCGCCACCGATCCGGACGGTTCGCTGCCGCACGAGGCGTTCGTCGAGTTCGGCGGGCTGCCCCGGCTGACCGTGCAGCTCTATCCGGAGGACGACGCCCTGATCACCGTCGAGGGCATCCGGTTCCACGACGTGCCCCGCGACGACGTCCCCGCGTTCCTGCGCTCCGTCCTGGAGGGCACCGCGTTCGTCAAAGCGCGGCGTTTCCCGCCCGGCTACCGCCTGGTCGTCCCCCTGCCCGGCGACCGCACGTACAAGGAGCTGGTCCCGATGATCGGTCTCACCTCGTGGCTGAGCCGCCACGTGCGGTGACTCGTTTCACGTGAAACACCCGGGGCCCTAGGCTCGGTGTCATGAGTCTGCGCCTGAGCGCCGTCATCCTCCCGTACCGCCGCTGGCACGAGGGCGGCCGCGCGGCGTGGACCCGCGCCGAGCAGCTCGGATTCCACACCGGCTACACCTACGACCATCTGTCCTGGCGCACCTTCCGGGACGGCCCGTGGTTCGGTGCGGTGCCGACTCTGACCGCCGCGGCGACCGCGACCGAGCGCATGCGCCTGGGGACCCTGGTGACCTCGGTCAAGCCTTGCTCACACATCTCGTAGTGGCCGGCTGCGGAGCAGTTCGCCGAGCCGGTCCCCGATGACGGAGACTCCGGGGCGCTGCTCGGTCTCGACGTACCAGGGCTTGCGTCGGCGCAGGAGCGCGTTGCCATGCCTGTTCCAGGTGAAGTCGGGCTGCCGCAGGAGTCTGCGGAACACCGTGTCGACGGTTTTCGGGTGTGCGGCGGCCAGTCGGCGGATCGGCAGCGGCGTGATCGAGTCCTCGCGCAGGTACGTGCGGAGCAGGTCCTGATGGTGTTTGCGGCCCGGAAGGTCGGGGTTCGCGAAGAGGTCCCGCAACGATCCGTAGTCCGCGTAGAAGTTGAGTCCATCGACCTGGTCGTAAATGACGCCGACAGTTCCCGCCTGCGCCAGTTCGGGTGACAGCGTGAAGAGAGACGAGTTCGAGGCGGTGTGCTGCCGATGGCGGTAGTAGGCATTGAGCCGGTCCTCGGTTTCCTCGGGCGTGAGGATCAGCTCATCGCTGCCGAAGAACTCGACGAAGGCGGCTCGGTCCTCACGCATCGAGTGCCATCCCTGCTCGATTTTCTCCGGGTTGCGGAAGACGAGGTCGGGTCGGCTGATGGCCAGGTCAAGGGTCGCAGCGGCGATCTCCGGCGCGGCGGTGCGAGGGTAGGAGGACATCACACCGGAGAAGAGCCACGCGTCGGGCACTGGTGCCAGTGCTACCAGTCGGGCGCTGAGGAAGCCTCCCTTCTTGACCGCGTGGAGGGCCGTGTGCCCGGCGTTGGTGTAGGCGCGGTACTCGAGGTCGTCCAGCAGATTGAGCAGGAGCAGGGAATCGCCGTGCTTGCTCCTCACCTCGAAGAGCCCTTCCACGGGGTCACGCCAGGCCAGGACCATCTGCCGGTCGGCATCGGTCAGGGTCGTCCGCCGGGCGACGAAGCGGTCGGCGACCGTCTTGCCGTCCGGAAGCCGGTACTGCAGCAGGAAGTGGTCGATGACGTTGGTCGCGCTCGCCTCGTCCCATACGCCTCCGGGACCGGAGGCTTCCAACAGGAGTGGGTCGAGGAACCGTTCGAAGGCGCGGCTCTCTCCGAACGCCACGAGCTCTTCCTTCAGTTCGGCACTACGGCGCAGGGCCTGTGCGAGGCCTGTAGCGGTGTTCATGGCGTGCTCCGGCGGACTTCGGGTCTCGTCCGCTTTCTCTGCGTCAGGAACCGGACCAGCGCCGGTACGCATCGATCCAATGCGTTCCCTCCGGGGGTGGCTGCGGCAGGGGCAGTTCCGCCAGGCCGATGGCCTGCTGGAGTCCATTCCGCACGCAGTGGGCGACCAAGCGGGAGTCGTTCGTGAGGCCGATTTTCACCACGTTCACGTCGACCCCCAGAACGGTCGTGGTGAACGGGACGGCCAAGTGCTCATCGATGACTGACAGGAAGGCGCTGATCGCCTCGACCTCGTCGTACGTGTCGACGATCGCTTCTTCGATCAGCACGTCCAGTTCGCGGCCACTCCTCTTCTTCACGTTGCCAGGTTAGCGAGCCTGTGCGCGCTCGATCGCCCGCCTCTACGAGACCGCCGGGACGATCGTGCTTCGCAGCCGGCGCGCTTTCCGGCGCTCGTAGAATCGTCCCCATGCGTCTGAGCACTGTCATTCTGCCGATCTACCGCTGGGCCGAAGGCCGGAGGGTGTGGGAGGGCGCCGAGGAACTCGGCTTCCACGCGGCCTACACCTACGACCACCTGTCGTGGCGGTCGTTCCGGGACGGGCCGTGGTTCGGGGCGATCCCGACGCTGACGGCAGCGGCCGCGGTGACGCGGAGGATGCGATTGGGCACCCTCGTGACCTCGCCGAACTTCCGGCACCCGGTCACCCTCGCCAAGGAACTGATCTCGCTCGACGACATCTCCGGCGGCCGGGTCACGCTGGGCATCGGGGCGGGCGGCACCGGCTTCGACGCCACCGCGCTCGGACAGGAGCCCTGGACACCGCGAGAGCGCGCCGACCGGCTGGCCGAGTTCGTGCCGCTGCTGGACCGGCTGCTGACCGAGGACACGGTGTCGTACGAGGGCGACTTCTACTCGGCGCACGAGGCGCGCAACATCCCCGGCTGTGCGCAGCGGCCCCGGCTGCCGTTCGCCGTGGCCGCCACGGGTCCGCGCGGGCTGCGGCTCGCGGCGCGGTACGGGCAGGGGTGGGTGACCACCGGCGATCCCACGCTGTACGAGGAGGGCACGCCGGAGCAGTCCGTCCAGGCGCTGCGTGGCCAGATGGAGAAGCTCGGTGCCGCGTGCGAGGCGCTTGGACGGGACGTGAGCGGTCTGGACAAGATCCTGCTCACCGGATTCACCCCGGACCGGGGGCGTCCTCTGGAGTCCCTGGACGCCTTCGTCGACTTCGCGGGGCGGCATCAGGAGCTGGGGTTCACCGAGATCGTCCTCCACTGGCCGATCCCGGACTCCGATTTCGCCGCGGACGAGAAGGTCTTCGAGCAGATCGCCACGGGCGCCCCCGCTCAGCTGGCGTGACCGGAGCCCGTTCAGCCCGGCGTGACCGAAGCGACGTCTCACCTGTGCGCAGACCCGCACGATCGTGCGGGGCGATACGGGACAATGAGGCGGTGACCTCAGCGACGCGACAGCCCGAGCCCCCGGCCTCCTCCCAGCTCTCGACCTCGCTCGCGCGGGAAGAGGCCCCCGCCGTCCCCCCGCGGCTGATCGCAACCGATCTTGACGGAACGTTGCTGCACGACGACAAGTCGGTCTCCCCGCGCACGGTCGCCGCCCTCGCCGCCGCCGAGGAGGCCGGTATCGAGGTCTTCTTCGTCACCGGCCGCCCGGCCCGCTGGATGGATGTCGTCAGCGAGCATGTGCACGGCCACGGCCTGGCGATCTGCGGCAACGGCGCGGCCGTGGTCGACCTGCACGGCGGGCCGGGCGCCCACCGTTTCGTCAAGGTGCGGGACCTCGCCCGGGAGAACGCGCTGGAGACCGTGCGGCTGCTGCGCGACGCGGCGCCCGGCACCGCGTACGCGATCGAGCAGACATACGGTTTCCATCAGGAGCCGGACTATCCGAAGCTGCACATGGAGGCGCCGGACACCCTGGCGCCCGCCGAGGAACTGCTGGCGCCCGACGGCGCCGCCGCCCGGTACCCGATCCTGAAGATCCTCGCCTCGCACCCGACGATCGACCCCGACGCCTTCCTCACCGCGGCCCGGCTCGCGGTCGGTGACCGCGCCACCGTCACCCGCTCCAGCCCCAGCGCCCTGCTGGAGATCAGCGGACCCGGCGTCTCCAAGGCCAGCACCCTCGCCCTGTGCTGCGCCGACCGCGGCATCTCCCACGAGGAGGTCGTCGCCTTCGGCGACATGCCCAACGACATCGAGATGCTCACCTGGGCCGGCCGGTCCTACGCCATGGGCAACGCCCACCCGGACGCCGTCGCCGCCGCGACCGGGCGCACCGCGGCCAACAACGACGACGGCGTCGCCCTCGTGATCGAGCGGATCCTGGCCGAGCGGCGCTGACGGCCACCGCCCGCGGTGCGCCCGGCCCGGCCGATCCTCGGCTCTTCTAGCGCGCCGCCACCAGCAGTTCGGCGGCCGACTCCCGCTCGGCCATGCTCCGCAGCGGACCGGGCAGGGCGAGCAGTTCCGCGTACGGTCCGCGCTGGACCACTTGTCCCTCCTCCAGGACGATCACCTCGTCCACGGCGTCGAGCCCGGCCAGCCGGTGCGTGATGAGCAGCGTCGTACGGCCCTCGGTGGCCCCCAGGAGATCGGCGGTGAGCGCGTCGGCGGTCGGCAGGTCCAGATGCTCGGCCGGCTCGTCGAGGACCAGGACCGGGAAGTCGGCGAGCAGGGCACGGGCCAGCGCCAGCCGCTGCCGCTGGCCACCCGAGAGCCGGGCGCCGTGCTCCCCGACGAGCGTGTCGAGACCGTCGGGCAGGCTGTCGGCCCAGTCCAGCAGCCGGGCACGGGCGAGGGCGGCCCGCAGCGCGGGCTCGTCGGCGTCCTTCCTGGCCAGCAGCAGGTTCTCCCGCACCGAGCTGTCGAAGAGGTGGGCGTCCTGGGCGCACAGGCCAACAAACCGCCGTACGGTGTCGCCGTCGAGGGAGCGGGCGTCGACCCCGCCCAGGCGGTACGTGCCCGACGCCGGGTCGAGGAACCGCAGCAGGACCTGCGCGAGGGTCGTCTTGCCGGCCCCGGAGGATCCGACCACCGCGACCCTGCGGCCCTCCTCCAGGGTAAGGTCCAGACCGGCCAGCGCGTCCGTCTCCTGGCCGGTGTGCCGGGCCGTGAGGGACCTCACGGTGAGCGGGAAGGGCGTCGCGGGCGCCGGGTGCGCCGCCTCCGGCTCGCGGACGGGCTCGGGGGCGTCCAGGATCTCGTACACGCGCTCGGCGCTGCGCCGCACCCGCTGACGGTGGCGGACGGCGAGCGGCATGCCGAGGACGGCCTCGAAGGCGGCCAGCGGGGTGAGCACGACGACGGCCAGGGCCACCCCGCTCAGCCGGCCCTCGGTGACCGCCTGGGCGCCGACGAGTGCCGCCCCCGCCACGGTCAGGCCCGACAGAAGAGCGGTGAGCCCGTCGCCGAGCGCGGTCGCGGTGGCGGCGCGCGAGGCGATCCGGGTCAGTACGCCGTCGGCGCGACGGGCCTCGGCGGTCCGCGCGGGCAGCGCACCGGCGACCGTCAGCTCGGCGGTTCCGGTGAGCAGGTCGGTCACACGGGTCGCGAGGACACCGCGGGCGGGAGCGAGCCGCCGCTCGGCCCGGCGTGCCACGGCACCGGTGATCAGCGGGACGCCCGCTCCGGCCGCCAGCAGTCCCGCGGCGAGGACCGCACCGGCCTCGGGCAGCAGCCAGGCCGTGAAGGCGACGGAGGTGGCCGACACGGTCACCGCCGCACCGGCGGGCAGCAGCCAGCGCAGCCAGTAGTCCTGGAGCGCGTCCACATCGGCGACGAGCCGCGACAGCAGATCGCCCCGGCGTGCCCGGCGCAGCCCGGCGGGGGCCAGCCGCTCCAGCCGCCGGTAGACGGCCACACGGGTCTCGGCCAGCATCCGCAGGACCGCGTCGTGCGACACCAGCCGCTCCGCGTAGCGGAAGACGGCCCGGCCGATGCCGAAGGCCCGGGTCGCCGTGACGGCCACCATCAGATAGAGCACCGGAGGGTGCTGGGACGCCCGGGAGATCAGCCAGCCGGAGGTGGCCATCAGTCCCACGGCGCTGCCGAGGGCGAGGCTGCCGAGCAGCAGGGCCAGGGCGAGGCGACCGCGGCGGCGGCCGCAGGCCGCACGGACACGGGCGAGGACATCGCCCGCCGCCGGTGCGGGACCGTGCTCGGCCGCCTGTTCCTCCGCTGGGGGCGCGGCCGGTCCGGCCGTCGTGTCCGGCGCCGCCGTCGCCCCCGCCCCACCTCGCCCGGCCGCCGCTGCCGGGTGCGTCCGGCCTCGCGCCTCGGTGCCCTCCAGGTGCACCACCCGGTCCGCGACCTCCAGCAGCGCGGGCCGGTGCACCACGAGCAGCACCGTGCGTCCCACGGACAGGCGCCGTACCGCTTCCACGATGCCGGCCTCGGTCTCCCCGTCCAGCGCCGCCGTCGGCTCGTCGAGCAGCAGGACGGGACGGTCGGCGAGGAAGGCGCGGGCGAGCGCGAGCCGCTGTCGCTGTCCCGCGGACAGTCCCGTGCCGTCCTCGCCCAGCACGGTCCCGGTACCGTCCGGCAGGGCGTCGACGAACGTCAGCGCGCCCGCGTCGGCCAGCGCCGTACGGACCGCGGCCTCGTCCGCGCCGGGCCGGGCGAGGCGGACGTTCTCGGCGATGGTCCCGGCGAACAGCTGGGGCCGCTGTGGCACCCAGGCGATGTGCGACCGCCACTGCTCCGGGTCGATGTCGAGCAGGTCGGTGCCCGCGACGTGTACACGGCCCGCGGTCGGCCGGAGGAATCCCAGCAGGACGTTCAGCAGCGTCGACTTGCCCGCGCCGCTCGGACCGACGAGCGCCACGGTCTCGCCCGCCTCCACCGTGAAGGACACCTCGGACACGGCGTCCGCCGAACGCCCGGGGTAGCGGACACCGACGCCCTCGAAGGCGAGGGCCCCGGCGGGAACGGCCGCCGTACCGGTCTCCGGCACCGGTGTCCCGAGGACGTCGAAGATCTCCTCGGCCGCCGCCAGCCCTTCGGCCGCCGCGTGGTACTGCGCGCCCACCTGACGCAGCGGCAGATACGCCTCGGGGGCCAGCACGAGGATGACCAGGCCGGTGTACAGGTCCATGCCGCCGCTGACGAGCCGCATCCCGATCGTGACGGCGACCAGGGCGACCGACAGCGTGGACAGCAGTTCCAGCGCGAAGGAGGACAGGAAGGCGATGCGCAGCGTGCGCAGGGTCGCCCGCCGGTATTCGTCGGTGATGCGCCTGATCGACTCGGCCTGCGCCTTGGCCCGGCCGAACACCTTCAGGGTCGGCAGGCCGGCCACCACGTCCAGGAAGTGCCCGGACAGTCTGGACAGCAGACGCCACTGCCGGTCCATACGGGACTGTGTGGCCCAGCCGATCAGCATCATGAAGACGGGGATGAGGGGCAGGGTGCCGACGATGATGGCCGCAGACACCCAGTCCTCGGTGACGACCCTGGCCAGCACCGCCACCGGGACGACGACCGCGAGCCCGAGCTGCGGCAGATAGCGGGAGAAGTAGTCGTCCAGGGCGTCGATCCCGCGCGTGGCCAGCGTGACCAGCGAACCGGTCCGCTGCGCGCTCAGCCAGCCGGGGCCCAGTGCCGTGGCGCGGG
This sequence comes from Streptomyces sp. SAT1, assembly GCF_001654495.1. Classification (GTDB taxonomy): domain Bacteria; phylum Actinomycetota; class Actinomycetes; order Streptomycetales; family Streptomycetaceae; genus Streptomyces; species Streptomyces andamanensis. The sequence continues at coordinate 3,567,125 of NZ_CP015849.1, forward strand.
CGAGCAGCCGCCCGCGCAGCTCGGACTTCACCGCCGCGCTCGCCCGGTGCGCCGCCAGCTCGGTGAGCCAGGAGACCAGCGCCCGGCCGCAGGCGACGGCCACCAGAAGCAGCAGGGGGGTGCGGAGTTCGGCGACCGGCATCCGGTGCTGGAAGGCGCCGACCACCACCTCGGCGATGAGCATGGCCTGTGCGATGACGAGCCCGGCGCCGAGCGCGCCCAGAGCGATGACGGCCATCAGGAAGAACCGGGTGGCACGGGCGTAGCGGAGGAGACGCGGATCGATCGGTTTCACGTGAAACATGCCCTTCGGCCCATCGGGGTGCGTTTCACGTGAAACGCACCCCTCACCGGACTCAGTGCGCGGTTTCGGCGATGTGCTGTGTGCCGATCCGCTTGCGGAACACCCAGTACGTCCACCCCTGGTAGAGCAGGACGATCGGCGTGGCGATCCCCGCACACCAGGTCATGATCTTCAGGGTGTAGGGGCTGGACGAGGCGTTGGTGACCGTCAGGCTCCAGTCCGCGTCGAGCGTGGACGGCATGACGTTCGGGAACAGCGACAGGAAGAGCATCGCCACGGCGGCCACGATGGTGACGCCCGACAGGGCGAAGGACCAGCCCTCGCGCCCTGCCTGGTTGGCCACCAGCGCGGCGACCAGAGCGGCGACCGCGACGACGAGCGCCACCAGGCTCCGGCCGTTGCCCGTGTCGGCCTGTGTCCACAGCAGGAAGGCCAGCGCCACCACGGCCGTCACCAGACCCACGCGCAGCGCCAGTGCGCGGGCCCGCTCCCGGATCTCACCCACGGTCTTCAGTGCCGTGAACACCGCGCCGTGGAAGGTGAAGAGCGTCAGGGTGACGGCGCCGCCGAGGAGCGCATACGGGTTGAGCAGGTCGCCGAAGCTGCCGACGTACTCAAGATTCCGGTCGATCTTGACGCCCCGGACGATGTTGCCGAAGGCCACGCCCCACAGGAACGCGGGGATCAGCGAGCACCAGAAGATCGCGTGCTCCCAGTTGCGCTGCCAGTTCTCCTCGGGCCGCTTGGCGCGGTACTCGAAGGCGACACCGCGCACGATCAGGCAGACCAGGATGATCAGCAGCGGCAGGTAGAAGCCGGAGAACAGCGTGGCGTACCACTCGGGGAAGGCGGCGAAGGTCGCGCCGCCCGCGGAGAGCAGCCAGACCTCGTTGCCGTCCCAGACCGGGCCGATGGTGTTGATCAGTACCCGCTTCTCGGTCCGGTCGCGGGCCAGCAGCTTGGTGAGGACACCGACTCCGAAGTCGAAGCCCTCCAGGAAGAAGTAGCCGGTCCACAGGACGGCGATGAGGACGAACCAGACGTCGTGCAGTTCCATGACGGTGCCTTCCTCGGCCTAGTAGGAGAAGGCCATCGGCTTGTCGGCGTCACGGTGGTCGCCGCCGATCTTCGTGGGCGGGTTGAGGTCGGCCTCCGTCAGCTCGGGCGGTCCGGCCTTCACGTACTTCACGAGCAGCTTCACCTCGATGACGGCGAGGATGGCGTACAGCGCCGTGAAGACGGTCATGGAGGTGAGGACCTCGCCCTGGGAGACGCCGGGGGAGACCGCGTGCCGGGTCTGCAGCACGCCGTAGACGACCCACGGCTGACGGCCCATCTCGGTGAAGATCCAGCCCCAGGAGTTGGCGATCAGCGGGAAGCCCAGGGTCCAGATGGCGACGAGCCAGTACAGCCGGCCGAGCTTGGGGCTGAGCGCCTTGTTCTTGAAGAGGACCAGGTGGGGGACCTCGTCCTCACCCACCCGCAGATGCTGCGGCAGCATGAACTTCTTCCGGGTCAGCCAGAGCCCGGCCAGTCCGATGGCGAACGAGGCCATGCCGAAGCCGATCATCCAGCGGAAGGCCCAGAAGGTGACCGGGATGATGGGCCGGTAGTCGCCCGGACCGTACTTCTGCTGCTCGGCCTTGTTGGTGTCGTTGATGCCGGGCACGTAGGAGTGGAAGTCGTCGTCCGCGAGGAAGGACAGTATTCCGGGGACCGACAGCTCGACGGAGTTGTGCCCCTTGCTGACGTCGCCGTACGCGAAGACCGAGAACGGCGCGGAGTTCTGGCCGTCCCAGAGGGCCTCGGCAGCGGCCATCTTCATGGGCTGCTGCTTGAACATGACCTTGCCGAGCGTGTCGCCGCTGATCGCGGTGAGCAGACCGGCGACGACGACCGTGATCAGGCCCAGCCGCAGCGAGGTCTTCATCACGGAGACGTTCTTCTTGCGGAACAGATGGAAGGCGGCGATGCCGACCATGAAGGCGCCACCGGTCAGGAAGGACGCGGCGAGTGTGTGGAACGCCTGGGCGACCGCGGTGTTCTGGGTCAGTACGGCCCAGAAGTCGGTGAGTTCGGCGCGCCCCTTGGCCTGGTTGATCCGGTAGCCGACCGGGTGCTGCATCCACGAGTTGGCCGCGAGGATGAAGTACGCCGACAGGACCGTGCCGATCGAGACCATCCATATACAGGCCAGATGGATCTTCTTGGGGAGCTTGTCCCAGCCGAAGATCCACAGGCCGATGAAGGTGGACTCGAAGAAGAACGCGATCAGCGCCTCGAAGGCGAGGGGAGCCCCGAAGATGTCACCGACGAAGCGGGAGTAGTCCGACCAGTTCATACCGAACTGGAACTCCTGCACGATGCCGGTGACCACGCCCATGGCGATGTTGATCAGGAAGAGCTTGCCCCAGAACTTGGTCGCCCTGAGGTACTTCTCCTTCTCCGTGCGCACCCAGGCGGTCTGTAGCCCGGCCGTGAGGGCGGCCAGGGAGATCGTCAGGGGAACGAACAGGAAGTGGTAGACGGTCGTGATGCCGAACTGCCAGCGCGCCAGTGTCTCCGGCGCCAAAGCCAGGTTCACGTCGTCACTCTCCTTACGTCGCCGTGCCCTACGGCGGCGGTTTGCCCTGGTGTGACCTGCACAACAGGGCAGCAATCGGACTAGCTTGTGAACGCGTTCACATTCACAAGCAATTATGACGCACACTCGCCCGGCACCCGAAGGGGGGTCCCTTTCCGGCCAGCCCCTTGGCAGAGCCTTCAACACATTGTTGAATCCGCGGCATGCGGACACAGCCCGGACGACCGACACAGCCCGGACAGCCCACGCCACCGACGCGGATACGGATCTCCTGGCCGGCGGGACACCTCACCGCGGCTCTCGACGACACCCCGACCACGCGGGCACTCGCCGGTGAACTCCCCCTCGTCTCCACCGCGCGCACCTGGGGCGAGGAGGTCTACTTCGACACGGGCACCCGTGTTCCACGTGAAACGGACGCCCGGCAGGTCGTCGAGCCCGGCACGGTCGCCTTCTGGACCGACGGCGACGCGCCGGCCCTCCCCTACGGGCCCACGCCCCTCTCACGGGGCACCGAATGCCGTCTCGCGAGCCCGTGCAACATCGTCGGCCGCATCGACGGCGACCCGCGCCACCTGGCGACGGTGCGCGACGGCGACCCGGTACGTGTGGAACTCCTCACGTCGCCCTGAGGGCCGCACAGATCCCGGGAACGGCCGGAAAAGGCCGCTCGGCGGGGAGCGGCGGCCCTCAAGGACCTGTCGCCCCGCTCTCAGACTTCCTTGAAGAACGCCTCGGCCGTCTTCAGGAAGATGTCGTTCGCCTCGGTCTCCGCGACGGTCACCCGCACCCCCTCGCCGGGGAACGGCCGCACGACCACGCCCGCACGCTCACAGGTCTCGGCGAAGGCCGCCGTGCGCTCCCCCAGCCGCAGCCACACGAAGTTGGCCTGCGTCTCGGGAACGGTCCAGCCCTGCGCGCGCAGCGCGTCGACCACGCGCGTGCGCTCGCACACCAGCGAGCCCACCCGGCCCAGCAGCTCGTCCTCCGCCCGCAGGGAGGCGATCGCCGCTTCCTGCGCGAGCTGGCTCACCCCGAACGGCACGGCCGTCTTGCGCAGCGCCGCCGCGACCGGCTCGTGGGCGATGGCGAACCCCACCCGCAGTCCGGCGAGGCCGTACGCCTTGGAGAAGGTGCGCAGCACGCAGACGTTGGGCCGGTCCCGGTAGAGCACGGCGCCGTCCGGCACCTCGGGGTCCCGGATGAACTCGCGGTAGGCCTCGTCCAGCACCACCAGCACATCGCCGGGCACCCGGTCGAGGAACCGTTCCAGCTCGGCCCGGCGCACCACCGTGCCGGTCGGGTTGTTGGGATTGCACACGAAGATCAGGCGGGTGCGCTCGGTGATCGCGTCCGCCATCGCGTCCAGGTCGTGCACATCGCCCGGCGTGAGCGGCACCTTCACCGAGGTCGCGCCGCTGATCTGCGTGATGATCGGATACGCCTCGAAGGACCGCCAGGCGTACATGACCTCGTCGCCGGGGCCGCTGGTGGCCTGGATCAGCTGCTGGGCCACCCCGACGGAACCGGTGCCGGTGGCCACGTGCGCGGCCGGCACGCCGAAGCGCTCGGCCAGTTCGTTGACCAGATCGGTGCAGGCCATGTCCGGGTACCGGTTGAAGGAGGAGGCCGCCGCCGTCACGGTCTCCATGACACCGGGCAGCGGCGGATAGGGGTTCTCGTTGGAGGACAGCTTGTACGCCACCGGGCCGTCGCCCGCGGCGGCCTTGCCGGGCTTGTAGGTGGGGATGCCCTCCAGCTCGGCGCGCAGCTTCGGGTTCGTCTCGCTCACCGCAGTCCTCCTCATGGCCACCACCGACATCCAATACTCCATACCTTATGAGGATTGGGCGCTGCTGCGAATGGGTCGGAAGCCATCACCTCGGACCGGTCCCGCACTCGCCGTCGACCCCGCACGGCGGCTCGTGCGACATCACGGGCGTCTTCGTACGAATATGTACGAATGAGGGGCGCATCTCACATATATCTATGCGCCGGTGGCTTGCGCCGTGGCGCGCGTCGCTCGTGCAGGTGAGTTGAGACCTCTTCGAGACCTCCAGGGCTCGACAGGCCCATGGGTGTCGTCACATCACGTCCTGGCACGAAATCGCTTAACTGGCTCACTTTCTAAGGCAGTTGGTCCTTTATGACCATGCAGAAACGTGCCTGTCAATGCGTGCATATGCGTCCGCACTACCCCACCGCATGAGCCCTACTATCGGCTCGCCATGACAGCAGCAGGGAAGCACCAGGTGAGCCGCGCGGATACCTCTCGTCGAGGCAGCCGGCCGGGTCGGGCGGGCATCAGAGACGTGGCCGCCGCCGCCGGAGTCTCCATCACAACCGTCTCCGATGCCCTCAACGGCAAGGGCCGGCTCCCGGACGCCACCCGCCGCCATGTCCGTGAGGTCGCCGACCGGCTGGGGTACCGCCCCTCGGCCGCAGCACGCACGCTCCGTACCGGGAAGTCGGGCCTCATCGGCCTGACCGTGACGACGTACGGGGATGAACCTTTCACCTTCACCGAGTTCGCGTACTTCGCCGAGATGGCGCGGGCCGCCACCTCGGCCGCGCTCGCCCGCGGCTACGCGCTCGTCATCCTCCCGGCGACCTCGCGCCACGACGTGTGGTCGAACGTCGCCCTGGACGGCACGGTCGTCATCGACCCCTCCGACCAGGACCCGGTCGTCAGCGAGCTGGTCCGGCAGGGCTTACCGGTGGTCAGCGACGGCCGCCCGGCCGGCGCCCTCCCGGTCACCGCCTGGGTCGACAACGACCACGAGGCCGCCGTCCTCGACATCCTCGACCACCTCGCCGAGGCCGGCGCCCGCCGCATCGGCCTGCTCACCGGCACCACCACCGACACGTACACCCATCTGTCGACGACCGCCTACCTGCGCTGGTGCGAGCGCGTCGGCCAGGACCCGGTCTACGAGTCCTACCCCGCCCACGATCCGTGCGCGGGCGCCGTCGCCGCCGACCGGCTGCTGGCACGCCCGGACCGGCCCGACGCCGTCTACGGGCTGTTCGACCCCAACGGCACGGACCTGCTCGCCGCCGCCCGCCGCTACGGCCTGCGTGTCCCCGACGACCTGCTGCTGGTGTGCTGCAGCGAGTCCACGGTCTACGCCAACACCGAGCCGCCGATCACCACGCTCTCCCTCAAACCGCGCCGCATCGGCACCGCGGTGGTCCAGCTCCTCATCGACGCCATCGAGGGAGTCGAGTCGGACCAGCCGGTCGAGCAGGTCATACCGACCGAGCTGATCGTGCGCACCTCCTCGCAGCGGCGCCCGCCGCGCACGACCGTCAGCCCGCCCCGGTCACCGGAGGAGCAGTAGGAGCGTCGCGCCGCGGGCCCGCCGAAGAGTGTCCAAACGGGGCGAAAGCCACGGTGAACCTGAGTCCCGTTCCGATTCACCACCCCTGGGTCATCACACGGCGCGATCCGCATTCCTATGATGGGCGCACGACACCGCGGGCCGCTGCGACCAGGCAGTCCGAAGCGGTGCAGACGCGGCGCGATGGTGGAGGGGTCGATGACTCAGGGGGCCGGTCAGGGACCCGAGGTGGAGCGGACGGCGACACTGCGCGACTTCCGCGTGCCCGCGTACATGAACGAGGCCGCTCCGTACCCCCCCGGCGCGCCTCCCGCCGAGAGCGCGCCGCCGCTCGAGGAGGACCGCCCGGCGCCCGAGGAGGGCTACCCGGACGTGTACACGCCGACCCAGCGTGACCTGCCCGTCATCCACCGCGGCGACACGGTCCAGGTGACGGTGGACCCTGTCGCCGCGCAGGCCCCGGCCGGGCCCGGACCGCTGTTCGTCGTCGGCGACGTGCACGGCTATCTCGACCAACTGGTCGCCGCGCTCCAGGAACAGGGACTTGTCGACGCCGCAGGCCAGTGGTGCGCCGGCACCGCGCGGCTGTGGTTCCTCGGCGACTTCACCGACCGCGGCCCGGACGGCATCGGCGTCATCGATCTGGTGATGCGGCTGTCCGCCGAGGCGGCGGCGGCCGGCGGCTACTGCAAGGCCCTCATGGGCAACCACGAGCTTCTGCTGCTGGGTGCCAAGCGGTTCGGCGACACCCCCGTCAACTCCGGTGCGGGCACCGCCACCTTCCAGGCGGCCTGGCTGCTCAACGGCGGCCAGAAGTCCGACATGGACCGCCTCCAGGACCACCACCTGCAGTGGATGGCCCGCCTCGACGCGATGGAGGAGGTCGACGGCTACCTCCTCGTGCACTCCGACACCACCTCCTACCTCGACTACGGCGACTCGATCGAAGCGGTCAACGACACGGTCCACGACACCCTCACGCGCAATGACGCGGACGAGTGCTGGGACCTGTTCCGCAAGTTCACCAAGCGCTTCTCCTTCCGTGACGAGGGCGGCGCCGACGCCGTGCGCTCGCTGCTCGGCACCTACGGCGGCGCCCGCATCGTGCACGGCCACAGCCCCATCCCGTATCTGCTGGGCGAAGTCGGCTCCGAGGACGGCGACGAGACCGCGGGCCCCGTCGTGGAGGGACCGCACGTCTACGCCGAGGGCCTCGCCATCGCCATGGACGGCGGCGTGACGATGGCCGGAAAACTGCTGGTCCAGCAACTTCCGCTGGACTTCTGACCGTTCCACGACGCCCCCGTCGGTGCCGGGCCGGGCCGCAGCCCGGCACGCAATTTGTGGAAACCCCCTGTCACCGCGCACCGTCGCGGCTCTACCATCGGGTTATCCGTAGCAGGCTCCCCTCCGTTTCTGCCCGACGGCTCGCTGTCATGCGAGCCCCAAGCCCTACGGAGCATCGGGGGATGCACATGAACAGCGTTCCGCAGCACCTGCTGAGCGAGGACCGCCGGGAGTACGAGCGGATCCTCGATGAGGCGCTGCGCTCCGCCCCACACCACCTGGAACCGACCGCCGTCGGACAGCGGCTCACCACCGAACAGCTGCGCACCATGGCGCTCAACGCCACCGCTCTGATCACCGCGGCCGCGGCGACCGAGTACCACCACTACGTGACGGTCCGCGAGAAGCTGCGCCGCCCGGCACCGGCCGGGGCACCGGCCGTCCGGGGCCGCGGCACCGCGGAACCGGACCCGGCCGTGACGGAGCTCGCGGCCACCGTCGGCGAGGCCGCGGAGACCGGCGGCGCGGGGGCCGCCGCGGTGGTCGCGGTCCTCGCCCCCGTCCTCGCCGGGATCGCCGCCGCCCTCTTCCTCCTCGTCGGCTACGCCCTGAAGGTGCTCGACCCGGCGCCGGCCTTCGCGCAGAGTCTGGTCACCGTCGGCTGGGTGTTCGGCGCCGTGACCGCGGCGGCCCTCCTGGCGGCCGGTGTGGCACTGCTGGCCACCGCGCTGCGCAACCGGCCCGCACCGGACGCCGGGCCGTACGGCGTCCTCGACGAGGATCTCGCACGGGCCCGGGACGCCTGGCACGACGCCCTGCTCGAACGGGGCCTCCTGCCGTTCCTGCGCGAGGCCCTCGCGGCCTCCGCGGGTGCGGCGCCGCACCGCATGGACCCCGCGGCGCCCAGCGGCCGGATGCCGCACCTGGGCTACGGCCGCCCCGGCTTCAGCAGCCCGGACGACGGTGCCGCCCCGGGCTCCCGTCCGAGCTACTCCAGCCCGGACTTCTCCAGCCCGGACTTCGGGGGTCCGGAACACCGCCCGGAGTGAGCGACCGGACCGGTGCCGGACGGGGACGGGCTCCACCGCCCCCCCCGTCCGGCACCGGCCGCCGTCGGCTGTCACACCGGCTTCACTCCGCGATCGGCAGGTACACCCGGTTGCCCGCGGCGGCGAACTCCTTCGACTTCTGGGCCATGCCCTCCGCGATGTCGGCCTCGGCCCGGCCGGTGCCGTGCTCGCGGCGGATGTCCTGCGAGATCTTCATCGAGCAGAACTTCGGACCGCACATGGAGCAGAAGTGGGCGGTCTTGGCGGGTTCCGCCGGAAGGGTTTCGTCGTGGAACTCCCGGGCCGTGTCCGGGTCGAGGGCCAGATTGAACTGATCCTCCCACCGGAACTCGAACCGGGCGTCGGAGAGCGCGTCGTCCCACTCCTGGGCTCCCGGGTGCCCCTTGGCGAGGTCGGCCGCGTGGGCGGCGATCTTGTAGGTGATGACGCCGGTCTTGACGTCGTCGCGGTTGGGCAGGCCCAGGTGTTCCTTGGGCGTGACGTAGCAGAGCATGGCCGTGCCCCACCAGGCGATCATGGCGGCGCCGATACCGGAGGTGATGTGGTCGTACGCCGGGGCGACGTCCGTCGTCAGCGGTCCGAGCGTATAGAACGGAGCTTCATCGCAGATCTCCTGCTGAAGGTCGATGTTCTCCTTGATCTTGTGCATCGGGACATGTCCCGGGCCCTCGATCATCGTCTGTACGTGGAAACGCTTGGCGATCGTGTTGAGTTCCCCGAGCGTGCGCAGCTCCGCGAACTGTGCCTCGTCGTTGGCGTCCGCGATGGATCCGGGCCTGAGGCCGTCGCCGAGCGAGTACGTGACGTCGTAGGCGGCGAGGATCTCGCAGAGTTCCTCGAAGTTCTCGTAGAGGAACGACTCCCTGTGGTGGGCGAGGCACCAGGCCGCCATGATCGAGCCGCCGCGCGAGACGATGCCGGTCTTGCGGTTCGCGGTCAGCGGCACATACGCGAGGCGTACGCCGGCGTGGACCGTCATATAGTCCACGCCCTGTTCGGCCTGCTCGATGACCGTGTCCTTGTAGACCTCCCAGGTCAGCTCCTCGGCCCTGCCGTCGACCTTCTCCAGGGCCTGGTAGAGCGGCACCGTGCCGATGGGCACGGGGGAGTTGCGCAGCACCCACTCGCGCGTGGTGTGGATGTTGCGGCCGGTGGAGAGGTCCATGACGGTGTCGGCGCCCCAGCGGGTCGCCCACGTCATCTTCTCGACCTCCTCCTCGATCGACGAGGTGACCGCGGAGTTGCCGATGTTGGCGTTGACCTTCACCAGGAACCGCTTGCCGATGATCATCGGCTCGATCTCCGGGTGGTTCACGTTGGCCGGGAGCACCGCACGGCCCGCGGCGATCTCCTCGCGGACGACCTCGGGGGAGACGTTCTCCCGGAGGGCCACGAACTCCATCTCGGGGGTGATCTCCCCGCGGCGCGCATAGGCCAGCTGCGTCACCGCCTCTCCGCCGCGTCCCCGCCGCGGCTGGCGCGGCCGGCCGGGGAACACCGCGTCGAGGTTGCGCAGTCCTCCGCGCGGCGAGGTGTGCTTGATCCCGTCGTCCTCGGGACGGACGGGACGGCCCGCGTACTCCTCGGTGTCGCCGCGGGCGATGATCCAGTTCTCCCGCAGCGGCGGCAGACCGCGCCGGACGTCGGTGTTCACGAGCGGGTCGGTGTACGCGCCCGAGGTGTCGTAGAGGGTGACCGACTCCCCGTTGGTGAGGTGCACCTGACGGACCGGCACCCGCAGGTCGGGGCGGGTGCCCTCGACATACGCCTTGTGCCAGCCGATGGATTTCCCGGCCTCCTGGGACTGTTCGTCCTGGACGGAGGCAGGCGTGCGTGCGTCCTTGTTGGTCATGAGACCTACTCCCTACGCCGGCATTACCCGGTAACAGGTTCGGCGGTCGACGCAGCGGCTTCCGTCCGGCGGCATTTCCCGGGGAACGTCGTACGTTCCACGTGAAACATCGCGAAGACGGAGGTCAGCGCCCTCTCAGCCCGGTGCTCCGAGCTCCCGCGTGTGCAAAGGTGCCTCCACGCTAGCGCCATGTGTGGCGCGGTGAACAGTGGGCCCCCGGCGTTCTTGCGATGATCGGGCGGTGACCACGACGCAGCAGTTCCCCCATCCGCCGCCGGAACCACGCCCCGGTCCCGAGTCCGGGCACGGCCATGGGTCCGGACACGGTCACGGGCATGCGCACAGCCACGGTCACGGCCCGGCCGCGCCGGTCTCGCAGCACCTCCGCAAGATCATCGCTGCGGTCCTGGTCCCATTCGCCGCCGCCGTGGTGGTCGGGCTCGTCGTGCTCTGGCCCGGCGGCGCCCCCGCGCACCAGCGCACCGGCGTGGGCTTCGACCGGCAGACGCAGCAGGCAACGGTCACCCAGGTGGTGGCGGTGAGCTGCAAGGCGGTGAACACCTCCGGCGACACACCGACCGGCGACACCTCCACCGCCGAGGGCGCCTCCGCCCAGGCGCAGGCGTCCGGCACCTGCAAGAAGGCCACGATCCGCGTCGACACCGGCAAGGACAAGGGCCGTGCCTTCACCGAGATCGTGCAGCCGGACCAGTCACGGCAGTTGCACCGGGGCGAGAAGGTCGTGGCCGCCTACGAGCCCGCCGCGCCGAGGGAGTTGCAGTACTCGGTCACGGATGTGAGCCGCGGCTTCCCCATGGCGCTGCTGGCCGGGATCTTCGCACTCGCCGTCGTGGTCGTCGGGCGGATGCGCGGGGTCATGGCGCTGGTCGCGCTGGCCATCAGCTTCGTGGTGCTGGACCTCTTCATCCTGCCCGCGATCCTGCAAGGGTCGAATCCGCTGGTCGTGGCCGTGGTGGGAGCCAGCGCGATCATGCTGATCGCGCTGTACATGTGCCACGGCCTGTCCGCCCGTACCTCGGTGGCCGTGCTCGGCACGCTGGTCTCGCTGGTGTTGATCGGCGTCCTGGGTTCGCTGTTCATCGGCTGGGCGTCGCTCACCGGCAACACCGATGACAACACCGGACTGATCCATGGCCTGTATCCGTCGATCGACATGAGCGGCCTGCTGCTCGCCGGGGTGATCATCGGGTCGCTCGGTGTCCTCGACGACGTGACGGTCACGCAGACGTCGGCGGTCTGGGAACTGCACGAGGCCAATCCGGCGCTGGGCTGGCGGGGGCTGTACCGCGCGGGCATCCGGATCGGGCGCGACCACATCGCGTCCGTCGTCAACACCCTGGTCCTGGCCTACGCGGGCGCGGCGCTGCCGCTGCTGCTGCTCTTCTCGATCGCGCAGAGCAGCGTGGGGACGGTGGCCACCAGCGAACTCGTCGCCGAGGAGATCGTGCGCACGCTCGTGGGCTCGATCGGCCTGGTCGCCTCGGTGCCGGTCACCACGGCGCTGGCGGCTCTCGTCGTCTCGGTCGACCGGCCGCAGCCGGTGTCCGCCCCCGCCGCGGCGGGGCTGCCCGCACCGGCTCGCGGGGGCCGGGGCAGGCGCCGCAAACGGTGATCCGCCCCGGGGCGGGAGCATGGCCCGCAGGGACGGCGAAAGGGTCACGGACCGTGTGGTGAAGCGTTACTCCTCCGCACACGCTCGGTTGCGGAAACGCTTCATCCCGCGTTCTGCTCTTCCGCCAGGATGCGGTCCAGGGCTTCGTCGAGATGCGCGTCAAAGTCCTCCAGAGCGCCTTCCTGGCCCAGCGGGACCAGTTTGTCCGTGCGGTCGAGGAACGCCACCAGCGGTGCGGTGGAGGACCGGAACAGCGCCCGGTCGGCGCCGACCTGAAGGCGGATCAGCACCTCGGCCAGCTCCTCGTTGTCGGCGGGACCGATGCGCACATCGCCGTCGCCGCACGGCCTGCCCACCCCGTCGACCAGCAGTTCCCGGCCGAAGGCCCAGGTGACGGGGGCATCGCCGGGCAAATGGAAGGTCAGCCGTACGGCATAGGGATCACGGGTCTCGTACCGCAGTTCCACCGGAATGCGGAAGGAGAGCTCCTCGGACACGAGAAAGCTCATCATGACCTCTGCCTGTACGGACTCGCGCATCGCTACCCCGTCATCTGCCGTCGACTGGCCGGGAATGGTCCCCTTGATACTGGTGGCATCTTGCTGAACGTATATGGCAGATCACAAGGAGTGAGTTTTCAGATACTGATAGCGAGCGCGAGGGAGCCGACACGCCGTCCCACCTCGGCCTGGAGCTGCCGCGCCGCGGGCAGCAGGCGGTCGGCCTGGTGCGCGGGGAGCGACAGCGCCATCGTGGCGGCCGTGGCCCCCACAGTGATCGGCACGGCCGCGCAGACCGTCCCCAGCGCGTACTCCTGGCGTTCCGTCACCGGCTGCATCCTGGGCATCCGTTCGAGCCGCCGCAGCAGGGTGTGGTCGTCACGGACGGTGTACGGCGTGATGGACCGCGCCGGATAGCGGGACAGATGGTCCCGGCGGGCGTTCCCGTCCAGCTGGGACAGCAGGCACTGGCCGATCGCGTGCGCGTGCCCGGTCTCCCGGAAGTCCGCCCACTCCTGGACGGCCGGGTTCGCCGGGGTGTCGGAGACGCACACCACCTCGATCTCACCGTCCCGGTACATCGCGTAATACACCGGGACGCCGATCAGATCACGCCATTGTGCGAGCGAGTCGACGACCGTGCTGCGACGTTTCTGCGCCGCTCCGCTGCTGCTGAGCCGCTCGGCCGCGGCCCCGAGAAAGAACAGCCCGCGGTCGCGGTACAGATAGCCCTCGTGGACCAGGGTGCGCAGCAGGTGGTAGGCGGTGGGGAGGGCGAGGCCGGTCTCCCGGGCCAGCTGTTTGGCCGGGGCACCGTGCTCGTGCCCCGCGACGGTCTCCAGCAGGCGCATCGCGCGCTGCACGGATCCGATGAGGGTCTGCCCCGCCGGGGCGGGCGGCCGCTGCTGCTCCGGCACACCGACGCGCGGACGCTCCACCGCGGGCGCGGAGCGCGGCTGCGCGGGAAGCCCGGTGGAACCGGACGGCGCCCGGGGGCCCGGGGGCGCGTGCGGTTCTGCGGGTGCGGTGTCAACCGTGGCCAAGGGTCACTCCCGTAGCGCGAGGGGCAGCCCGTGCGGAGGACACGGGTGGGGGAACGCTGCCCGCGGGGGCCGGCCCCCGCGTCGATTCCCGGACCCTATCCGCCTGTCACCGCTCCAGGACGGCCTGTCCGGAAAACTTCCCTCCCGCGGGGGACCCGGCGACGCCCCTCACGGGTCACCGGTGTCCCCTGAGGCTCACCAGTCGCCGCGCGACGACGAACTCGACATGAACTTCCGCACGATGTAGATCAGACCGCCGATCAGCGCCACGAAGATCAGCAGCTTGAACAGCAGACCGATCACGAAGCCGACGACCGTCGCTATCAGGCTGCCGAAGACGACCAGGGCGATGACCGGCACCGCGATCCACTTCACCCACCACGGCAGTCCCGTGAAGACTTCTCGCATTGCCCTCGTCCTTACCTCTCCGCCGGCCCAGCGCCGGGTGCTCGATGGCCCGCACCGTCCGGTGCCGGGACCTGTCGTACGTCCTGCTTCGATGCTAGGGCCGATGCGGGCCCGGACGGGGCTTCCGCATCCCTTGTCCTCCCCTGACCGTTCCCCTAGGGAACCCTGAGACGGCGCCTCACGCTTCCGGCGGAGAGAACACCACGAGGACCCGCAGATCCTCGCTGATGTGGTGGAACTTGTGGGCGACTCCGGCCGGTACGTACACCACGCTGCCGCGCGCCACCTCGGTCGTCTCCAGGCCCACCGTCAGGGAGGCGCGGCCGCTCACGACGAAGTACACCTCGTCCTGGCGGTGCGGGTTCTGCGGGTCGTGGCCGCCCGCGTCCAGCGCGTACAGGCCGACGGACATGTTCCGCTCCCGCAGGAACTGCAGGTACGCGCCGTCGTTGGCGGCCCGCTCCGCCTCCAGTTCGTCCAGCCGGAATGCCTTCATCACCCTCGCCCGTGTTCGTGGCCGATCTCGTCTGCCACGATCAGACACATGAAGAATTTCGTAGTCAAGACGATCGCCAACGCAGGCGCCCTGGCCGTCGCCGTCTGGCTGCTCGACAAGATCACACTGACCGGGGACAACACGGCCAAGGAGGTCGGCACCCTCATCGGTGTCGCGCTGGTGTTCGGGCTGGTCAACTTCCTGGTCAAACCGGTGGTGAAGGTGCTGACCTTCCCGCTGTTCATCCTGACGCTGGGCCTGATCACCCTCGTCGTCAACGCGCTGATGCTGCTGCTGACGTCCTGGGTCTGCGACAAGGTCGACCTGAGCTTCCATGTCGAGGGCTTCTGGACCGCCGTCCTCGGCGGGCTGATCATCTCGGTCGTCTCCTGGGCGCTGCACATGGTCCTGCCGGACGAGGACTGAGCGGGTGCCGGACCGCCGCGTCCCTCGCCGCGGAGGATGCGGTACCGGCCCGGCTGCGGTGTCCTGAGAGGGTGGTTACGGCGAGCCACAGTCTGCTTGCCACGGCGAGAGAGCATGTGAAGGGACGGGCGGCATGGACGATTCCGCTGCGGGCGGCGAAAACGGTGGGCGCGGGGTCGCCCGTACGCCCGTCGGTGACGGCACACGCGCCGTCCGGGCCGGACTCCCCGAGCCGGTCAAGCACGAACCCACGCTCCCCGGACCGGTGTTCGCCGCCCACTTCCATCTGCCCGGCGACCCGACCGGGCCGTACACCTACGGCCGCGACGAGAACCCGACCTGGACCCTGCTCGAACGCGCCATCGGCGAGCTGGAGGCGCCCGGCGCGCAGGGCGTGGACGGTGTCGAGACCCTGGTGTTCGCCTCCGGCATGGCGGCCGTCTCCTCGGTGCTCTTCTCCCAGCTGAGCGCGGGCGACGCGGTGGTCCTGCCCGACGACGGCTACCAGGCACTGCCCCTGGTGCGCGACCAACTGGAGGCGTACGGCATCGAGGTGCGCACCGCGCCGACCGGCGGGGACGCCCAGCTGGAGGTGCTGGACGGCGCGCGGCTGCTGTGGATCGAGTCCCCCTCGAACCCCGGGCTCGACGTGTGTGACATCCGGCGCCTGGCCGAGGCGGCGCACGCGCGGGGCGCCCTGGTCGCCGTGGACAACACCCTCGCCACCCCGCTGGGGCAGCGGCCCCTGGACCTGGGCGCCGACTTCTCCGTGGCCAGTGGCACCAAGCAGCTCACCGGGCACGGCGACATCCTGCTGGGCTATGTCACCGGCCGGGACCGGCCGGCCATGGCCGCCGTCCGCCGCTGGCGGAAGATCGTCGGAGCCATCCCCGGCCCGATGGAGGCGTGGCTCGCACACCGCTCGATCGCGACCCTGCAACTGCGCGTCGCCCGGCAGAACACCTCCGCGCTGGCCGTCGCCGAAGCGCTGCGCGGGCGCCCCGAGGTGACGGGGCTGCGTTACCCGGGGCTGCCCGACGACCCCGCCCACGCGATCGCCTCGCGGCAGATGCGGCGCTTCGGGTGCGTGGTCTCCTTCGTGCTGCCCACGCGCGCGCGGGCCGAGCGGTTCCTCGACGCGCTGCGGCTCGTGGACGACGCGACGAGCTTCGGCGGAGTGCGCTCCACCGCCGAGCGGCGCGGGCGCTGGGGCGGTGACGCGGTCCCGGAGGGCTTCATCCGGCTGTCCGTCGGCGCGGAGGACCCTGCTGACCTGGTGGCGGACGTCCTGCGGGCGCTGGACGCGTCGGCGCACTGACGGCAGGTGCGGCGGGCGGTCCGAACCTCCCCCCCTCGTGGCTCGGACCGCCCTCGGTTCCGCGCGCGAAGAACCGCCCGAACAAGGCTAGTTGACTCTGAGTCAGTGTCCAATCACCGTAGCGACAGGGGCCTATCGACATATTTATAGTGGGGCGGCCGGGGGCTGGACGGGGGCACCGAGAGGGGAGGGCGTTCCGTGGACCTGGCGTTGCTGCGCACCTTTGTGACCGTGCACCGGGCCGGCTCCTTCACCCGGGCGGCAGCGCTGCTCGGCCTCTCCCAGCCGGCCGTCACCTCCCAGATCCGCACACTGGAGCGGCAATTGGGACGGCCCCTGTTCCTGCGCCAGGCCCGCGGCGTGACACCGACGTCCATCGGGGAGGAACTCGCCCACAAGGCCGCTCCGCATCTGGACGCGCTGGTGGAGATCGCCGAGGCGGGCCTCGACGAGGAGTCCTCCTTGCGGACGCTGCATCTGGCCGGGCCCCCGGAGTTCACCGCCGAGCGGGCACTGCCCGCACTGAGCGAGCTGACCGGGTACGAGGGCCAGGGCTTCGCATTGCGCGCCTCGTTCGGAACCGCCGAGGAAGCTCTGGAGGGGCTGTCCGCCGGTCATCACGACCTGGTCATCAGCACGGCCCAGCCGCGTGGCGCGCTGCTCACGGCGACGGCGCTGTGCGACGAGGAGCACGTCCTGGTCGCCGCTCCGCGCTGGGCCGACGGCAACGGCTCCGTCCGGCGCGCGGGCAGGAAGGCGCCCGCCCCGGAGGACGTCCCGGTGATCGAGGTCCATGAGTCGCTGCCGTTCGTCTCCCGCTACTGGGCCTCGGTGTTCGACACCCCGCCGACCGGCTCCGGCACGGTGATCGTCGCCGACCTGCGAGCGGTGCTCGCCTGCGCGGTGGCGGGCGCGGGGCTCGCGGTGCTGCCCCGCTATCTGTGCGCCGCGGCCCTGGAGCGCGGGGACGTGGTGGCACTGCACGAGCCGGCGGTGCCGCCGCTGCGGACGTACTTCCTGGTGATTCGGACCGGCACCATGGCCATGCCGCACATCGCGCGAGCTCATGACTGGCTGCTGCGCGCGGCCGCCGACTGGTGCTGAGGACGTCAGGGGGCATCGCGGCACAACAGCGGCGATGACGTCCCGCGATGTTTCACGTGGAACCAGCGGGGCCACATTTCTCCCATGACCGTCCGACCCGTGGTCAAGCGCACCGCCCGAGCCGTTCTCCTCGACGGTGACGACCTGATCCTGATCAAGCGCACCAAACCAGGTGTCGATCCCTACTGGGTCACGCCCGGCGGCGGGGTCGAACCGGACGACACCACCGTCGTCGAAGCCCTGCACCGCGAGGTCCATGAGGAGCTGGGCGCCAAGATCGTCGACGTGGTCCCCTGCTTCGTGGACACCGTCGAGCACATCGGTGCGGACGGCGGCGCGACCGGAGTGAAGGTGCAGTACTTCTTCGTGTGCCGTCTGGAGTCGATGGACCCGTCCCTGCGGCACGGACCAGAGGTGGACGAGCCCTCCGGCGAGTACGAGATCGTACGGGTGCCGTTCACCCGGGTCGGCATCGCCTCGGTCCACCTCGTCCCCTTGTCGCTGAGGCACTACCTCGACGGGAACATCGAGGGCGTCCGGGCCTTGCACACGCCGGATCTGGGCTGAGCACGAGAACCCCGGCCGTGCCGCGCGGTCACGTTTCACGTGAAACACCCCAACAGCCCCGATCCTGGCGGGACCCCATCGGCCAGCGATTCGTCCTCCACACCCGCACCCGGCCCGTGACGTGGCCAAAAGCACGTACGTCTCTCACGAAACAAGTGGACGCCGACGACATCCATCGGACAGCCTGACCTGCGTGTCGACTCCTTCCCCCGCCGCGTGGCCCATTCGCCCTCTGACGCGCCGTGACCTCACCGCCTGCGCCGACCTTTCCGAGAACCGGGGCTGGCCACGGGAGGAACACAAATGGGGCCTCCTCCTCTCCGCCGGGAAGGGGTACGGCATCGACGACCCCGACGGGGGACTGGTGGCGGCCTGCGTCGTCACCGGGTACGGGCCGCAGGACGGACCGGACCTCGCTGCCGTCGGCATGGTCCTGGTCGCCGAGCGCCATGCACGCCGCGGCATCGGCCGCCGGCTGATGCGGCACATCGTCACCGCGGCGGGCACCACACCGCTGACCCTCTACGCCACTCCGAACGGCCGTCCACTGTACGAGGAGCTCGGCTTCAAGGTCATCGGCCGCTCCGAGATGGTGCGCGGACGATTCTCACCGGAGCCCCGGCCTGAAGGCCCCGCCACCCGTCCGGCCTCCGCCGAGGACCTCGCCGCGATCCTGCGGCTGGACGAGGAGGTGTTCGGCGCCGACCGGACCCCGATCATCACCCGGCTGCCCGCGTTCGCCGACCAGTTCCGGGTGGCCGAGGAGAACGGCCGGCTCATCGGCTACGCCGCTGCCTGGCCGAACATGGACACGCACGTGGTGGGCCCGCTGATCGCCCGGGACACCGAGACCGCGAAGGCCCTCATCGCGTCTCTCGCCGCCCACACCGACCGCCCCCTGCGCACCGACATCGACGTGCGCCACGAGGAGCTGCGGGAGTGGGCCGCACAGCGCGGACTGGCCTCCGTCTCCTTCAACTCCGTCATGACGTACGGGATCCCCGAGCTGCCCGGGGACGGCGCGCGCCGGTTCGCTCCGCTGACCGTAGCGGCGGGCTGAGCGGCCTGATCCTCCGTGACGCCTCAGCGCCGGACTCCGTCCCCGAGCGGGACGGAGTCCGGCGTTCATTCCCGTGCGGCCGGTGTCAGACGAGCCGCTCCAGCGCGGCGACGGCGAAGCCATGATCCTGTTCCGGCGCTCCGCCGCCGACCCCGATCGCTCCGACCAGGCGGCCGTCACGGTGCACGGGTACGCCGCCCGCGATGAACAGCAGTGGCCGGTCCAGTGCCGTGGGCAGCGTGTGGAAGGGGGCGCCCGGCTGCACGGCGTCGACGAGTTCGGCCGTGGCGGAGTCCAGCTGAAGGGCTGTGTACGCCTTGCGGGTGCTGGTCTCCCCGGAGATCAGGACGGCCCGGTCGTCACGGCGGAAGGCGAGCAGATGACCGCCCGCGTCCAGCACGGTGACGCTGACGGCGACACCGGCCGCCTCGGCGGCGCGATGGGCCGCGGTGACCAGGGTCTCGGCGTCCTGGATGGTCAGCGGGGCGACGGCGTGGATGGTGCTCATCTGAGGGTTCTCCTGGTGGGTGGTGCCATGGGCGGGAGTGCCGTGGGCGGGGACGGTGCAGCCCCGGGGACGCCAGGGGCGGACGGTGCCGTGAGCTGCCACGGGCCGGGTGGGAGGGCGGTGATCTGGGCGGTGCGGCGTCGGCGCCGGCTCCGCGGCGCCCGGTCGTCCCGGGTCAGTGGTGGACGGGGGCCGGGCGCTCCGCCGGGGCCGACCCGGTGACGACCGTGCCGGAGGCGCTGTCCCGGCGTTCCAGCGCGGCGGAGACGACGGCGAGCACCAGGGCGCCCGCCGCGAGTGCGGCGCCGACCCAGTTGGGCGCGGTGTAGCCGAAGCCGGCGGCGATGACCAGTCCGCCGATCCACGCGGACAGGGCGTTGCCGAGGTTGAAGGCGCCGATGTTCACGGCCGAGGCCAGGGTCGGGGCGCCGTGCGCCTGGTCGAGGACGCGCTTCTGCAGCGGCGGTACGGTCGCGAAGCCGAGGGCGCCGATGAGGACGATGGTCACGGCCGCCGCGATCTTGTTGTGCGCGGTGACGGTGAAGAGCGCCAGGACCAGGGCGAGGGCGCCCAGGGAGACGTACAGCAGGGGCATCAGGGCGCGGTCGGCGAACCGGCCACCGACGAGGTTGCCCCCGACCATGCCGAGACCGAAGAGGACGAGCAGCCAGGTGACGGAGCTGTCCGAGAAGCCGGCGACACGGGTCATCATCGGTGCGATGTAGGTGATGGCGGCGAAGACACCGCCGAAGCCGAGCACGGTCATCGCCATGGCCAGCAGCACCTGGGCGTTCTTGAAGGCGGCGAGTTCGTGGCGCAGGCGGACGCCCTGGGGCCGGGGCAGGTCGGGGACGAGCCGCGCGATGCCGACCAGGCCGACGACGCCGAGGGCGGCGACCGCGGCGAAGGTGACGCGCCAGCCCGCGGACTGCCCGATCAGGGTCCCCAGGGGTACGCCGACGACGTTGGCGACCGTGAGACCGGTGAACATCATCGCGATGGCCCCGGCGCGCTTGCCGGGGGCGACCAGCCCCGCCGCGACCACCGAGCCGATGCCGAAGAAGGCGCCGTGGGCCAGCGAGGCGACCACCCGGCCGATCAGCATGACGGAGAAGGAGGGGGCCAGCGCCGAGAGCAGGTTCCCGGCGACGAACAGGCCCATCAGCAGCATCAGCATCCGCTTGCGGGAGATCTTGGTGCCCAGAACGGTCATCAGGGGGGCGCCGAGCATGACGCCGAGGGCGTAGCCGGTCACGAGGAGACCCGCTGTGGGGATGGAGACCCCGAAGTCGCCCGCGACCTCGGGCAGCAAGCCCATGATCACGAACTCGGTCGTGCCGATCCCGAAGGCCCCGATCGCGAGGGCCAGAAGCGCGAGAGGCATGGGGAGGAACCTTCCCAGAAGATTGCAGGAGCGCTTTACGTTCGCTGACAATAGTTGCAGACGCGGGTTAATGGCAAGCGATGGCAATTGCGCCACTGCTCTATCCTGGAAACAGCCACCCAGGGATGGAGGGACAACGCCCATGACAGCGACGGATCCGGCGCTCACCGCGCTCGCCCAGGGCTGGTGCGCCCTCTCCCTGCTGCACGGCAGGATCGAGACGCACATCGAGCGCGCCCTCCAGACGGGACACGAGCTGAGCGTGCGCGAATACTCCCTGCTCGACGTGCTCAGCCGGCAGCACGACGGCGAGGGCGGCCATCTGCAGATGAAGCAGGTCGCCGACGCTGTCGTCCTGAGCCAGAGCGCCACCACCCGGCTCGTCACCCGGCTGGAGGACCGTGGCCTGCTGGAGCGGTACCTGTGCCCGACCGACCGCCGCGGCATCTACACCAACGTCACCCCGGCGGGCCTCCAGCTCCTGGAGGAGGCCAGGCCGACGAACGACACCGCTCTGCGGGAGGCGCTCGACGAGGCCGCGCAGAAACCGGAACTGGCCCCGCTGGTGCGCGTCGTGGAGTCGCTGCACGCCCCCGCCCCGGCTCCGGCGCCCGCGTAGACCCTGGCGCCCCGCGTTCATCGTCTCCGCCTAGGCTTCGGGCCATGGGAGATCTTGAGATACGCGCCGCCGCCGCCGAGGACGTCCCCGCCATCGTCGCCCTGCTCGCGGACGACCCGCTGGGCGCGCTGCGCGAATCCCCCGACGACCTCGCGCCGTACCTGGCCGCCCTGGAACGGCTCCGTGCCGATCCGAACCAGCATCTGGTGGTCGCCGTGCGTCAGGGCCGTGTCATCGGCACCCTCCAGCTCACGATCGTCCCCGGGCTGTCCCGGCGCGGAGCCACCCGGTCGATCATCGAGGGGGTCCGCGTCCACGCCGGGGAACGCGGCAGCGGCCTGGGTACCCAGCTCATCGAGTGGGCGGTCGACACATCAAGGCGCGAGGGCTGCGCCCTGGTGCAGCTGACGACCGACCGGAGCCGCACCGACGCGCATCGCTTCTACGAACGGCTGGGCTTCGAGGCCTCGCACGTGGGCTACAAGCTGCCCCTGTGACCGCTTCGCGGGCCGATGGAGGTGCGCTCCGCGCGCCCCGGGCCACACCCCCCGACCGCGACCTCGGCCCGCGATGGTGGCCGTTTCACGTGAAACGGCCACCGCTCAACTCGTCGACGGCTAGCCGATGCCCCGCCACCCCTGCGGGTCCACGTCCCCGGGCACGGCGGAGCGGCTGTCGTACGGCTGACGGGTGAACACGAACGAGCCGAGATCGAGGTGGTCCACGGACCCGTCCGGCCGCCGTACGACCCGCAGCGGCTCACCGGCGTAGTACCCCTCCAGCCCCGTCCAGGTGCCGTCACCGTTCGCCCGGAACCGCGACCGGCGCCCGGGGCCGGCCAGCGGCTCCAGCGAGAGGAGCCCGTCGCCGGTCAGCCTCAGACCGAAGCCATGGGTTCCCCAGTACCACTGCCCCGCCAGCTCCAGCACCGCCGGATCGATGTCCCGCAAGGGCCGCCAGGGCTCCGGGATACGTGGTTCGGCATCGGCCACGATACGGACCAGGTCGGCTCCCACCGTGGTCGTCGGGACACCCGAGGTGCAGTTGGCCAGCACCACGGCGGCCACATCGTCGTCCACGGCGAGGGTGAGCGAGGCGAGGAAGCCGGGCAGCGACCCCGAGTGCCCCACCAGGAGCCGTTCGCCGGAGCGCCGCAGCTCCATTCCCAGCCCGTACGCGTACCCCGTCACCACGTCCGCCGCCGCGCCCGGGGCCGCAGGAGTGCGCATCTCCTGGAGCGACCGGAGGCCGAGCACCCGGTCGTCGCCCCGGGCGAGGAAGGAGGCGAACCGGCCGAGGTCCCCTGTCGTGGACCAGAGTTGCCCGGCCGGAGCCATCCGCCCGAGGTCCTCCACAGGCTCGGGGAGCATCACATCGGCCCACGGGTGCACGGCCCAGCCGCCCGCGTGCGGCGCCCTGGGCCGTACTCCCGTCGCGCTCAGCCCCAGCGGATCGAGCACCTCGCGCCGGAGGACGTCCTCCCACGCGGCCCCGCGCACCTTCTCGACCAGCGCGCCCAGCAGGGTGTAGCCCGGGTTCGAGTAGTGGAACCGCCTGCCGACCGGGTGCCGCAGCGGCTCCTCCCCCAGGACGTCGGACAGTTCGGGACGCAGCGTCCCCGGTGTCCGCTCCCACCAGGGGCCGGGCGCCTCGGCGGCCAGCCCGCCGGTGTGGGCCAGCAGGTCGACGAGGGTCGCGTCGCCCGCGCCGGTGCCCGGCAGATGCTTCTCCAGCGGGTCGCCGAGGTCGAGCAGGCCCTCGTCGCGCAGCCGCAGGACGAGCACGGCGGTGAAGGTCTTGGTGAGGGAGCCGATGCGGTACTGGGTGTGCTCGTCCGGTGCGTGTCCGTCCACCGACGTCCGCGCGCCGTGCCAGACCGTCCGGCCGTCCCGCACGACGGACGCGACGACCGAGGGCGCCCGCCCTTCGGCCTGGGCGACGGCGATCCGGTGCGTCAGGGCGCGACGGGTGCCGGGCAGCAGTTCATCCTGAGGTGTCGTCATGCCCCCAGTCCATCCGGGACGGCTGTGCGCGTCGAGCCCATTTCACCGGGCCGCGCCTCGCCGTGCGGCCGGACGCCCGCTCAGTCTCGGTCCGTGGCCTCCGGTACGGGGGGCAGCAGGGGGAACAGCCGCGTGATGAGTGCCACCGGCCGGGCATCCTCCGGGCGGGCCAGCGGCCGCTGTTCACGGTCCTGGTAGGGCGCGAGGGCCTGCCGGACCGCTTCCGCGACGCGGTTCATCTCCCCGGGCGTCAGATAGGCGACGGCGCTGAAGGCCGCGTCGTGGCGCCACTCGGGAGGGGCGCCGTCCCGCTGGGTCAGCCAGCGCTGCCAGCTCTCGTCCTCCAGCCCTCTGGCCAGATCGCCGAACGCGTCCTCGGCCGGCCCGTCGGCGGCGCGATCGTGCCGCACCAGGCGCCAGGGCCGGGCGCGTCCTCCGCGGTGCGGCGCCTCCTCGATGCGGCCGTGCCGGGCGAGCTGCCGCAGATGGAACGAGCACAGGCCGGAGCTGTAGCCCAGCCGGGACGCGGCCTCGGTGGCGGTGACGGTGCCGACCTCGGCGAGCAGCTCCAGCAGCGCGGTGCGGACCTCGTGCTCACGCAGTCCGCCGTCGGCGTCACCCGTACGGCCGCGCGGGATGTCACGGTCTTCAGTCACTTTGCAAAGTCTGCTACTTTGCAAAGCCCGGCGCAAGTCGAAGAGCCGCAGGTCGAAGAGCCGCAGGTCGAAGAGCCGCAGGTCGAAGAGCCGAAGAGCCGAGGAGAGACGCCGTGACCGAGCGAACCGGGCGTTCCCGCCCCGCCGACCGGCGGGTCCGCGTGCAGGGCCGTCCCGTCGACACCTTCCCGGACCGGACCGCGCGGGCGGAGCACGGCTCGTTCCGCCGGATCACGGTGGTGGGCGAGGAGGTGCTGAGCCGTCCGTGCCAGGAGGTGACCGCGTTCGGGACCGCGGAGCTGTCGGCGCTGATCGACGACATGTTCCTGACCATGTACCTGGCCGACGGGGCCGGTCTCGCCGCCAACCAGGTCGGCGTCGGCCTGCGGCTCTTCGTGTACGACTGCCCGGACGACGACGGGATCCGGCATGTCGGCCACCTGGTCAATCCGGTCCTGGAACTGCCCGAGCCGGGCGGCCGGCGGCTCATCGACGACGTCGAGGGCTGTCTGTCCGTACCCGGCGCGAACATGACCGTGCCCCGCACCGACCGCGCCGTGGTGCGCGGATTCGACCAGCAGGGCGCCCCGCTCGTCATCGAGGGCACGGGCTACTTCGCCCGCTGCCTCCAGCACGAGACCGACCACCTGGCCGGTCACACCTACCTGGACCGGCTCTCCGCACGCGACCGCAAGGACGCGCTGCGCCAGATGGCGGACCGCCGCGAGGCCGTCTTCGCCCAGCGGGCGTCCCGGGCCGCGGCGCTGAACAGCTGAGGCCCGGACGGCCGGGTGCACCGCACCGAGCCCCGAGCACAAGGGCTGCCGACGAGCCCGGATCGCGCCGATGCGTTTCCCGCGCCGCTCCGGTCCGTACGCCGGACACCCACGGACGGAAGGCTGGGCCATGCGGAAACTGATCTACGGCATGAACCTGACCCTGGACGGCTTCGTCGCCGCGGCCGGCGACGACATCGGCTGGAGCGGACCGCCGAGCGGCGAGTTGTTCCAGTGGTGGCTCGACCATGAGCAGGCGAACGGCCTGGCGCTGTACGGGCGCAAGCTGTGGGAGACGATGAGCTCCTCCTGGCCGACCGGCGACCGACAGCCGGGCGCCACCCCGGCGGAGATCGAGTTCGCGCGGAACTGGCGGGACACACCGAAGGTGGTGTTCTCCTCGACGCTCGACACGGTCGACCGGAACACCCGCCTGGTCACCGGCGACGCGATCGCGGAGATCACCCGGCTCAAGGCCGAGGACGGCGGCCCGATGACCATCGGCGGCGCCACGCTCGCCGGAGCGGCCCTGCGCGCCGGGCTGATCGACGAGTACGTGATCGCCGGTTGAGGTCAGCTCGTCGCTGCGCGTCCGAGGAGCCAGGCTCTTCGAGAGTCCGTGGATAGCGGCAACTCGCCGATGCGTCATCTGGGGACCGACCTGTTCCGGGGTGCCCGGTCGCGGAGGACAAGCAGGGTCCAGCCACGGCCGGCTGGATCGAGTGGTCTGGTCGCGGCTGTGAAGAGCTCGGCGGCCCGGCGGTAGGAAAGCCGTCCCCGGCCGGTCACCGGGCAGCGGTCAGCTGCCGGTGTGGGGGCCGGGGCCCGTCGGTCGGTGACGAACACCGGCCCCGCAGTGCGCCCGGCCAGCAGCATGGGCAGCAAGCGCGCCGTGCCCCGTTCCCAGCTCAGGGATGCTGCCGCGCGCGCCCGGGTGCGGCGACCAGGTAGGTCGAGGTCGTCGATATTGAGGGCAAGCACCTGTTCTACGGGGGCTCTCGACTCATGGAGGAGGTGCCACAGAGTCAACTCCCGGAGCGGAGCCCGCAAAGCGAGGGCAGCGTGGGCCCGATCCGGGTCGGCGGCGGTCACCCTCGTAGTCGTGGAAGCACCAGAGGCGCTCGGTACCGGTCCAGGACGCGGAGGCGGCGGTGCCAGTCCGGCGGCCGGGTCTGCGGTGATCCAGCCTTCTGCCAGCCACCACGCCGTAGCGGCTCGAAGGCAGGCCAGTTCGCGGGCCAGTGTGCGTGGTTCGGCAGCAGCGGCGCGGTCGGTCAGTCCCCGTTGCAGCCGCTCCGGGGCCTTCGGGTCGTCGAGCAGGGCAAACGGAACGACGGGTGGGTGAGCTCCCCGGCGCTCGCGACCGGCCGGAGCCCGGCGGTCGACCAATGGCCAGGACCACCCGACCAGCGAGATGCGGTACACGCGGCGGGAGGCGCTGCCGAGATCGGCCGCAGCGAGATAGCGGTCGACGGCGGCGCTGTACTCCACCGGCGCCGGACGAGGTGTGCCCACACTGTCGGTTTCACGCTGGATCACACTGGCCATCCGCAGTAAATAAACTCCATGGAGTTTGCCCCATTCTTCTTCCGGTGAGCCTACCACCAGGCATGTTGCAGTAAATAGAGGCCATTTACTGCGCCAGTTCAACCGGAACAATAATCACTCGCGAAAGACTCAGATTTCTTTCCCGGAAACGCTTGCAGGAAATAGGTTGATGGAGGAACAGTGCGGAGCCATGACGCTTCGCACTCGCCCGCCCGCTGCATCCAAGCCCCGAACAGCCACTCACCGCCTGCGCACGCTGCGATACTCCCGGTTCCGCCGCTTCCTCGCCGGCCAGAGCACGTCGTTACTCGGCACCGGGATGAACACGATCGGTACGACCTTCGCCGTGCTGCAGATGCCTGGCGGCGGGGTGGACGCCGTCGGCGTGGTGATGGCGGCGCGGATCCTCGCGGTGCTGGTCGTACTGCTACTCGGCGGCGTGTTCACCGATCGGCTCGGAGCCCGTGCAGTCATGCTGACAGCGGATCTGCTCCGGTTCGCCGCCCAGGGCACGCTGGCCGTACTGCTGTTCACCCATAGCGCGAAGGTCTGGGAAGTGGTCGTGCTGGCGGTGCTCCTCGGAATCGGTGAGGGAGGGTTCAGTCCGGGCCTGACAGCTCTGGTGCCCCACCTCGTTCCTGCGGATGACCTTGCGGACGCCAACTCGCTGCTGCAGATCACCCAGGCTGTGACCTCGGTCGCAGGTCCAGGTCTAGCCGGCCTGCTCATCGCTGTTTCTGATGCGGGCACCGTGGTCGCTGTCGACGCGGCCAGCTACGGCGTGAGCGTCATAGCCTTGGCTGGGCTGCCCCTGTCGCAGTTGGCCACGCCCCGCCATGGATTGTTCACCGACCTGGGACGCGGCTGGAAGGAGTTCACCTCCCGCACGTGGCTGTGGGTCACGACCCTCCACATCAGCCTCTTCAACTTCGTCCTCTGGGCACCGTTCCTGGTACTGGGCCCGACTCTTGCCCAGCAGCGGCTCGGCGGTGCCGGTGCCTGGGGGCTGGTGCTGGCCCTCTACGGCATCGGCTCAACCGGGGGCGGCCTGGCGCTGCTCGGCAGGAACCCCAGCCGGGCACTCGTCTGGTCCGTGGCCGCATCCGCGGGCTGGGCAGTCCCGGCGGCAGCGTTGGCGGCGCGGTTGTCGTTGGGCTGGGTGGCCGCAGCCGCACTCTTCGCAGGGGTCGGAGCAGCGGTGTGCAACACCCTCGTGACGACCGTCATGCAGCGCGAGATCCCCGCCGAGGTCCGCGGACGTGTCAGTGCGTTCGACAGCCTGGGTGCCTTCGCCCTGGGGCCGCTCGGGCTGGCGCTGGCCGGGCCGGTGTCGGGTGCCGTAGGGGCAGACCGGCTCCTCGGGCTGGGTGTGTTGTGGCAGCTGACCGCAGTCGGGGTGGTACTGGCGTTCCCGTCCGTTCGAAGGCACGGCGCAAGGTGACGGGTGGGGCTGTCTTCTTCGCCCTCCAGGGAGCCGAGGTCAGGTCTGGGCCATGTCCACGAAGCGGGAGTAGTGGCCCTGGAAGGCGACCGTGATCGTCGCGGTCGGGCCGTTACGGTGCTTGGCGACGATCAGGTCCGCCTCGCCCGCGCGCGGGGACTCCTTCTCATAGGCGTCCTCGCGGTGCAGCAGGATGACCATGTCCGCGTCCTGCTCGATGGAGCCGGACTCACGCAGGTCGGAGACCATCGGCTTCTTGTCGGTGCGCTGCTCGGGACCACGGTTGAGCTGGGAGAGGGCGATGACGGGCAGCTCCAGCTCCTTGGCGAGCAGCTTGAGGTTACGGGACATGTCCGAGACCTCCTGCTGACGGCTCTCGGCGCGCTTGGAACCGCCGGACTGCATCAGCTGGAGGTAGTCGATGACGACCAGCTTGAGGTCGTTGCGCTGCTTCAGACGGCGGCACTTGGCCCGGATCTCCATCATCGACAGGTTGGGGGAGTCGTCGATGTAGAGCGGGGCGGCGGAGACGTCCGGCATCCTGCGGGCCAGCCGGGTCCAGTCCTCGTCGGTCATCGTGCCCGAGCGCATGTGGTGCAGGGCGACGCGGGCCTCCGCGGACAGCAGTCGCATCGCGATCTCGTTGCGGCCCATCTCCAGCGAGAAGATGACGCTGGGCAGGTTGTGCTTGATGGAGGCGGCGCGCGCGAAGTCCAGGGCGAGCGTCGACTTGCCCATCGCGGGACGGGCGGCGATGACGACCATCTGGCCGGGGTGCAGGCCGTTCGTCAGCGAGTCGAAGTCGGTGAACCCGGTGGGCACGCCCGTCATCTCGCCGCTGCGCGACCCGATGGCCTCGATCTCGTCGAGGGCGCCTTCCATGATGTCGCCCAGCGGCAGGTAGTCCTCGCTGGTGCGCTGCTCGGTGACCGCGTAGATCTCGGCCTGGGCGCGGTTGACGATCTCGTCGACGTCGTCGTCGCCCGCGTAACCCATCTGGGTGATCCGGGTGCCGGCCTCGACCAGGCGGCGCAGCACCGCGCGCTCGTGGACGATCTCCGCGTAGTAGGCGGCGTTCGCCGCGGTGGGCACCGTCTGCACCAGCGTGTGCAGATACGAGGCACCGCCCACCTTGTTGATCTCGCCGCGCTTGGTCAGCTCGGCCGCGATGGTGATGGGGTCGGCGGGCTCGCCCTTGGCGTAGACGTCGAGGACGGCCTGGTAGATCGTCTCGTGGGCGGGCTTGTAGAAGTCGTGGCCCTTGAGGATCTCGACGACGTCCGCGATGGCGTCCTTGGACAGGAGCATGCCGCCGAGGACGGACTGCTCCGCGTCGAGGTCCTGCGGGGGGACCCGCTCGAAGGCCGAGCCGCCGCCCTCCCAGGCGTCGCCCTCCCGGCCCCGGTCGTGCTGTTCGTCGCGGCCGCGCCCTCCTTCGGGCCGCCGACGGGAGGCAGGCAGACGATCACCTGGTCCGCTGTCGGCCCACGGGTCGTCCAAGGGCTCGGAAATGCTCACCGAGCGGCCTCCTCCCGTCCGCCGAGCGGACCTCGCCGTGCCTCTCATTTCTACGGCACGGCACTGACATATCGAGCAGCCCGCCTCCGCTTCCGGCGCGTCGTCTCACGACGTGTTCGGGAGCAGGCGAAAGGAGCAGGCGCCGGACCACGGTAGGCCCCCGGGCACCGTCAGCCAATCTGGTTATCCACAGGCCATGTGGACGACGGGCCCGATGCTGTGGAGAACTCGGCGAAACCTGTGCACGACCCGGTGGACAGTGCTGTGAACAAGCCCTCGCAGGATTCCAGGGACCACTGCTGACCTGCTGGTTTCCCGTCCACCGGCTGTGCAGAAGAAAAACTTTCCCCATCGGACCAAGATCGCTTCGAACAGTGCGCACACCTGCACAGTTCACCAGCAAAAGTAAGGGTCCAAAGCGCTTTGCATCGCTTACCTGTGGACGGTTAGATTGGTGCCCATGACACAGGCCCCCGCACGACCTGCGGCCGACCGCCGTCGGCATGACCGAGAGATCGTCGCACTGGCGGTCCCGGCCTTCGGCGCACTCGTCGCCGAGCCGCTCTTCGTGCTGGCCGACAGCGCGATCGTCGGCCACCTCGGCACGGCGCAACTGGCCGGCCTCGGGGTCGCCTCCGCCCTGTTGACCACCGCCGTCAGCGTGTTCGTCTTCCTCGCCTACGCCACCACGGCCGCGGTCGCACGCCGCGTCGGCGCGGGCGATCTCCAGGCCGCGATCCGCCAGGGGATGGACGGCGTATGGCTGGCGCTGCTGCTCGGCGCCGCCGTCATCGTGACGGTCCTGCCCAGCGCACCGGCGCTGGTGGACCTCTTCGGCGCCTCGCACACGGCCGCCCCGTACGCGACCACGTATCTGCGGATCTCCGCCCTGGGCATCCCCGCCATGCTCGTCGTGCTCGCCGCCACCGGGGTGCTCCGCGGTCTCCAGGACACCCGGACCCCCCTCTACGTCGCCGTGGGCGGCTTCGTCGCCAATGCCGTCCTCAACGTCGGACTGGTCTACGGCGCCGGCCTCGGCATCGCGGGCTCCGCCTGGGGCACCGTGATCGCCCAGTGCGCCATGGCCGCGGTCTACCTCGTCGTGGTCGTCCGCGGAGCCCGCAGGCACGGCGCGTCCCTGCGCCCCGACGCCGCGGGCATCAGGGCTTGTGCACAGGCCGGTGTTCCCCTGCTGGTGCGCACGCTCTCCCTGCGGGCGATCCTGATGATCGCCACGGCGGTCGCGGCCCGCCTCGGTGACGCGGACATCGCCGCCCATCAGATCATCCTGTCCCTGTGGAGCCTGCTCGCCTTCGCGCTCGACGCCATCGCGATCGCCGGACAGGCCATCATCGGCCGCTTCCTGGGCGCCGGTGACACTGCGGGCGCCCGGGACGTCTGCCGGCGCATGGTGCAGTGGGGCGCGGTGGTCGGTGTCGTTCTCGGACTTCTCGTGGTCGTGAGCCGCCCGGTGTTCCTGCCCCTGTTCACCGGCGATGCCACGGTGAAGCACACCGCCCTTCCCGCTCTGCTGCTGGTGGCGCTCTCCCAGCCGGTCTGCGGCATCGTCTACGTCCTCGACGGCGTACTGATGGGCGCGGGCGACGGCCCGTACCTGGCCGGGGCGATGATCCTCACCCTGGCGGTGTTCACCCCCGCCGCGCTTCTGGTGCCCGTGTTCGGCGGCGGACTCACCGCGTTGTGGGCCGCGATGGCGCTCATGATGACCGTGCGCCTGCTGACCCTGTGGATACGAACCCGGTCGGGCCGCTGGCTGGTGACGGGCGCGACGCGCTGAGGCCGGCGCCCGTCCGTCACCGCCGCGGTGATCGAGCTGTTTCACGTGAAACCGTGAAAACCGGCGAGACCGCGAAACACGGACGCCCTTCCCACCTCGTGAGCCGCGCTCGCACGCCGTAGAGCCTGCACGGCACGGGCCCACCCGCGACCACGAAGAGGGGCCGCACCCAGCCGGGTGCGGCCCCTCTCTCAGCTGCGTTCAGCCGAGCACGGCGATCAGGCCGCGACGACCTCGATGCTGACCTTGGCGGCCACCTCGGGGTGCAGACGCACGGACGTCGCGTGGGCGCCCAGGGTCTTGATCGGCGCGCCCAGCTCGATGCGGCGCTTGTCGACCTCGGGACCACCGGCGGCCTTGATCGCCGAGGCGACGTCGGCCGGGGTGACGGAACCGAAGAGACGACCGGCGTCGCCGGAGCGGACGGCCAGACGGACCTTCACACCCTCGAGCTGGGCCTTGATCTGGTTGGCCTGCTCGATGGTCTGGATCTCGTGGATCTTGCGAGCACGACGGATCTGCTCGACGTCCTTCTCGCCACCCTTGGTCCAGCGGATCGCGAACTTCCGCGGGATCAGGTAGTTGCGAGCGTAACCGTCCTTGACGTCGACGACGTCGCCCGCGGCACCGAGGCCGGTGACCTCGTGGGTCAGGATGATCTTCATGAATGGCTCACCCTTCCCTTATCGCGCGGTGGAGGTGTAGGGCAGCAGCGCCATCTCACGGCTGTTCTTGACGGCCGTGGCGACGTCACGCTGGTGCTGCGTGCAGTTGCCGGTCACGCGGCGGGCACGGATCTTGCCGCGGTCGGAAATGAACTTCCGCAGCATGTTCGTGTCCTTGTAGTCCACGTACGTGACCTTGTCCTTGCAGAAAGCGCAGACCTTCTTCTTAGGCTTGCGCACAGGCGGCTTCGCCATGGTGTTTCTCCTGTGTGATCAAGAAGTGTGGGTACGGCCCACCCTCGGTCCGGCCGGGTCCGGGGACCCGGTGCACAGACCTAGAAGGGGGGCTCGTCCGAGTAGCCGCCACCGCCGCCGGAGCCGGAGCCGGAACCGCCACCCCAGCCGCCGCCACCCTGGTTGCCACCGGCAGGAGCGCCGGTCGCCCACGGGTCGTCGGCGGGAGCGCCGCCACCGCCCTGCTGGCCGCCGCCGGGGCCGCCGCCCCAGCCGCCGCCACCCTGGCCGCCACCGCCACCGCCACCGTAACCACCCTGGCCGCCGCCGCGGCCGCTGGTCTTGGTGACCTTGGCCGTGGCATTGCGCAGGCTGGCGCCGACTTCCTCGACGTCCAGCTCGTAGACCGTGCGCTTGACGCCCTCACGGTCCTCGTAGGACCGCTGCTTCAGCCGGCCCTGCACGATGACGCGCATGCCTCGCTGGAGCGACTCCGCGACGTTCTCCGCCGCCTGACGCCAGACCGAGCAGGTCAGGAAGAGGCTCTCGCCGTCCTTCCACTCGTTCGTCTGGCGGTCGAAGGTGCGGGGCGTGGACGCGACGCGGAACTTCGCGACCGCCGCACCGGAGGGGGTGAAGCGCAGCTCGGGGTCGTCGACGAGATTGCCGACGACCGTGATGACGGTCTCGCCTGCCATGGGGGTACCTCTCGGCGGGTTTGCTGCTGGCTGCTGGTGCTGCTACTCGGATCCCGAGATCGCTGAGCCGGGGCTCAGTGGGTCTCGGGGCGGAGGACCTTGGTCCGGAGGACCGACTCGTTCAGGTTCATCTGGCGGTCGAGCTCCTTGACGACCGCAGGCTCGGCCTGCAGGTCGATGACCGAGTAGATGCCCTCGGGCTTCTTCTTGATCTCGTACGCGAGACGGCGACGGCCCCAGGTGTCGATCTTCTCGACCTTTCCGCCACCGTCACGGACGACAGAAAGGAAGTTCTCGATCAGCGGGGAGACAGCGCGCTCCTCGACATCGGGGTCGAGGATGACCATCACCTCGTAGTGACGCATGTGGAACCCACCTCCTTCGGACTCAGCGGCCACGGTCGTTCCGTGGCAGGAGGGTTGTGATGCGTACGCAATCGTGTGTGCCAGTAAAACAGCCGGCACTGACAACGGGGCCGGACCGGCGGATTCTCCGGGCCGTCCTCGGGTTGTCCCGTGCGCGGGCCGGGCAGACACAAGTGCAGACGGTACAGACTACCCGCACCCGGCTTCCGGTTGAAATCCGGGCACAGAACCCGGCAATCTGGACACCTCGGGTGACTCGGCGCTACGAAGCGCTGCCTCTCGCAGGAGGTGCCCCATGGCACAGACGATGCGACCGAACACCGCCGCGAACAACGGCCTCCTCGCCACGGACGGCAAGTCCCACCCTCTCCAGGACGCGCTGCTCGCGACGACCCTGGTGCTGGGCGTCCTCGCCTTCATCACCGGCCTCCTCTTCCACAGCCTGCATCTGGTGAGCTCCTGGGCCGGGCTGGTGGGCATCCTCACCGGCGCGTACGGCCAGTGGATCTCGGTGACCACGCGCGAGCGCTTCGGCCTCATCCTCGGTCTCGGCGCCTCGGCGATCGGGTTCTTCCTCGGCATGGCCCACGGCGGCCTCTTCGGCGGCGTCATCAGCTGACGCCGCACCGGGCCGGCCGGATCGCGGACGGCGTCCGCCGCACCCCGCGGGCGCCGTCCGCGCGCCGTGCGCCGCTGCCGCCCCGGGCGACAGGCCGGGGCGAAGGTGGTGTGCGGCCAGTCTGCGCGCTCCCCTGGCGCAGTAGGCTTCGGCGCGAGAGCCGGAGCCCCTGAACCCATGGGGACACGCCAGCCCGAGGAGCGCCCCGAATGAGCCTGACCCTGAGGACCATCAGTCGAGAGCAGCATCTGGCCTACATCCAGAGCCTGCCGGCGGCGAGTCACATGCAGGTCCCGGCCTGGGCCGACGTCAAGGCGGAGTGGCGCTCCGAGAGCCTCGGCTGGTTCGACGAGCGTACGGGGTACATGGTCGGCGCCGGGCTCGTGCTGTACCGCCAGCTGCCCAAGATCAAGCGCTACCTCGCGTATCTGCCCGAGGGCCCGGTCATCAACTGGTTCGCGCCCAACCTCGACGACTGGCTCCAGCCGATGCTGGCCCATCTGAAGCGGCAGGGCGCCTTCTCGGTCAAGATGGGTCCGCCGGTGATCATCCGGCGCTGGAACTCCGAGAGCATCAAGAAGGGCATCCAGGACGCGGACGTCAAGCGGCTGCGCGACCTGGAGGCCGACTTCATCGAGCCGCGCGCCTTCGAGGTCGCCGACAAGCTGCGCCGCATGGGCTGGCAGCAGGGCGAGGACGGCGGTGCCGGCTTCGGGGACGTCCAGCCCCGCTACGTCTTCCAGGTGCCGCTGGCCAACCGCTCCCTGGAAGAGGTCCACAAGAACTTCAACCAGCTGTGGCGCCGCAACATCAAGAAGGCCGAGAAGGCCGGTGTCGAGGTCGTCCAGGGCGGCTACCACGACCTGGAGGAGTGGCAGCGGCTGTACGAGATCACGGCCGTGCGCGACCACTTCCGGCCCCGGCCGCTGTCGTACTTCCAGCGCATGTGGTCCGCCCTCAACACCGAGGACCCCAACCGCATGCGGCTGTACTTCGCCCGGCACAACGGGGTGAACCTGGCCGCGGCGACGATGCTCATCGTCGGCGGGCACGTCTGGTACTCCTACGGCGCCTCGGACAACATCGGCCGCGAGGTCCGGCCCTCGAACGCGATGCAGTGGCGGATGCTGCGCGACGCCTACGCGCTCGGCGCCACGGTCTACGACCTGCGCGGCATCTCCGACTCGCTGGACGAGACCGACCACCTCTTCGGCCTGATCCAGTTCAAGGTCGGCACCGGCGGCCAGGCGGCCGAGTACCTCGGCGAGTGGGACTTCCCGCTGAACAAGCTGCTCCACAAGGCGCTCGACATCTACATGTCGCGGCGCTGACCCCGCGCTCCGCTCCGACGGCGCCGGTGGTCCCCTCCACCTCTCTGCCACACCTCACCACACCGCAGCCACGAGAAAGGTCCCAGGTCCGGCCATGGCGCTCACGCTCTACGTCGACACCGCGCGCTGGCGGGCGCATCACAAGCACGTGCAGGAGCAGTTCCCCGGACTGGTCCCGGTCTGCAAGGGCAACGGCTACGGCTTCGGGCACGAGCGCCTGGCCGAGGAGGCCACCCGGCTCGGCTCGGACATCCTCGCCGTCGGCACGACGTACGAGGCCGCCCGGATCAAGGACTGGTTCGGGGGCGACCTGCTGGTGCTGACGCCCTACCGGCGCGGCGAGGAGCCGGTGCCCCTGCCCGACCGGGTGATCCGCTCGGTGTCCTCCATCGACGGCGTCTACGGCCTGGTCGGAGCCCGCGTCGTCATCGAGGTGATGTCCTCGATGAAGCGGCACGGTGTCAGCGAGCAGGAGCTGCCGCAGCTGCACGCCGCCATCGAGAACGTCCGCCTGGAGGGCTTCGCGATCCATCTGCCGCTGGACCGGACGGACGGCTCGGACGCCGTCGAGGAGGTCATCGGCTGGATGGACCGGCTGCGCGCGGCCCGGCTTCCGCTGCACACCATGTTCGTCAGCCATCTGAAGGCCGACGAACTCGCCCGGCTCCAGCAGCAGTTCCCGCAGACCCGCTTCCGTGCCCGGATCGGCACCCGGCTGTGGCTGGGCGACCACGAGGCCACCCAGTACCGCGGCGCGGTCCTGGACGTGACGCGTGTGGCCAAGGGCGACCGCTTCGGCTACCGGCAGCAGAAGGTGGCCTCCGACGGCTTCCTGGTGGTCGTGGCGGGCGGTACGTCGCACGGCGTGGGTCTGGAGGCGCCCAAGGCGCTGCACGGCGTCATGCCGCGCGCCAAGGGCGTCGCACGGGCCGGCCTCGCCACCGTGAACCGGAACCTCTCGCCGTTCGTCTGGGGCGGCAAGCAGCGCTGGTTCGCCGAGCCGCCGCACATGCAGGTCTCGATCCTGTTCGTGCCCTCGGACGCGCCGGAACCGACGGTCGGCGACGAACTCGTCGCCCATCTGCGGCACACCACCACGCAGTTCGACCGGATCGTGGACCGCTGAGCCCGGTCGCCGTCACGCGTGGATGAGGCCCTGCCCGGTGGTCACCGGGCAGGGCCTCATGCAGGGCATACAGGGCGCCATCAGCGCCGTTCGCTCAGAGCGAACGCCCCTCGGGGTGCTCCGGCTCTTCGCGGTGCTCCGCGGGGACACCGGCCCATTCGGCCTCGGCGTCGACGTCGGCGTCCTCGTAGAAGGCCATGTGCCGTGCCGGGCGGGCCGCGGCTCCCAGCACGAAGACGTCCTCGGCCCCGTCGAGCACACCGCCCGAGGGATCGTCGTCCCCGGACCGGCGCACCACGTCGCGGTCCGGCACGAGGATGTCGCGCACGACGACCGCGCACAGGTACAGCGTCCCCGCCAGGTGGACGGCGATCGCCCAGTGGTAGCCGTCGGTCGGCAGTCCCTTGTGGGCGTCTCCGCTGGTCGTGTACGCGAGGTACAGCCAGATCCCGAGGAAGTACGCCACCTCGCACGCCTGCCAGATCAGGAAGTCGCGCCACTTCGGGCGGGCGAGCACGGCCAGCGGGATCAGCCACAGGACGTACTGCGGTGAGTAGACCTTGTTGGTGAGGATGAAGACCGCCACGATCAGGAAGGCGAGCTGGGCGAACCGCGGTCGGCGCGGGGCCATGAGCGTGAGCGCCGCGATACCGAGGGAGCACACCACCACCAGCAGCGTGGCCACGGTGTTCACGAAGTCGGTGCTGGGCGGGTCGGTCGAGTTCTGGGCCCAGATCAGCCAGAAGGATCCGAAGTCGACGCCCCGGTCGTGGCTGAACCGGTAGAACTGCCACCAGCCGTCACCGGCGAAGGCCATCACCGGCAGATTGACGACCAGCCAGGCGACGACCGCGCCTGCGAGCGCCTTGCCGAACTCGCGCCACCGGCCGGCCCGCCAGCACAGGACGAGCAGCGGGCCCAGCAGCAGCGCGGGATAGAGCTTGGCGGCCGTGGCGAGCCCGAGCAGGACACCGAAGGCGACGGGACGCTCGCGCGCCCACATCAGCATCGCCGCGGCCGTCAGGGCGACCGCCAGCAGGTCCCAGTTGATCGTGGCGGTCAGGGCCAGGGCCGGCGCCAGGGCGACCAGCAGGCCGTCCCACGGGCGCCGGGCGTGTGTCCGGGTCACACAGACCGCGATGACGGCCGCGCACGCCATGAGCATCCCGGCGTTGACCATCCAGTACCAGCGCTCCTGGTGCTGGATGCTGCCGCTGTGCGGGGTCAGCCAGGAGGCCACCTCCATGAACACACCGGTCAGGACCGGGTACTCGAGGTAGGGCATGTCCCCGGTGAGCTTGTCGAAGTACGGCACGAGCCCGTCGGCGAATCCACGCCCCTGGTAGAGGTGCGGGATGTCCGAGTAGCAGGCCTTCGTGTACTGCGAACTCGCGCCGAAGAACCAGGCGCTGTGGTAGCACGGCGCCTTCTGGACCAGGCCGAGGGCGAACATGCCGATCGCGACCAGGGCGATCACCCGCACCGGGGACCACCAGGACGTCCCGAGCAGCGCGTACCGTCCGACAGGGCCGCCGATCAGCTCACTGCCGGCCGCGGCGACCTCGTCCTCCTCGGTCGGCCGGACCGGGCCTGGCTCGTGCACGCTCGCTTGCGTCGATTCAGCACTGGGCATGCCGCACATCCTGCCGTACGCGTCAGTGAAAACGCCGTGGGCCGCCGCACCCGGTGGGTGCGGCGGCCCGTGTTTCACGTGAAACGGTCCGGCGGAGCGATGCCCCGGCTCATGGCCGACGGCGGCGAGGAGGCGGCCCCAGCCGCTGTGGCACCGTCTCTACGGCCACCACGACGACTTCGTGGGCGACGGTGAGGTGCCGGTGCCTCCGTTCGCATCGCCCCCGCCACCGGGTCCACCGCCGTCGCCGCCATCACCCCCATTGCCGCCGTTGGCACCATTGCTGCCGTTGGCCCCGTTGTTTCCGTTCTGTCCACCGATGTCGTCGCAGCCCCAGAAGTTGCAGTGCGTCTGCGTGGGCGACGGCGGAGGCGGCGGCGCGACCGGGCTGTTCTCCGGCTTGCTGGGAGTGGTCGACGGGGACGGAATGTTCTCCTCGGTCCGGGTGGCCGTCGGAGTGGGCGTCGGGCTGGGCGCGGCGTTGACGATCTCACCGATGGGCTCGGGCGTCGGGAACTTCTCCGCGGGCTGGCCCTTGAGCGCTTCCATCATGTAGTCGTGCCAGATCTCGGACGGGAACGAGGAGCCGTGGATCTTGTCCTGGCCACCGGTGTGGTACATCTCCAGGAACGTGCGCGACTTGTTCTTCTCGTTGTCGTCCAGCCGGAACATGCTGATCGCGGTGGACAGCTGCGGGGTGTAGCCGACGAACCAGGCCGACTTGTTGCCGTCGGTGGTACCGGTCTTGCCCGCCACTTCCCGTCCGGGCAGCTTGGCGTTGGTACCGGTGCCCTTCTCGACCACGGTCTTCAGGACGTCGGTGACGTTGTCGGCGACGTTGGCGTCGAAGGCCTGCTTGGCCGCGCTCTTGTGCTCGTAGACCGTACCGTCCTGGTTGTCGATCTTCATGACGGAGAACGGTTCGTTCTGCTTCCCGCTGGTGGCGAACGTCGCGTAGGCGCCCGCCATGCGGATCGCGCTCGGGTCGGAGATACCGATGGAGAACGACGGGAAGGTGGTGCCGGTCAGGCTGTCCTTCTTCAGGCCCGCGTCCAGCGCGGCCTTCTCGACCTTGTCCAGGCCGACGTCCATGCCGAGCTGCACGAAGGCGGTGTTGACCGACTGCCGCATCGCCTCACGCAGGTCGATCATGTAGTTGGGCGCGGTACCGACCGACTCGTTGTCGTCGTTCGTCTGGAGCCACTCCTCGCCCTTCTCGTTCTTCCAGACGGTCCCGTCGTACCTCTTGATCTTGAGCTTGTTCTTGCCGCTGAAGCGGCTCTTGGGGGAGACGAGGGTGCGTTCGTCCGCCCCCTGGTTCTCGCCCCCGTCCGGATCACGGACACCGTCACGCATGGCCGCCGCCAGCACGAACGGCTTGAACGTCGAACCGACCTGCGCACCGGTGGCGTCCGCGTTGTCGGTGAAGTGCTTGGTCCAGTCCTCACCGCCGTAGATCGCCTTGATGGCACCCGTCTTGGAGTCCACCGAGGCGCCGCCGAACTGCACGTGCGTGTCGTACTTCGGACGCTTCTTGGGGTCGATGTTGTTCTTCTGGACCTTCTCCACCGCGGCCTTCAGCTTGTCGACCTTGTCCTTCTCGAAGGTCGTGTGGATCTGGTAGCCGCCCTGCTGGAGCTTGTCCGCGGTGATGCCGGTGTTGTTGATCACGTAGGCCTTGGCGAGGTCGACGAGATAGCCGACCTGGCCGCTCAGCCGGGTGTTCGACCGGGGGCTCTGCCACTTGGGCAGCGACCGGTACTTGTCCCGCTCCGCGGCGCTCAGATGCCCGTACTCGACCATCTTGTTGAGCGTGTCCTGCATCTGGTTCATGACGCGCTTGGTGTTGGCCTGGGGTGTCGCCGACGGGTCGATGGACGTCGATCCGGCCGGGTCGTAGTACGTGGCGCCCTTGAGCACCGCTGCCAGGAAGGCGCACTCGCCGGCGTCCAGGTTCTTGGCGTCCTTGTTGAAGTAGGCCCGGGACGCCGCCTGGAGCCCGTAGGCCCCGCGACCGTAGTAGGAGGAGTTGAGGTACCCCGCCATGATCTGGTCCTTGGGCACCTTGGTCCCGACCTTGATCGACACGAAGATCTCCTTGAACTTGCGGGAGATCGTCTGCGACTGGTCGTTCAGCATCGCGTTCTTGACGTACTGCTGGGTGATGGTGGACCCGCCCTGGGTCTGCTGACCCCGGGCCATGTTGAGCAGGGCGCGCGTGATGCCCTTGGGGTCGATGCCGCTGTCGGTCTCGAAGGTCTTGTTCTCCTGCGAGATGACCGCGTTGCGCATGTTCTTGGGGATGTCCGAGTAGCTCAGGATCTGGCGGTTGATCTCGCCGCCCGTCCGGACCATCTCGCTGCCGTCGGCCCAGTAGTACACGTTGTTCTGGGCGGTCGCGGTCTCCTGGATGTTCGGGACGCTCACCATCGCGTACCCGATGCCGGCCACCGCCACCAGGCTGCCGACGAAGCCGATGAACAGCCCCGTGACCAGCTTCCAGGACGGCATCCAGCGCCGCCAGCCGTACTTGCCCGCGCGCGGATAGTCGATGAACCGCTTCTTGGCGGGTGGAGCCGTCCGGCCCTGGCCGCGTCCGGGCCCGGTGGGGCCACCGGGCCCGCCTCCGCGCCGCCGGCCGCCGCGCTGCGCCGCCCGGCGGGCCTCGGCCCGGCCGCCGTAGGGGCGCTCCTCCTGTGCCGCGCCGTACGAGCCAGACCCGTGGGACGTGGACCCGGAGGCGGACCCAGCGGAGTCGGCTGAAGATCCGTTGGCGCCTCGCGGTGCCGCGCGGCGGCCGGAGGACGAGCCGGACTGGCCGCGTCGGGCCGCGGCACGTCCGCCTCCCTGCGGCTGCGGCGGTTTGCGACGGTGCTCGCTCATCGAACGATTACTCCTCGGGCAGGCGCACCCGTGCGCGCCTGGAAACAGCGGCTGGTTTCCGGTCCCCCCGAACGTACGGATGTGGCCGGTCGCGCCTTCACCCGTACTGCACCAGGGACAAGGACGTCCCCATGCGTCGCTAGGTTCCCGGTGTCATGCATGGCGGACAGACTACGCACCGTCAAAACCCACCGGGTCCCGAAGTTCACCCCAAATCAGGCAACTTGGCTGCAACGAAACGGTGATGTGATCCCGTTCACCCTGTCCCCCCTTGTCGCACGCGCGGGGTCGTTCTATCGTCTGGATGTATCGAGTCGATACATCAGCGCGACATAAAGACCGTCACGGCACCCGGTACGGCGTGAGCCGGCGCCGGGTCGCGGCAGAGAGGAGGCGACGATGGGCCGACGTTCCGGAATCCTTGAGTTCGCCGTACTCGGCCTGCTCCGCGAGTCCCCGATGCACGGCTATGAGCTGCGCAAACGGCTCAATACGTCGCTGGGTGTGTTCCGTGCGTTCAGTTACGGGACGCTGTATCCCTGCCTCAAGACGCTGGTCGCCAACGGCTGGTTGACCGAGGAACCGGGGAACACCACCGAGGACGCCCTCGCCGCCCCGCTCGCCGGGCGCCGCGCGAAGATCGTCTACCGGTTGACGGCAGAAGGTAAGGAGCACTTCGAGGAGCTGCTCTCCCAGACCGGCCCCGACGCGTACGACGACGAGCACTTCGCCGCGCGCTTCGCCTTCTTCGGGCAGACCTCGCGCGATGTGCGCATGCGCGTGCTCGAGGGCCGCCGCAGCCGGCTGGAGGAGCGTCTGGAGAAGATGCGCGCCTCCCTCGCGCGCACCAGGGAGCGCCTCGACGACTACACCCTCGAGCTCCAGCGCCACGGAATGGAGTCCGTGGAGCGCGAAGTGCGCTGGCTGAACGAGCTCATCGAGAGTGAGCGGGCCGGGCGGGACCTCAAGGGTTCCGCCGACGGGGGGACCGCTCAGCAGGACACCACCAATGGAGCGACGGGCGGCCTGCCCCGGACCGGGGATCCTTCCCGGCCGGATACGCCCGGCGACACCGCCACGTGAGGTCCCGTCGGGGCTTCACCGAGTACACACAGGGAGCAACCGGAATGGGTTCGGTTCGCGTAGCCATCGTCGGTGTGGGCAACTGCGCCGCATCGCTGGTGCAGGGCGTCGAGTACTACAAGGACGCCGACCCGGCGGCCAAGGTCCCGGGCCTCATGCACGTGCAGTTCGGCGACTACCACGTGCGTGACGTCGAGTTCGTGGCCGCCTTCGACGTAGACGCGAAGAAGGTCGGTCTGGACCTCTCGGACGCCATCGGCGCCTCCGAGAACAACACCATCAAGATCTGCGACGTGCCCTCCGCCGGTGTGACGGTGCAGCGCGGCCACACCCTCGACGGCCTCGGCAAGTACTACCGCCAGACCATCGAGGAGTCCGCCGAGGCTCCGGTCGACGTCGTCCAGGTCCTCAAGGACAAGCAGGTCGACGTCCTCGTCTGCTACCTGCCGGTCGGCTCCGAGGACGCGGCGAAGTTCTACGCCCAGTGCGCCATCGACGCCAAGGTCGCCTTCGTCAACGCCCTCCCGGTCTTCATCGCCGGCACCAAGGAGTGGGCGGACAAGTTCACCGAGGCGGGCGTCCCGATCGTCGGTGACGACATCAAGTCGCAGGTCGGCGCCACCATCACGCACCGTGTCATGGCGAAGCTGTTCGAGGACCGGGGCGTCGTCCTGGACCGCACGATGCAGCTGAACGTCGGCGGCAACATGGACTTCAAGAACATGCTCGAGCGCGAGCGCCTGGAGTCCAAGAAGATCTCCAAGACGCAGGCCGTCACCTCGCAGATCCCCGACCGGGACCTCGGCGAGAAGAACGTCCACATCGGCCCGTCCGACTACGTGGCCTGGCTGGACGACCGCAAGTGGGCCTACGTCCGCCTCGAGGGCCGTGCCTTCGGTGACGTCCCGCTGAACCTGGAGTACAAGCTCGAGGTCTGGGACTCCCCGAACTCCGCGGGTGTCATCATCGACGCCCTGCGCGCCGCGAAGATCGCCAAGGACCGCGGCGTCGGCGGCCCGATCCTGTCGGCGTCCTCGTACTTCATGAAGTCCCCGCCGGTCCAGTACTTCGACGACGAGGCCCGCGAGAACGTCGAGAAGTTCATCCGCGGCGACGTCGAGCGCTGACGTCACGCTGAACGCTCCTGCCAGGGCTGGGAGGGTCCCCGAGGCGATCGCCCCGGGGACCCTCCCGTCTGTGCCCCGGGGGCCCTCGCGTATGTGAGGCTGTGCCCCATGGCCGTCGTCCGTGACCTGCGCGTCCTGCTGCGCCAGCGGGGCTTCCGACGGCTGCTCACCATACGGTTGCTCTCCCAGGGCGCCGACGGCGTCTATCAGGTCGCGCTCGCCGCCTACGTCGTCTTCTCCCCCGAGCACCAGGCCTCGGCCGGCGCCGTCGCCTCGGCGATGGCGGTGCTGCTGCTGCCCTACTCCCTGGTCGGTCCGTTCGCCGGTGTGCTGCTGGACCGCTGGCGGCGCCGTCAGGTCTTCCTCTACGGCAATCTGGCCCGCGCGGTGCTGGCCGCCGCCACCGCCGTGCTGATGGCGGCGGGCGCCGCCGACTGGCTCTTCTACGCCTCCGCCCTGTGCGTCACCGCCGTCAACCGCTTCGTCCTGTCGGGCCTGTCCGCCGCGCTGCCGCGGGTGGTGGACGCCGAGCGGCTGGTCGTCGCCAACTCCCTGTCGCCGACCGCGGGCTCCCTCGCGGCCTTCGGGGCGGCGGCCTCGCCTTCGCCCTGCGCCTGGCCGGGGCCGACTCGGATGCCGCCGTGGTGCTGCTGGGCGCCGTCCTCTATCTGGGCGCCGCCCTCACGTCGCTGCTGATG
The DNA here is from genome assembly GCF_001654495.1 of Streptomyces sp. SAT1. GTDB lineage: Bacteria > Actinomycetota > Actinomycetes > Streptomycetales > Streptomycetaceae > Streptomyces > Streptomyces andamanensis. Next base: position 3,610,831 of record NZ_CP015849.1, read on the forward strand.
GCCCGGGACCTCCTCGGTCCCGACCGCGACCCGGCGCCGCCCCGGCTGGGTACCGCGCTGACCGGCACCGCGCGGGGCCTGCTGGCCGGTGTGCGGCACCTCGCCGCGCCGCCGCGCCGGGCGGCGGCGCGGGCTCTGGGCGCGATGGCGCTGATGCGGTTCTGCTACGGCGCGCTGACGGTCATGGTGCTGATGCTGTGCCGCTACGGCCTGTCCGCGCACACGGACGACGGGCTGCGGCTGCTCGGTCTCGCGCTGGGCGCGTCCGGGGCCGGGTTCTTCGCCGCGGCGCTGGTCACTCCCTGGGCCTCCGGGCGGCTCGGCCCCCTGCGCTGGATCGCCGTGTGCGCCGGTTCCGCCGCGGTGCTGGAACCCGCTCTCGGGCTGCTGTTCGCCACCGGTCCCCTGCTGGTCGCGGCCTTCGTGCTCGGGCTCGTCACCCAGGGAGCGAAAATCGCCACGGACACGGTCGTGCAGTCCTGCGTCGAGGACGGCTTCCGCGGCCGGATCTTTTCCGTTTACGACGTGCTGTTCAACGTCGCCTTCGTCGGCGCGGCGGCCGTCGCGGCGCTGATGCTGCCTCCGGACGGCCGCTCGTCGGTCCTGGTCATCACGATTGCCGTGATCTACGGAGCGGTTGCGGCGACTATGGCCCGGTTTGAACACCGCTGACTGTCACATCAAAGACACAGAGTCTCCTGGGAAGTACAGGGATGTCAGTGGGGGCCTGTAGCTTACGTGCGTCTTATTTCGACGCCGTGTTCGCGTCATCGTGTCTACGTTCCAGGGGGACCCCCAAGTGACTACTCCGCCGCCGCCCCAGGGCCAGAACCCGTACGCCCAGGCCCCCACCGCTCCCATGGGGCAGCAGCCCGGTCAGCCGGGAGTCCCGCAGCAGCCCTACCCGCCGCAGCAGCCGTACGCCCCCTTCCCGCAGCAGCAGGGCGCGCCGGTGCCGCCGCCCGCGCCGGCCGGCAAGCGTCTGGGCAAGAAGGCCATCCGCATCATCGGTGTGATCGTGGTCGCCGTCATCGTCGCGCTCCTGAAGTTCGGCGCGGGCTGGTTCCTGACCCGCGACGACGCGGAGACCACCTCGGTGGGCTCGTGCATGCACAACGACGGGTCGATGACCAAGGCCGACCTCAAGGAGGTCGACTGCTCGTCCGCCAACGCCCAGTACAAGGTGGTCGAGAAGTTCGACGGCTCCACCGACACGGAGAAGTGCAAGACCGTCACCGACGCGACGATCTCCTACGTCCAGTACGGCGGCGGCCACGACGTGGTGCTCTGCCTGAAGGAAGCCAAGTAACGCCCGGCTCAGCGGTACGACGAAGGGGCGGTGTTTCACGTGAAACACCGCCCCTTCGTCATGGCCGGGTGCCGCGGAGGTCATGTTTCACGTGAAACACGGCCTCCGCGCTGTCAGCTCTCCTGCTGGGCCCACCACTCCCGAAGGGCCGCCACAGCGGCATCGTGCTCCATCGGGCCGTGCTCCAGGCGCAGCTCCAGCATGTGCTTGTAGGCGCGGCCGACCGCGGGGCCGGGCGGGACGCCGAGGATCTCCATGATCTGGTTGCCGTCGAGGTCCGGGCGGATGGAGTCCAGCTCCTCCTTCTCCTGGAGCTGGGCGATGCGCTCCTCCAGACCGTCGTACGCGCGGGACAGCGCGAGCGCCTTGCGCTTGTTCCGGGTGGTGCAGTCGGACCGGGTCAGCTTGTGCAGGCGGTCGAGCAGCGGACCGGCGTCGCGGACATAGCGGCGGACCGCCGAATCCGTCCACTCGCCGGTGCCATAGCCGTGGAAGCGCAGATGCAGCTCGACCAGGTGCGAGACGTCCTTCACCAGCTCGTTGGAGTACTTCAGGGCGGTCATGCGCTTCTTGGTCATCTTCGCGCCGACCACCTCATGGTGGTGGAAGGAGACCCGGCCGTCCTTCTCGAAACGGCGCGTACGGGGCTTGCCGATGTCGTGCAGCAGGGCGGCCAGCCGGAGGGTGAGGTCGGGACCCGCCTCCTCCAGGTCGATCGCCTGCTCCAGAACGATCAGTGTGTGGTCGTAGACGTCCTTGTGCCGGTGGTGCTCGTCCCGCTCCAGCCGGAGGGCGGGCAGCTCGGGCAGCACCCGGTCGGCCAGCCCGGTGTCGACGAGCAGGGTCAGGCCCTTGCGCGGGTGGGTGGAGAGGATCAGCTTGTTCAGCTCGTCCCGTACCCGCTCGGCGGAGACGATCTCGATGCGCCCGGCCATCTCCTTCATCGCCGTGACGACCTCGGGGGCGACCTCGAAGTCGAGCTGCGCGGCGAAGCGCGCGGCCCGCATCATCCGCAGCGGGTCGTCCGAGAAGGACTCCTCCGGGGTGCCCGGGGCCCGCAGCACTCGCTCCGCCAGGTCCTCCAGACCGCCGTGCGGGTCGATGAACCTCTTCTCCGGCAGGGCGACGGCCATGGCGTTCACGGTGAAGTCCCGACGGACCAGGTCCTCCTCGATGGAGTCGCCGTACGCCACCTCGGGCTTGCGCGAGGTGCGGTCGTACGCCTCGGACCGGTAGGTCGTCACCTCGATCTGATAGCCGTCCTTCTGCGCACCGACCGTGCCGAAGGCGATCCCGACCTCCCACACGGCGTCCGCCCAGGGCCGCACGATCTTCAGTACGTCCTCGGGACGCGCGTCCGTCGTAAAGTCCAGGTCGTTGCCGAGCCGGCCGAGCAGCGCGTCGCGGACGGACCCGCCGACCAGGGCGAGCGAGAACCCGGCCTCCTGGAAACGGCGCGCGAGGTCGTCGGCGACAGGGGCCACCCGCAGCAGCTCGCTGACCGCGCGCTGCTGCACCTGGCTCAGGGCAGGGGGAGTGTCATCGTTGGCGTTCGGCACAACAGAAGAGGGTACGTGCCCAGGCGGCCCGGCCGTGTCGTTCCGGTGTGCGCGCGGGGACGGCCCCTTGCTTACCCGTTCAAGACCGTCCCATCGTGATGTAACGAACGGCATCCCCGGATACGCGGATATCCAGGGCGCGCCCCGGATTCCCGTCGATCTTGTGGCCGCCTCCGCGGCACTTCCGCTCCGCAGGTCTCGTTACCATGCGGGGACGCACATTCCGACGACCACTGACGACGAGGGACGGGCGAGCGCGTGGCCGAGGCGGCAGACTTCCTGGGGACCAGTCCCTCACCTGCCCGCCGCTGGCTGCGGCGAACCGGGGCCCTGCTCGCCGGGGCGCCACTGCTGACCGGTCTGCTCCAGCTCTCCGCCCCGGCCGCGCACGCCTCCGGCCAGGAAGCGCCCCGGGCCGCCGTCTCCGGGTCCCGTACCGTCGCGGTGTCCCTCGACTCCCTCAGCCCCAGCATCCCCTCCGCGGGAGACACGGTGACCGTGTCGGGCACGGTGACGAACAAGGGGAAGCAGCCGGTCACCGACGCGCACGTCGGGCTGCGGGTGGGCCCGCTCCTGGACACCCGCTCCGAGATCGACACCGTGGCGCAGCGCACCGACTTCGAGCCCGGCACCGACGGCCCGGAGATCGGCGGCACGTACACGCAGAAGTTCACCGCGCTCCAGCCCGGCGTCGCGCAGCACTTCAGCATCTCGGTCCCGGCCGCCAAGCTGGACCTCGGCGCCGACGGCGTCTATGAGTTCTCCGTCTCGCTGTCGGGGCAGACGCCCGTCCAGCGGTGGGACCAGGTCCTGGGCATCCAGCACACCTTCCTGCCGTGGCAGCCCTCCGCCGCGTCGGTGAAGACGAAGACGACCGCCCTGTGGCCCCTCGTCTCCACCGTCCACATGACGGCGGAGACCGGCCCCGGCACCGTGCAGACACCGGTCTTCCTCAACGACGACCTCGCCAAGGACCTCGCCCCGGGCGGCCGGCTGGAACGGATGCTCACCCTGGGCAAGGATCTCGACGTCACCTGGGTGATCGACCCGGACCTGCTGGCGTCCGTCGACGCCATGACCCGCAACTACCGCATCCGGACGGACCCCGGCGCGGACCCCGTCGCCGGCACCCACCAGGCGGTGGCCAAGCAGTGGCTCGCCGAGCTCCAGCAGGCGGTGGCGGGCAAGGAGGTCGTGGCGCTGCCGTTCGCGGATCCGGACCTCGCGGCGCTCGCCCACCGCGGCACCAGCGTCTCCGGCACCCTGAGCCTGCTCAAGGACGCCACGGACGTCGCCGCCAGCACGGTGGAGACGGTGCTCCACGTCAAACCGGCCACGGACTTCGCCTGGCCGGTGAACGGCGCCGTCGATCCGTCGATCATCCGGGTCGCCACCTCCGCCGGAGCCGACAAGGTCATCGCGCGCAGCGACAGCCTCGAAGAGTCCGACAGCATGACCTACACGCCGTCCGCGGCCCGGCCCATCGGCCAGGGCACCACCGCGGTCGTCGCGGACGCGCGCCTGTCGACCTCGTTCGAGGGCGATCTGTCGCAGGCCGGTGCCAGCACGCTCGCGGTGCAGCGGTTCCTCGCCCAGAGCCTCGAACTCAACGGTCAGACGAGCAAGCAGCGCAGCGTCGTCGTCGCCCCGCAGCGCATGCCCAGCACCAGCCAGGCCCAGGCCATGTACCAGGCCCTGCTCGCCCTCCAGCAGGGCACCTGGTCCCAGTCCCAGGACCTGGCCGGCGCGGCCAAGGCCGATCCGGACCCCAAGGCCACGACGAAGGTTCCGTCCGCGTCCCGCTACCCCTCGTCGCTGCGCAAGCGCGAGCTGCGGGGCCCGGCCTTCACGGAGATCGCCGACACCCAGGGCAAGGTCGACAACTTCGCGGTGGTGCTCACCGACGAGTCCCGGGTCGTCACGCCCTTCGGACGCGCGATGAACCGCGAGATGTCCACGTCCTGGCGCGGCCGCGACCGCGCGGCCGCGGGCTTCCGCGACGGGGTGAAGGCCTACCTCGACGACCTCTCCGAAGAGGTCAAACTGATCGACAAGTCGGAGACCAAGCTCTCCGGCCGCAGCGCGACGATCCCCGTCACGGTCCAGAACAACCTGGTGCAGGGCGTCGACCACCTGGTGCTGCGGCTCACCTCGTCCAACCCCACCCGGTTGAAGATCGGCGGCAAGGCGTACGCGGAGCAGCCGATCACGGTCTCCGGCGGGCACAGCCAGTCCGTGAAGTTCACCACGTCGGCCAACGCCAACGGGCCCGTGACGGTGATCGCCCAGCTGTACACGCAGGACGGCCAGGAGTACGGCGCGCCCGTCAGCTTCGACGTGAAGGTCACCGAGGTCACCGCCACCGTCATGCTGGTCATCGGCGGCGGTGTGCTGCTGCTCGTCCTTGCCGGTTTCCGCATGTACACCCAGCGCAAGCGGGCGGCGGCCGGGGAGGAGCCGCAGGACGGCGAGAACGCGCAGGCCACAGGGGACGCCGAGGGACCGGGCGACACCGGGGCGGACGGCGGCGACGGCCCCGGCCGCGGCGACGGTGGTTCCGGCGGCTCTCCCGCCCCCGACGGCTCCGCCGAGACCGGCCGGGAACCGGGTGACCGGGAGAACAGCGAACCGGAGAACCCCGCGGGCCCCGCGGAACGTCTCACGCAGGAGTCGGGCAGCCGGTCCCCCGCAGCAGACCGGGAGCAGGCGAGTGACCCGACACCGGACACCGCATCCGAAAGCGCCGACCCGTCCGGCACGGGTGAGAAAGTGGACCGTTGAGGATGTCGTGGCCCGGAGGGCCCGGGACGATGAGGTGGGGTAACCATGAACGCGCCGTACGACCCTGACCACGGCCGGGCCGTGGACGGCTCGGGCCACCCCGGTACCCCGCCGCCCGAGCACGGCCAGGTGCCGCAGCAGCCGCCCGCGGACATGTACCTCCAGGACGCCTACGCCGAGGACCCGTACCGGCAGCAGGACCTCACCGCCCAGGACCCGGTCGGCGAGGCGCTGTACGACCGCGCCGCGCACCCGCCACCACCGCCGGGCGCGTACGAGCCGCAGCAGCCGCTGTACGGCAGCCCACCACCATCCCCGTATCCGCCGGACCCACGGATCTGGGCCCAGACCCCGCCGCCCGAGCCGTCGGGCACCACCCAGTACCTGCCGTACGGCGAGGATCCCCGCACCACGCAGTTCGTGGGCGTCGACGACCTGGTCAGCCACTCCGCCGAGGAGCAGCACGAGCCGGACGCCTTCGCGCACCTCTTCCGCGACCAGCAGCAGGGCGGCTACCCCCAGGACCCCCGGCAGGCGGCCTACCAGAACCAGCAGGAGGCCGGGCCGTACGGCTACGACCCCCGCCAGGGCGGTTACCAGGCCCCCGGGCAGCCCGCCTACCAGGACCAGCAGGGCTACGGGTACCCGCCCGCGGACCAGCAGGGCTACCAGGCCGGCCGACAGGACTACCAGGTCCCGCAGGACATGGGCGGGTACCCGCCGCAGCCCGAGCCGACGTCCGTACCCGGCCCCGCGCCGGTCCCGGGCGCCGGTCAGGGCCCGATGGGTCCCTACGCCCCTGCTCCCGGCGCCACCCGGACCGTGGCCGAGGCACCTGCCCCCGCCCCCTCGGCCGCCCCGGCGGCGAAGAAGGGCGGCAAGGCGTCGGGGCTGCTCAAGTCCAGTGCCGTGATGGCGGCCGGCACGATGGTCTCCCGGCTCACGGGCTTCATCCGCTCCGCGATGATCGTCTCGGCGCTGGGCGTCGGCCTGCTCGGCGACACCTTCCAGATCGCCTACCAGCTGCCGACGATGATCTACGTCCTGACCGTCGGCGGCGGCCTCAACTCGGTCTTCGTACCGCAGCTCGTCCGGGCCATGAAGGACGACGACGACGGCGGCGAGGCCTACGCCAACCGGCTGCTGACGCTGGTCATGGTGGCGCTGGGAGCGCTCACCGTGCTCGCGGTGGTCGCGGCGCCGCTCCTGATCCGGGTGCTGTCCCCGTCGGTGGCGGGCGACCCGGCGGCCAACCAGGTCGGCATCACCTTCACCCGCTACTTCGTGCCCTCGATCTTCTTCATGGGCGTCCATGTGGTGATGGGGCAGGTCCTCAACGCGCGCGGGAAGTTCGGCGCGATGATGTGGACCCCGGTCCTGAACAACATCGTCATCATCGTGACGCTCGGCACGTTCATCTGGGTGTACGGCACCGCCGCCCACTCCGGCATGGGCGTGGCGAGCATCCCGCCGGAGGGCCAGCGGCTGCTCGGTGTGGGCATCCTGCTCGGTCTCATCGTCCAGGCGCTGGCGATGATCCCGTACCTGCGGGAGACCGGGTTCCGGCTGCGGCTGCGCTTCGACTGGCGGGGGCAGGGTCTCGGGAAGGCCGCGAGCCTCGCCAAGTGGACCATCCTCTTCGTCCTCGCCAACCAGGCCGGCGCGATCATCGTCACCCGGCTGTCGACCGCGGCGGGCAAGCAGTCCTCCGTCGACGGCGTCGGCTTCGCCGCCTACGCCAACGCCCAGCTGATCTGGGGTCTGCCGCAGGCCATCATCACCGTCTCCCTGATGGCCGCCCTGCTGCCGCGGATCTCCCGCTCGGCCCACGAGGACGACACCGGCGCCGTCCGCGACGACATCTCGCAGGGGCTGCGCACCACGGCCGTCGCCATCGTGCCGATCGCCTTCGGGTTCCTCGCGCTCGGCATTCCGATGTGCACCCTGATCTTCGGCTCCTCGGGCACCGGTGAGGCCACCAACATGGGATTCATGCTGATGGCCTTCGCCCTCGGCCTCATTCCCTACTCCGTGCAGTACGTCGTCCTGCGTGCCTTCTACGCCTACGAGGACACCCGGACGCCCTTCTACAACACGGTCATCGTGGCCGCGGTCAACGCGAGCGCCTCGGCCGTGTGCTACTTCGTGCTGCCGGCCCGCTGGGCCGTGATCGGCATGGCCGCCGCGTACGGCCTCGCCTACGCGATCGGTGTGGGGGTCGCCTGGAGCAGGCTGCGCAAGCGGCTCGGCGGCGACCTCGACGGCTCCCGCGTCCTGCGGACCTACGCCCGGCTGTGCATCGCCGCGGTGCCGGCGGCGCTGGTCAGCGGCGCGGCCTGCTACGAGATCAGCCACCTGCTGGGCCAGGGCGTCGTCGGTTCGTTCGCCGCGCTGCTGGCCGGCGGTCTGCTGCTGCTCGGCATCTTCTTCGTCGCGGCCCGGCGCATGCGGATCGAGGAGATGAACTCGCTCGTGGGCATGGTCCGCGGACGGCTGGGACGTTGAGGCGGGGGTAGGCGCACAACCATCGTCCGCCGCCGTGTGTCGTGCATAGCGCCGGACTGTGGGCACAATTGGTTTCGGCGTCGGACAGCGCGATGGATGGGGAGGCAGGAGCGACGGTGGCGGAACGGAGCACGGCTGCCGTCGACGTGGCAGACAACAGCGGTGACGAGCCGCTGACCGCCGAGGCGGACCAGTCCACGGCCGACGGGGTGGCCCAGAACCGGGAGCGGGACACGGACAACGACGAGGCGCAGGGGAGCGGCGGGACCGAGCGTCCCGGTCAGAAGGCCTCACCGCCCGAACTGCACAGCGGTCACAAACTGGCCAGACGCTACCGCCTGGAGGAGTGCGTCACCCGTCTGGACGGATTCAGCAGCTGGCGCGCGGTGGACGAGAAGCTCCGCAGGGCCGTCGGCGTGCACATCCTGCCCGCCGACCACTCCCGCGCCCGCTCGGTCCTGGCGGCGGCCCGTTCCTCGGCCCTGCTCGGGGACCCGCGCTTCGTCCAGGTCCTCGACGCCGTCGAGGAGAACGACCTCGTCTACGTCGTCCACGAGTGGCTTCCCGACGCCACCGAGCTGACCACCCTGCTGTCCACGGGCCCGCTGGAGCCGCACGACGCCTACCAGTTGGTCAGCCAGGTCGCCTCCGCCATGGCCGTCGCGCACCGCGAGGGCCTGGCCCATCTGCGTCTGAACCCGAACGCGGTGCTCCGCGCCTCCACCGGTCAGTGGCGCATCCGCGGCCTGGCCGTGAACGCCGCGCTCCGCGGGATCAGCTCCGAGACACCGCAGCGGGCCGACACCGAGGCGATCGGCGCGCTGCTGTACGCCGCGCTCACCCAGCGCTGGCCGTACGAGAACGACGCCTACGGGCTGTCCGGCCTGCCCAAGGCCGTCGGCCTCATCCCGCCGGACCAGGTCCGCGCCGGGGTCCACCGCGGTCTGTCCGAGCTGGCCATGCGCGCCCTGGTCAACGAGGGCGCCACCGCCTCGCGTCACGAGTCTCCGTGCACGACGCCGGAGGAGCTGGTGAAGGCGATCGGTGAGATGCCGCGGATCCGTCCGCCGGAGCCCGTCTTCACCGCACCGCCGGAGTACCAGGGCACGTCGTACCAGCAGGGCACGTACGGACGCCCGGCACCGCGCCCCGGCGTCACCCAGCCGGTGCCTGCCCCGCCGCCCCCGCTGCAGAGCCGGACCGGCAAGGCCCTGAAGTGGGCTGTCTCCGCCCTGCTCATCGCCGCGCTGGGGCTGGGCAGTTGGCAGCTCGCCGACGCCCTGATGGACCAGGGCGGCAAGTCAACCAAGGACAGCCAGACCCAGACGCAGGACGGCAGCGACAAGAAGGACAAGCAGCAGCCGAAGCCGCTCCGGCCCCTCCCCGTCCAGGGGGCGCAGGAGTTCATCGCCAAGGGGGACGCACAGCACCCAGGCGACGTCGGCAAGACGTACGACGGCAACCCGTCGACGTACTGGAAGACGAGCACCTTCATGGAGGGCCCGCCCCTCGCACCGTTCAAGCCCGGTGTGGGGATCGTCTACGACCTCGGCTCGGAACAGAACCTCAGTCAGGCGTCCGCCGGCCTCCTCTACAGCGGCGACCACACCACGGTCGAGCTGTACGCGGCGGACTCCCTGTCCCCCGGGTCGCTGGAGTCGATGCGGAAGATCGGCGACGCCACGACCAGCGGCGCCACCGTCACGATGAAGACCGCCAAGCCGGAGAAGACCCGGTACGTCCTCGTCTGGATCACCGCCATGCCCTACTCGGGTGCCGACGCGAACACGTACAGCACCGCCGGCTACAAGCAGGCGATCACCGAAGTGAAGTTCGCCGGCTGACGCCGCACCGAGGGGGAGAGGCCCGATGGCGGACGACAGCGCCTACCACGACGCGAGCGACCAGGACCTCCTGTCCCGCCATGTGGAGGGCGACCACGACGCCTTCGGTGAACTCGTGCGGCGTCACCGCGACCGGCTCTGGGCGGTCGCCCTGCGCACGCTCGGGGACCGCGAGGAGGCCGCTGACGCCGTGCAGGACGCGTTCGTCTCCGCCTACCGGGCTGCCCACACCTTCCGCGGGCAGTCGGCCGTCACCACATGGCTGCACCGGATCACGGTCAATGCCTGCCTCGACCGGGTCCGCAAGGCGGCCTCACGGAAGACCTCCCCGGTGGACGACACCGAGCGCCTGGAGCAGCTGCTTGAGCCGCACGAGTCGGCCTCCGCGCCTGCCGAACGGAACGACGTGCAGCGGCAGCTCATCGAGGCGCTGGGCACACTCCCGGCCGACCAGCGGGCCGCTCTGGTGCTCGTGGACATGCAGGGATATCCCGTCGCCGAGGCCGCCCGCGTCCTCGATGTTCCGGTGGGCACGGTGAAGAGCCGTTGCGCCCGGGGCAGAGCAAGGCTCCTCCCTCTGCTCACCCATCTCCGGCCGAACGGCTCCGGCGCCGAGGCCGGCGAGGCGCCGGGCCCGGGACGGAACCGGACGCAGGGGGCATCCGTCCCACCGGCGGCGGGTCCTCCGGGCCGGGAGACACGCAACGGCGAGCCAGGCGATTCAGCTGCGGTGAAGGGCGGAGGTGGGCGAGCGTGACTGCCACGACGGACACGGACGGGCACCCGGACGTCTCGGAGATCTCCGACTTCACCGAAGGACTGCTCGCGCCTTCCCGGGCCGAGGATCTGCGACGGCATCTGAGCACCTGCGCCGACTGCGCCGACGTCCGGACCTCGCTCGACGAGATCCGGGGCCTGCTCGGCACCCTCCCGGCACCGCACCAGATGCCGGGCGACATCGCGGACCGGATCGACGCCGCGCTCGCCGCGGAACCTCCCCTCGCCGCAATGCCTCCCCTCGCCACCCCTGAGGAGAAGACCTCCGGTGGCGACCACCATGTTTCACGTGAAACAAGCGGCGATGTTTCACGTGAAACATCACCCCCTCCCACGGCGGACCGTCCGATCGGCAACGTCCGGGCATCCCGCACCGGCCCCGGCCGTAAACCGCGCCCGCGCCGTGTGCGCCGCGGGATCGCCGTCCTGGGCGCCGCTCTCACCGTCACCGCACTCGGAGTCGTCACGGTCGTCCTGACCTCCCAGAGCGACGACCAGCACGCCGGCACGGCAGCTTCTGCCCCCTCAAGCACCTCCGCACAGACCTTCTCCGAGGGAACCCTCGCGCGTCAGGTCACCAGCCTGCTCGACGGGACACCGCGGACGCAGGGCACGACCCGCGCCCCGCACAGCTTCGGCACAGACGCCGGTCCGGACACCGGCGCCACCACGCGCACGAGCCCAGGCACCGAGCAGCCGAACATCCTCAAGGACGACCCGACCGCCGCGGTCCCCTCCTGCGTCCGCCAGGGCATCCACAGCTCCGGCGCCGCGCTCGCCGCGCAACCGGGCCTCTACGCCGACCAGGACGCCTATCTGGTGGTGCTGTCCGATCCCTCCGGCGTGAGCTCCCGGGTCACCGCCTATGTCGTGGACGCGTCCTGTGTGCACGATCCCGCCATCACGGCCCGGGTCCTGTTGTCACACACCTATACGCGCTCCTGAGCAGGGATTCCCGAAAGCACCCCGCCTCATTGCCGTGCTCCGTACTTCCGCCATGTCCGGGTGCCCCCGTGTGCCCGAGGACACCGGGAATGCACGCCCCTTAGGATCCGTTGGGTGGGGTGAGAGCACCGAGAGAAGCTCCACCGGCCGTAGGACACAGTCCAGAGACGAGGAAACAAGCCGTGAGCGACGTCCGCAACGTGATCATCATCGGCTCCGGGCCCGCCGGCTACACGGCGGCCCTCTACACCGCGCGCGCGTCGCTGAAGCCGCTGGTGTTCGAAGGCGCCGTCACCGCGGGTGGTGCGCTGATGAACACCACCGAGGTGGAGAACTTCCCCGGCTTCCGCGACGGCATCATGGGCCCGGACCTCATGGACAACATGCGGGGCCAGGCCGAGCGCTTCGGCGCCGAGCTGATCCCGGACGATGTCGTCTCCGTCGACCTCACGGGTGAGATCAAGACCGTCACGGACACCTCGGGCACCGTGCACCGGGCCAAGGCCGTCATCGTCACCACCGGCTCGCAGCACCGCAAGCTCGGTCTGCCCAACGAGGACGCCCTCTCCGGCCGGGGTGTGTCCTGGTGCGCGACCTGTGACGGGTTCTTCTTCAAGGACCAGGACATCGCCGTGATCGGCGGCGGCGACACGGCGATGGAGGAGGCCACCTTCCTCTCCCGGTTCGCCAAGTCCGTGACGATCGTCCACCGCCGGGACACGCTGCGCGCCTCCAAGGCGATGCAGGAGCGCGCCTTCGCCGACCCGAAGATCAAGTTCGTCTGGGACAGCGAGGTCGCCGAGGTCCAGGGCGAGCAGAAGCTGTCCGGCCTGAAGCTGCGCAACGTCAAGACCGGCGAACTCTCGGACCTCCCGGTGACGGGTCTGTTCATCGCGATCGGCCACGACCCGCGGACCGAGCTGTTCAAGGGCCAGCTCGACCTGGACGAAGAGGGCTACCTGAAGGTCGACGCGCCCTCCACGCGCACCAACCTCACCGGTGTGTTCGGTGCCGGTGACGTCGTCGACCACACCTACCGCCAGGCCATCACCGCCGCGGGCACCGGCTGCTCCGCCGCCCTGGACGCCGAGCGGTTCCTTGCTGCTCTCGCGGACAACGAGCAGCAGGCAGAGCCCGAGAAGACCACTGTCTGACCCCCTGACCGCCCCACCCCGCACGAACGCGAAGAAACTAAGGAGCCCGCCGTGGCCGGCACCCTGAAGCACGTGACCGACGCCTCCTTCGAGCAGGACGTCCTGAAGAGCGACAAGCCCGTACTGGTGGACTTCTGGGCCGCCTGGTGCGGTCCCTGCCGCCAGATCGCCCCGTCCCTCGAAGCCATTGCCGCCGAGTACGGCGAGAAGATCGAGATCGTCAAGCTCAACATCGACGAGAACCCGGACACGGCTGCCAAGTACGGCGTCATGTCGATCCCGACGCTGAACGTCTACCAGAACGGCGAGGTCGCCAAGACCATTGTCGGCGCGAAGCCGAAGGCCGCGATCGTCCGCGACCTTGAGGACTTCATCGCCTAGCTAGGACCTGACCTAGTGACCCGCGCCGCGACCGGCGGTGCATGTTTCACGTGAAACACGAAGGGGCCGGCCCGTCAGGGTCGGCCCCTTCGCATGCAACGGGTTCACAGCGGTCGCAGTGCCGGTTCCTTCTGTACCGCTCCCAGCAGCCGGTCAAGTGCCATCTCCACGTCTTCCTTCCAGGAGAGGGTCGAGCGCAGCTCCAGGCGGAGCCGGGGGTGAGCGGGGTGGTGCCGGACCGTCTTGAAGCCCACCGCCAGCAGATGATCCGCCGGCAGCACACAGGCGGGTTCCTTCCAGCGGGCGTCCCCGAATGCCTCGATGGCCTTGAAGCCGCGGCGCAGCAGATCCTTGGCGACGCTCTGCACCAGCACCCGCCCCAGCCCTTGTCCCTGGTAGCCGGGCAGTACGAAGCCGGTCATCAGCTGGACCGCGTCCGGTGAGACCGGGCTCGTCGGGAACGCTGTGGAGCGGGGCACATAGGCGGGCGGGGCGTAGAGCACGAATCCCACCGGCACATCGTCGACGTAGGCGACGCGACCGCACGATCCCCAGTCCAACAGGACGGCGGAGATCCAGGCTTCCTTCTCCACGGCGGGCCTGCCCGCTCTGACCGCGGCCTCGCCACTGACCGGGTCCAGCTCCCAGAAGACGCATGCGCGACAGCGCTGGGGAAGATCCTCAAGGTTGTCCAGAGTGAGCGGCAGGAGCCTACGGCCCATGAAGGCTGATCCTCGCTTCCTTCGCCCGCTGCGTCACGAGCGGCCGTCCCTCCGGGACGAGGCGTCAAATGGATGCGTCATACCTGATCGCATCGTATCCACGATGGGTTTCGGTGGACACCGAGGAGAAGCAAAGGCGGGCCGTGAACCGGTGATGTTCCGCCGGTTCACGGCCCGCCTGTGCGGAGCGTCTGTCCGCCCTGCCCGCCGAGGGGTCAGGAGTCCGTCTCGGTCTCCTCCGGACCGCCGTCCAGCAGGCCCTTCTGAAGCACGGGCCCCTCACCGGGAGCCAGCGAGCCGAGAATGCGCTCAAGGTCTTCCATCGAGGCGAACTCGACGGTGATCTTGCCCTTCTTCTGCCCCAGGTCGACCTTCACGCGGGTCTCGAAGCGGTCGGACAACCGGGTCGCGAGATCGGACAGGGCGGGAGACAGACGAGCTCCGGCACGCGGTCCCTTCGACCGCGGTGATGCCTGCGGCCGTGACCCCATGAGCGTCACGATCTCCTCCACGGCCCGCACCGAGAGGCCCTCGGCCACGATCCGGTGGGCGAGCCGGTCCTGCTCCTCCGAGTCCTCGACCGAGAGCAGCGCCCGCGCATGTCCGGCCGACAGCACTCCGGCGGCCACTCGGCGCTGCACCGCCGGCGAGAGCCGCAGCAGGCGCAGGGTGTTGGAGACCTGCGGACGGGAGCGGCCGATGCGGTCGGCCAGCTGGTCATGGGTGCAGTTGAAGTCCTTCAGCAGCTGGTCGTAGGCGGCGGCCTCCTCCAGCGGGTTCAACTGGGCCCGGTGCAGGTTCTCCAGCAGGGCGTCGAGCAGCAGCTTCTCGTCGTCCGTGGCTCGTACGATCGCCGGAATGGCTTCGAGCCCGGCCTCACGGCAGGCCCGCCAGCGCCGCTCGCCCATGATGAGCTCGTAGCGCTCGGGAGCGATCTGCCGTACGACGACCGGCTGGAGCAGGCCGACTTCCTTGATGGAGGTGACCAGCTCGGTCAGCGCCTCCTCGTCGAAGACCTCACGGGGCTGACGAGGGTTCGGTGTGATGAAATCCAGGGGGATCTCCGCGAAGTGGGCGCCCACCGGCGGGGGCGGCACCATGGCCACCTTGGCCGCGGCCACTCCCCGGTCGGACATCAGCACCGGGCCGGGGTGGCCCGCCGGACCCGGCAGCGGGGTCCTCTCCGTCGGAGCGGCAGGGATCAAGGCCCCCAGGCCCCGGCCCAGCCCAGGCCTCCGTCGCTCACTCACTGGATCCCCTCCACCATGCTCGGGTCGCTCTGTGCGCCGATGTGGGCATGCGTGGCGTCATAGCTGACCCCGACGCCCTTCAACGCGATTTCTCGTGCCGCCTCAAGGTAGGAGAGGGCACCGCTCGATCCTGGATCGTAGGTCAGCACCGTCTGCCCGTAGCTGGGTGCCTCGGAGATACGCACCGAGCGGGGAATGCTCGTCCGCAGCACCTCGTCGCCGAAGTGGCTGCGCACCTCGTCGGCGACCTGGGACGCCAGGCGGGTCCGGCCGTCGTACATGGTGAGCAGGATGGTCGACACATGCAGGGTGGGGTTCAGATGCCCCCGCACCAGATCGACGTTGCGCAGAAGCTGCCCCAGTCCCTCCAGCGCGTAGTACTCGCACTGGATCGGGATGAGGACCTCCTGGCCGGCTACCAGGGCGTTGACCGTCAGCAGACCGAGCGAGGGCGGGCAGTCGATGAGGATGTAGTCCAACGGCTGCTCATACGCCTGGATGGCCCGCTCCAGTCGGCTCTCCCGGGCCACCAGGGACACCAGCTCGATCTCCGCACCGGCGAGATCGATCGTGGCGGGGGCGCAGAAGAGACCCTCGACATCGGGAACGGGCTGGACGACCTCCGCCAGAGGCTTGCTCTCCACCAGCACGTCGTAGATCGACGGGACTTCGGCGTGGTGGTCGATCCCCAGCGCGGTGGAGGCATTGCCCTGCGGGTCGAGGTCGACCACCAGGACCCGGCTGCCGTGCAGAGCCAGCGAGGCAGCGAGGTTGACGGTCGTCGTCGTCTTGCCGACGCCGCCCTTCTGGTTGGCGACCACCATGACACGGGTCTGTTCGGGGCGGGGCAGGCCCTCGCCGGCCCGGCCTAGAGCCTCGACCGCCAGCTGGGCAGCACGACCGATGGGGGTGTCGTCCATCGGGGGCGGTGTTTCACGTGAAACATGCTCCCCGATCGACTCGGTACGGGGACCGGGGACCGGATCGGTCATCGGTCCCGCGATGTTGGCGTCGGACCGCAAGGATTCACTCTCCTCGACTTCAGGCTCGCGATGAACAGAGCCTCCCATGCCTTCGGGGTCGCGAACCAGTGAGGCCTGTCGTTCTGTGGAGAAATCCACCTCTGTGGACAACTCCGTTCCCTCTCTGGGTGAACCGAGAGGCTTGCGGTCGCGGGGATGGGCCGCAGCGCGGCCGCGGTTGATGATGCCGTGCAGCAGTGAGCGACGTTTCACGTGAAACACGATGACAACAATTCGCCCTTTTTGTGAGCGACACTCCGCCAGGCGCCTCCCAGCGGAGTCCGCCCGGCGGAGCAGAGACTCATCGCCTCCGGCGCACCCGGCCCGTCCGGGCCGCCTTCGCGCGCTTCGCGGCGAAGCGCACTCCGCCCGGACTCTCGCCGACCTCCACACGGACCACGGTGGACAGCGGATCCACGATCCCCTCACCCACATGCAGGATGGAGGTCTCCACCGCACCGAGTTTGCTCAGCGCGGTTCCGGCGCTCTTCAGCTCCTCCTCCGCCGTGTCCCCCTTGAGCGCCAGCATCTCGCCATAGGGGCGCAGCAGCGGGATGCCCCAGGTGGCCAGTCGGTCCAGCGGGGCGACTGCCCTGGCGGTCACCACATGGACCGGCGGAATCTTGCCCATGAGCTCCTCGGCGCGTCCCCGGACGACGGTGACATGGTCGAGTCCCAGGAGCTCGACGACCTCGGTGAGGAAGTTGGTGCGCCGCAGCAGCGGCTCCAGCAGCGTGATCTTGATGTCGTCCCGGACCAGGGCCAGGGGGATGCCCGGCAGGCCGGCGCCGGAGCCGACATCGCACACGGTCACCCCTTCGGGGACGACCTCGGAGAGCACCGCGCAGTTCAGCAGGTGCCGCTCCCACAGGCGGGGCACCTCCCGTGGGCCGATGAGCCCTCGCTGGACCCCTGCCTCGGCCAGCAGCTCGGCATACCGGACCGCATCCGCGAAGCGATCACCGAATACCTCACGTGCCTGCTCGGGCGCAGGGGGGAGCTCCGCTGCCTCCGTCACGGGAACCGTCCTTCCGTACCGCATCAGCGCGATCAGCGCCGACCATCAGAACTACCAGGCTGACAAAGTTCGGCCCCGTCTGCGCTACAGACGGGGCCGGTGGAACGCGGGGTCCGCTCAGGCGGGGAGCACGACGACGAAGCGCTGCGGCTCCTCGCCCTCGGACTCGCTGCTCAGGCCCGCGGCCTTGACGGCGTCGTGCACGACCTTGCGCTCGAACGGGCTCATCGGCTTGAGCTTCACGGGCTCGCCGGTGCTCCGGGCCTCGGCCGCGGCCTTGGCACCCAGCTCGGACAGCTCGGTCCGCTTCTGGGCGCGGTAGCCCGCGACGTCCAGCATCAGACGGCTGCGGTCACCGGTCTCCCGGTGCACGGCCAGCCGCGTCAGCTCCTGGAGCGCCTCCAGCACCTCGCCGTCCCGCCCGACCAGCTTCTGCAGGTCACGGGTGCCGGCGTCGCTGATGATCGAGACAGAGGCGCGGTCGGCCTCGACGTCCATGTCGATGTCGCCGTCGAGGTCGGCGATGTCCAGCAGACCCTCGAGGTAGTCCGCCGCGATCTCGCCCTCCTGCTCCAGGCGGGTCAGGGCGTCTGCGCCCTCGACAGCGGCGGAGGTGGTGCCTTCCGTCACGGGATGGGCTCCTTCTTACTTCTTGGACGGGGACTTGGGGCGCTGCGGGCCCTTGCGCTGGCCGGACTGGGCCTTGCTGCGGGTGCCGCCCGCCGACTTGGCGGCCGGCTTCTTGGCAGCGGCGGGAGGAGTGTCCTGCGGTGCGTCGGACTCGCTCTCCGTCTCGGCCTTGGTCAGCGACGGAGCCTGCTCGGACTCGCCGGTGCCGGCTGCCTTGGCACCACCCTGGCGCTGGGACTTGCTCTGCCGCTTGGGCTGCTGGCGCCGGGGAGTGGTGCCGGCCGTGGTGGTGACCGTGCCGTCCTCGGTCTCCACGACGGTGGCGGTGTCGCTCTTGATCACGGTGCCGTCGGCCTGGGCCGCCAGTCCGGCCTTGGTCAGGCCGTTGACGAACTTGCGCTCGAACTCGTTGCGGTCGCGGCCCTTGGCGACGATCGCCTTGACGATGGCCTTCTCGCCCCGGCTGCGGATCTTGCCGTGGTGCGTGACGTGCTTGTACAGGCGCTCCAGGTAGGCGGCCTGGGCCTTGGAACCCGGGGTCGGGTTGTTGTGGATCACGTACATCTGCTGGCCCATGGTCCACACGTTGGTGGTCAGCCAGTAGACGAGGACACCGACCGGGAAGCGGATGCCGAAGAAGGCGAACATGATGGGGAAGACGTACATCAGCATCTTCTGCTGCTGCATGAACGGCGTCTTCACCGTGGTGTCGACGTTCTTCGTCATCAGCTGGCGCTGCGTGTAGAACTGCGACGCCGACATCAGGACGATCATGATCGCGGTGACGACCCGGACGTCGGTCAGCGAGGCACCGAGCTTCTGCACCGTGTCGGCGCCGTCCAGGAACTTCGCGGCGAGCGGCGCGCCGAAGATGTGCGCCTGACGGGCGCTCTCCAGCAGCGAGTCGTTGATGACGCCGATCTTCTTGCCCGAGGCGATGCCGTTGAGCACGTGGTACAGGGCGAAGAAGAACGGGGACTGCGCCAGGATGGGAAGGCACGAGGAGAGCGGGTTGGTGCCCGCCTCCTTGTACAGCTTCATCATCTCTTCGGACTGGCGCTGCTTGTCGTTCTTGTAGCGCTCCTGGATCTTCTTCATCTCCGGCTGGAGCGTCTGCATCGCCCGTGTCGCCTTGATCTGCTTCACGAAGAGCGGGATCAGGCAGATACGGATGAGGATCACCAGGGACACGATGGACAGGCCCCAGGCCCAGCCGGTATCAGGTCCGAAGATCGCCCCGTACACCGTGTGGAACTGGACGATGACCCAGGAGACGGGCCAGGTGATGAAACTGAAGAAACTGGCAATCGTGTCCACTAATCATGCTCCTTGGGCATGGGACGAGGTCTTCGCGGCCGGGCTCGGCGGGAGGTCCCCGTCGGTGGCCGGTTCGGCGGCGGAGGGCCCGCCCTTGCGCGCACGCCAGGCGGCACGCAGCGATTCGTGCCACCGCGGGCGTTTGCGCGGAGGAACGTGGTCCACACCGCCCAGCGACCACGGGTTGCAGCGCAGGATGCGCCAGGCGGTGAGTGCCGTTCCCTTGACGGCGCCGTGCCGGTCGATGGCCGTGTAGCCATAGTGGGAGCACGACGGGTAGTACTTGCAGACCGGCCCGAGCAGTGGACTGATCGTCCACTGGTACAGCTTGATCAGGGCCAGCAGCGGGTACTTCATCGCGTGCCCCCTCCCAGCAGTCGTTGAAGGGCGGCATCCAGGTCGCGGGCCAGTTGTGCGTGATCGGCGTCGCCCGCACCGGGTAGCGCTCGTACGACTACCAGGCTACCGGGGGGCAACTGGTCGACCCGGTCGCGCATCAGATGGCGAAGCCTTCGCTTCACCGTGTTGCGTACGACCGCGCCGCCCACTGCCTTGCTCACGACGAAACCCGCACGCGTCGGGGGAGCGCTCTCCCCAGGCGCGTGCGGGTCCGTTGCACCGCTACGAAGATGGACGACGAGGAGTGGGCGGCCGGCCCGGCGTCCTCGTCGTACCGCGGTCGCGAAGTCCTCGCGCCGCCTCAGCCGGTTCTCGGTGGGCAGCACGACGGCATGACCTGACCGGGATCAGGCGGACAGACGGGCGCGACCCTTGCTACGGCGGGACGCGAGAATCGCGCGGCCGGCACGGGTGCGCATACGCAGCCGGAAGCCGTGGGTCTTCGCGCGACGACGGTTGTTCGGCTGGAAGGTGCGCTTGCTCACTCGGGGGCTCCAGAAAGAATCGGTAGTGGCGGGGTGCCGTCCTGGCTGTCACCGTGCGCCCACGATCAGCTCGTAGTCACGCGCGTGTGTACCGCTTGACCGATCACCTTGACGCGATCTGTGCCCTTCGGAGGCAGGCGGCAGCAGCCATCGACAACTCGACCTGGTTACGGTACGCGCGGCTAGGCCATCCGGTCAAACCGCGCAGTGCCGGGACACACTTGTCCACAGCCTGGGGACAACAACTTGAACGGTACCCGCCGCGCTGACTACCGTGGGCGGACTCCCCTTCGTTCCCTTGTCCCCCGTTTACATCCCGACCCGTCCCGAACCACACGTTCGTGGGACCCCGTGAGAGAGCGTGCCCTGTGGCTGACGTACCTGCCGATCTTGCCGCAGTGTGGCCACGCGTACTGGAGCAGCTCCTCGGCGAGGGCCGGGGGCAGGGCCTGGAGACCAAGGACGGACGCTGGATCCGCCGCTGCCAGCCGCTCGCGCTGGTCGCGGACACCGCGCTGCTCGCCGTGCCGAACGAATTCGCGAAGAACGTCCTGGAGGGCCGTCTGGCCCCGGTCGTCAGCGAGAGCCTGAGCCGCGAGTGCGGCCGGCCGATCCGCATCGCGATCACCGTCGACAGCTCCATCGGCGAGTCCCAGCCCCCCGCACCATCGGCCCAGCCCTCCCCGGCGGCTCCCCCGTCCTCGAAGCAGCGCTACGACGAGTACGGGGAGTACGAGGAGCAGGAACTCCCCACCGGCCAGGGCGGATACGAGGGATACGGCCGGCACCGGGCCGAGCCCCACCGCCCGGACCGCTCGGACCGGGCGGACCGCCCCGATCACTCCGAGCGGCGCGACCAGCACGACCACCCCGACCACCCCGGGCGGCACGACCGGCGCGAGCGGCAGGACCGCCCCGGCCGCGGCGACGAGCGCCCCGGCGGCTCCGGCAAGAGCGGCGCGAGCGGCGATCCGCTGCCCCCGCGCCCCGGCCCGGCCGACGGCGCTGACCAGCTGCCGACCGCCCGCCCCGCCTATCCCGCGGAGTACGGCGACTACCAGCGCCCCACGCCCGGGTCCTGGCCGCGCCCCGCCCAGGACGACTACGGCTGGCAGCAGCAGCGGCTCGGCTTCCCGGAGCGGGACCCGTACGCGTCGCCCGCCCAGGAGCCGTACGGCTCACGCGACCAGTACGGACCGCAGGAGAGCTACGGCGCGCCGGAGGGGTACGGCGGCGCCAAGGACGCGTACAGCGGCGGGCACGAGCCCTATCCGCCGTCCCAGGAGTACTCCCCGTCCCAGGACTACCGCCCACGTCCGGTGGAGCGCCCCGCGTACGACCCCTCGCGCTCCGACTACGACTCCGCCCGGTCCGAGTACGACCAGCGCGACCCGGTCCGCCGGGAGCTGCCCGAGCCGCCGCCGGGCGGCGGGCCCGCGCACCGCGGCGGTCCGGCGGTCCCGTCCCCGTCCGGCGGCGGCTCAGGCCATGCGGCCGGGCACTCGGGGCAGGGCCACGGACCGGGCGAGCCGACCGCGCGGCTCAACCCGAAGTACCTCTTCGACACGTTCGTCATCGGCGCGTCCAACCGGTTCGCGCACGCCGCCGCCGTGGCCGTCGCCGAGGCACCCGCCAAGGCGTACAACCCGCTGTTCATCTACGGCGAGTCGGGTCTCGGCAAGACGCACCTGCTGCACGCGATCGGGCACTACGCGCGCAGCCTCTACCCGGGCACGCGCGTGCGGTACGTCAGCTCGGAGGAGTTCACCAACGAGTTCATCAACTCCATCCGCGACGGCAAGGGCGACAGCTTCCGCAAGCGCTACCGCGAGATGGACATCCTCCTCGTCGACGACATCCAGTTCCTGGCGGACAAGGAGTCGACGCAGGAGGAGTTCTTCCACACCTTCAACACGCTGCACAACGCCAACAAGCAGATCGTGCTGTCCTCGGACCGGCCGCCCAAGCAGCTGGTCACCCTGGAGGACCGGCTGCGCAACCGCTTCGAGTGGGGCCTGATCACCGACGTCCAGCCGCCCGAGCTGGAGACGCGCATCGCGATCCTGCGCAAGAAGGCGGTGCAGGAACAGCTCAACGCCCCGCCGGAGGTGCTGGAGTTCATCGCCTCCCGCATCTCGCGCAACATCCGCGAGCTGGAGGGAGCGCTGATCCGGGTCACGGCGTTCGCCTCGCTCAACCGGCAGCCGGTGGACCTGGGGCTGACGGAGATCGTCCTCAAGGACCTCATCCCCGGCGGCGAGGACAGCGCGCCCGAGATCACGGCGCCGGCCATCATGGCGGCCACGGCCGACTACTTCGGCCTCACGGTCGAGGACCTGTGCGGTACCTCGCGCGGCCGGGCGCTGGTCACGGCACGCCAGATCGCCATGTACCTGTGCCGTGAGCTGACCGACCTGTCGCTGCCGAAGATCGGCGCGCAGTTCGGCGGCCGCGACCACACGACCGTCATGCACGCCGACCGCAAGATCCGCGCGCTGATGGCCGAGCGGCGCTCCATCTACAACCAGGTCACCGAGCTGACCAACCGCATCAAGAACGGCTGACCACCCGCCGTACGACGGCGCAGGGCAGCACGAGCTGGCACGAAGGGCGCCCCCGCGGAACGCATCCGCGGGGGCGCCCTTCGCAGTGCCCAGGAGGCCCGGCACCGGCGCGAAGGCCTTCTGAGGCCCGGCGCGAGGCCGCCCGCGGCCCGGCACGGACCGGCCTCGAACCGCCGGGGCCCGCCCTCGGACCTCCCGCGGACCGCCCTCGGGCAGCCCTCGCGCCGGGCGGCCCGGACGCGATCGGCGCCCGGCCGCACCTCGCCCACCAGTCCCCGCTGTTCGATTACCTGCCGGGTTACGGCCGCCCTCCACAGATTGGGCGACTTTCTTCCGTCCACATGCTGGGGACTGGGAAGTTGTCCCGAACGGCGTCCACAGGCAGGCTGAGGATCGAGCGTCCGCCCAGCTCAGCCCCCTGTGGAATCGTGGACGAAGGATCTCCACAGCCTGTGGACAAAGCGGAGATCCACAGGCTGTGCACGAAGTTGTCCACGGACAACCCACAGGCTGTGGCTGGTTGTCCCCAATGATCGGCCGCTTCTCCACATGGTTGTCCACTGTTCGGCAACGCGACGCCCCCGGTCACCGTGTCGAGTGAAAGCCGTCACACCAAGGTGCCGGATTGGGGTGTGGGAAACGTGGGTAAACCTGGGGACGCAGCTGGGGAGAACTGCCCTCGATCTGTGGGTTAGGTGTGCAGAACTTTCTGTTCTCCACAGAGACCCCGAGTTGTCCACCGGCGTCACCCACAGGGTCAGTGGACAAAATTCCCGCGCTGAGCTGGGCAAACGTGGTTATCCACGGTATCCACAGGCCCTACTACTACTCCCAACCAGTAAGAGAGCGGAATCCGTTTCGAAGCGGGTCCTGTGCACAACTCGCGCTCTCGAGCCCGGCCGCCCCTCGGAGCGACTTGACCCCGACCGGCACCTACTGTCAGTGCGGTGCGTCAGACTGGTCCCCGGTGCTCCTCCCGTCACAGCGGGCGGTGACACCGAGTCGGAGGACTCAGTAGCAACAGCAGGAGGCGGCTTACGGTGAAGATCCGGGTGGAACGCGACGTACTCGCGGAGGCAGTGGCCTGGGCGGCACGCAGCCTCCCGGCCCGTCCGCCGGCGCCTGTTCTCGCCGGCCTGCTGCTGAAGGCGGAGGACGGCCAGCTGAGCCTGTCGAGCTTCGACTACGAGGTCTCCGCGCGCGTCTCGGTGGACGCCGAGGTCGAGGAGGAGGGCACCGTCCTGGTCTCCGGCCGGCTGCTCGCCGACATCTCCCGCGCGCTCCCCAACCGGCCGGTGGAGATTTCCACAGACGGTGTACGGGCGACGGTGGTCTGCGGCTCCTCGCGCTTCACCCTCCACACCCTGCCTGTGGAGGAGTACCCGGCCCTGCCCCAGATGCCGAACGCCACCGGCACGGTCCCCGGCGAGGTCTTCGCCTCCGCGGTGCAGCAGGTCGCCATCGCCGCCGGCCGCGACGACACGCTGCCCGTGCTCACCGGTGTCCGCATCGAGATCGAGGGCGACACGGTCACCCTGGCCTCCACCGACCGCTACCGCTTCGCGGTCCGCGAGTTCCTGTGGAAGCCGGAGAACCCGGACGTCTCCGCGGTCGCCCTGGTGCCCGCCAAGACGCTCCAGGACACCGCCAAGGCGCTGACCAGCGGCGACAGCGTCATCCTCGCGCTCTCCGGCTCGGGCGCGGGCGAGGGCCTGATCGGCTTCGAGGGCGCGGGCCGCCGGACGACCACCCGCCTGCTCGAAGGCGACCTGCCGAAGTACCGCACGCTGTTCCCCACCGAGTTCAACAGCGTCGCCGTCATCGAGACCGCCCCCTTCGTGGAGGCCGTCAAGCGCGTGGCCCTGGTCGCCGAGCGCAACACCCCGGTCCGGCTCAGCTTCGAGCAGGGCGTGCTCATCCTGGAGGCCGGCTCCAGCGACGACGCACAGGCTGTGGAAAGGGTCGACGCCCAGTTGGAGGGCGACGACATCTCCATCGCCTTCAACCCGACGTTCCTGCTGGACGGCCTGAGCGCCATCGACTCCCCGGTCGCCCAGCTGTCGTTCACCACGTCCACCAAGCCCGCGCTGCTCAGCGGCAAGCCGGCCGTGGACGCCGAGGCGGACGAGGCGTACAAGTACCTGATCATGCCGGTCCGCCTGAGCGGCTGAGCAGCCCGTCCCGGCCCGACGGTGGGGGCGTACGCGCGTACGTCTGAGCGCGTATGCCCACGGATGTGCCCGAGCGTCCGGGTCTAGGCTCGGAGCCGGGCACTCCAGTGCCCCCACATCACGTCGGACACCTAAGGACACAACTGATGGAGCTCGGTCTCGTCGGCCTCGGCAAGATGGGCGGCAACATGCGCGAGCGGATACGCCGCGCGGGCCACACCGTCTTCGGATACGACCGCAACCCCGACCTCGCGGACGTCCACAGCCTGCAAGAGCTTGTGGACAAGCTGGACGGCCCGCGCGTGGTCTGGGTGATGGTCCCGGCCGGAGCCCCGACCCAGTCGACCATCGACGAGCTGGCCGAGCTGCTCGAACCGGGTGACGTGGTCGTGGACGGCGGCAACTCCCGCTGGACGGACGACGAGAAGCACGCGAAGGAGCTGGCCGCCAAGGGCATCGGCTTCGTCGACTGCGGAGTCTCCGGCGGCGTGTGGGGCCTGGAGAACGGCTACGCGCTGATGTACGGCGGCGACCAGGAGCACGTCGACCGGGTGCTGCCGGTCTTCGACGCGCTCAAGCCGGAGGGCGACTTCGGCTCGGTGCACGCGGGCAAGGTGGGCGCGGGTCACTTCGCGAAGATGGTCCACAACGGCATCGAGTACGCGATGATGCAGGCGTACGCCGAGGGCTGGGAGCTGCTGGAGAAGGTCGACTCCGTGGACAACGTCCGCGAGGTCTTCCGCTCCTGGCAGGAGGGCACCGTCATCCGCTCCTGGCTGCTCGACCTCGCCGTCAACGCGCTGGACGACGACGAGCACCTGGAGAAGCTGCGCGGCTTCGCCCAGGACTCCGGTGAAGGGCGCTGGACCGTGGAGGCGGCCATCGACAACGCCGTGCCGCTGCCCGCGATCACGGCCTCGCTGTTCGCCCGGTTCGCCTCCCGGCAGGACGACTCGCCGCAGATGAAGATGATCGCCGCGCTGCGCAACCAGTTCGGCGGCCACGCCGTAGAGAAGAAGTAGTCCGAAGGACGTCGCGGTCCGAGAACCGCGAGGACCCGGGCCCCGGACGGCCCGTACGACACGGGACCGTCCGGCGGTCCACCCGCTGGAGGAGGCCGGCGCACGACCATGCACGTCACGCATCTGTCGCTGGCCGACTTCCGCTCGTACCCCCGGGCGGAGGTCCCGCTGGACCCGGGCGTCACCGCCTTCGTCGGTCCCAACGGCCAGGGCAAGACGAACCTCGTCGAGGCGGTCGGCTACCTCGCCACCCTCGGCAGCCACCGGGTCTCCTCCGACGCCCCCCTCGTCCGCATGGGCGCCGAGCGGGCGGTGATCCGCGCGCAGGTCCGGCAGGGCGAGCGGCAGCAGCTGGTCGAGCTGGAGCTGAATCCCGGCCGCGCCAACCGAGCCCGTATCAACCGTTCCTCGCAGGTCAGACCGCGTGACGTGCTCGGCATCGTGCGGACGGTGCTGTTCGCGCCCGAGGACCTCGCCCTGGTCAAGGGCGACCCCGGTGAGCGCCGCCGCTTCCTC
The DNA here is from genome assembly GCF_001654495.1 of Streptomyces sp. SAT1. Classification (GTDB taxonomy): domain Bacteria; phylum Actinomycetota; class Actinomycetes; order Streptomycetales; family Streptomycetaceae; genus Streptomyces; species Streptomyces andamanensis. The sequence continues at coordinate 3,637,202 of NZ_CP015849.1, forward strand.
GACGAGCTGGTCACCGCCCGCTCCCCGCGGATGGCGGGCGTCCGCTCCGACTACGAACGGGTCCTCAAGCAGCGCAACACCCTGCTGAAGTCCGCGGCGCTCGCCCGCCGCCACGGCGGGCGGACGGGGGCGGACCTGTCCACCCTGGACGTGTGGGACCAGCACCTCGCGCGCGCGGGCGCCGAACTGCTGGCCCAGCGCCTCGACCTGATCGCCACCCTCCAGCCGCTGGCCGACAAGGCGTACGAGCAGCTGGCGCCCGGCGGCGGACCGGTCGCCCTGGAGTACAAGCCGTCGGCGCCCGGTGACGCGCACACCCGCGAGGACCTGTTCGCGCAGCTCATGGCCGCGCTCGCCGAGGTCCGCAAGCAGGAGATCGAGCGGGGCGTCACCCTGGCCGGCCCGCACCGCGACGATCTGGTGCTCAAGCTCGGACAGCTGCCCGCCAAGGGCTACGCCTCCCACGGGGAGTCCTGGTCCTACGCCCTCGCCCTGCGCCTGGCCTCCTACGACCTGCTGCGCGCCGAGGGCAACGAGCCGGTGCTGGTCCTGGACGACGTCTTCGCCGAGCTGGACGCCCGGCGCCGCGAGCGGCTGGCCGAGCTGGTCGCGCCCGGCGAGCAGGTCCTGGTGACGGCGGCGGTCGACGACGACGTACCGCATGTGCTGGCGGGCACGCGGTTCACCGTGTCGGACGGGGCGGTGGAGCGCGTATGAGCGGCGGGAGCGATCCGGCGGCCGGTGCCGGGAAGGCCACCGGGGCGGCGCCGCCGCCCAAGGCGTCCGGGCGGCCCCCCGAGCCCTCCGGCGTCGACCTCGCGCGCGTGGCGCTGCGCGCGGCCAAGGAGGCGGCACGCGCGCGGGGGGACGCGACGCGGCAGAAGAAGCAGGCGCGGCGCGGCGGAGGTCTGCGCTCGGGTGCCCGCGCCGACGGCCGGGACCCGATGGCGCTCGGGGCGGCCATCAACCGGCTGATCACCGAGCGCGGCTGGGAGACCCCGGCCGCGGTCGGCGGGGTGATGGGCCGCTGGCCGCAGATCGTGGGCGCGGACGTGGCCAAGCACTGCGTGCCGGAGCGGTACGACGAGGACGAGCGGGTGCTGGCCGTGCGCTGCGACTCGACGGCCTGGGCGACGAACCTGCGGCTGCTCGCGCCGAATCTGGTCGCCCGGCTCAACGAGGACCTCGGGCACGGCGCGGTCCGGCTGATCAAGGTGCACGGGCCCGGTGCGGGGCCCCGCCGCTACGGCCCGCTGCGCGCGCCCGGGAGCAAGGGACCCGGCGACACCTACGGGTGAAATGCCCCTTTTGCGCCTCGGGGTGCGGGCGGTGTGGCACCCGTGGGGCGGTCGGCGGACCACCACCCGAAAAGGTGACGGAGATCACATCGGGTGGTCACGGAGGGCTGTCGGCGGACCGGCCGCAGCACCTCGCCCTACAACCGCACGCGCTTGCGAATCCCGACCTGACCCCGGAGTAGCGAAGGGTTGACATCCGGAAGCGCTGAGTGCCGCTGTGAGCCTCTTGGAGCCCCCTTCCGCATATCGGGACCCGGCGAAGGCCGGTTCAGGGCGCCACATGCGGACTCAGGTACCCGCAAACCCCCATCACTGTCGGCGCTACCGGTAGACTGGGAGCAGATCCCGCCCCGCCCGTGGGGACCGTCCGGGAAAAGCTGAGCAACGCTGATCAAAGGCTTACCAACGCAACATGCCGCAGCCGCTCCGGCGACCCTCCCCCAAAGGGGGCACCCCCAGGAGCCCGGCTCGTGCTGTGCCAGAAAGGGCGCTTCGTGGCCGATTCCGGCAACCCCAACGAGAACATCCCGTCCACCGACGCCGACGCCGAGCCGTCGGCCGCCTCTTTGCACAGTGAGGCCACGGCCTCGTACGACGCCAGCGCCATCACCGTCCTCGAGGGTCTGGACGCGGTCCGCAAGCGACCCGGTATGTACATCGGCTCCACCGGTGAGCGCGGTCTGCACCACCTTGTGTACGAGGTCGTCGACAACTCGGTCGACGAGGCGCTGGCCGGGCACGCGGACACCATCGACGTGACGATCCTGCCCGACGGCGGGGTCCGTGTCGTGGACAACGGCCGCGGCATCCCGGTGGGCATCGTCCCCTCCGAGGGCAAGCCGGCCCTGGAGGTCGTGCTCACCGTGCTGCACGCGGGCGGCAAGTTCGGCGGGGGCGGCTACGCGGTCTCCGGCGGTCTGCACGGCGTCGGCGTCTCCGTGGTGAACGCCCTGTCGTCCAAGGTCTCCGTCGAGGTCAGGACCGACGGGCACCGCTGGACCCAGGAATACAAGATGGGCGTCCCCACCGCCCCCCTGGCCCAGCACGAGGAGATCGAGGACACCGGCACCTCGGTCACCTTCTGGGCCGACCCGGACATCTTCGAGACCACCGAGTACTCCTTCGAGACGCTGTCGCGGCGCTTCCAGGAGATGGCCTTCCTCAACAAGGGCCTGACGATCCGGCTGACCGACGAGCGCGAGTCGGCCAAGGCCACCACCGGTGCGGACGAGGCGGGCGCGGACCAGAAGGACGAGGTCAAGTCCGTCACCTACCACTACGAGGGCGGCATCGTCGACTTCGTGAAGTACCTCAACTCCCGCAAGGGAGAGGTGGTGCACCCCACGATCATCGACCTGGAGGCCGAGGACCGGGACAAGAGCCTGTCCCTGGAAGTCGCCATGCAGTGGAACGGCGGCTACAGCGAGGGTGTGTACTCGTTCGCCAACATCATCCACACGCATGAGGGCGGTACGCACGAGGAGGGCTTCCGGGCGGCCCTCACCAGCCTGATCAACAAGTACGCGCGCGACAAGAAGCTGCTGCGCGACAAGGACGACAACCTCACGGGCGACGACATCCGCGAGGGCCTGACCGCGATCATCTCGGTCAAGCTGAGCGAGCCGCAGTTCGAGGGCCAGACGAAGACCAAGCTGGGCAACACCGAGGCGAAGACCTTCGTCCAGCGCGCCGTCTACGAACACCTGAACGACTGGCTGGACCGCAACCCGGTCGAGGCGGCGGACATCATCCGCAAGGGCATCCAGGCGGCCACCGCGCGCGTCGCGGCCCGCAAGGCCCGCGACCTCACCCGCCGCAAGGGCCTGCTGGAGTCCGCCTCACTGCCGGGCAAGCTCTCGGACTGCCAGTCGAACGACCCCACCAAGTGCGAGATCTTCATCGTCGAGGGCGACTCCGCCGGCGGCTCGGCCAAGTCCGGCCGCAACCCGGAGTACCAGGCGATCCTGCCCATCCGTGGCAAGATCCTCAACGTCGAGAAGGCGCGGATCGACAAGATCCTCCAGAACCAGGAGATCCAGGCGCTGATCTCCGCGTTCGGCACGGGTGTGCACGAGGACTTCGACATCGAGAAGCTCCGCTATCACAAGATCATCCTGATGGCGGACGCCGACGTCGACGGCCAGCACATCAACACCCTGCTGCTGACCTTCCTGTTCCGCTTCATGCGGCCGCTGGTCGAGGCCGGCCATGTGTTCCTGTCCCGCCCCCCGCTGTACAAGATCAAGTGGGGCCGGGAGGACGTCGAGTACGCCTACTCCGACCGCGAGCGCGACGCGCTCCTGGAAATGGGCCGCCAGCGCGGCAAGCGGGTGCGCGAGGACTCGATCCAGCGCTTCAAGGGCCTCGGCGAGATGAACGCCGAGGAACTGCGCGTGACCACCATGGACCAGGAGCACCGCGTGCTCGGCCAGGTCACCCTCGACGACGCCGCCCAGGCCGACGACCTGTTCTCGGTCCTGATGGGCGAGGACGTCGAGGCCCGCCGCCAGTTCATCCAGCGCAATGCCAAGGACGTCCGCTTCCTCGACATCTGAGTCGGTCTCAGCTGACCGCACCAGGAAGGATCCTCACCAGCAATGGCCGACGAGAACACTCCAGTCACCCCTGAAGAGGGCGGCGACATCGCCATGCGCATCGAGCCCGTCGGGCTCGAGACGGAGATGCAGCGCTCGTACCTCGACTACGCGATGTCCGTCATCGTCTCGCGTGCGCTGCCCGACGTCCGGGACGGTCTCAAGCCCGTCCACCGGCGCGTGCTGTACGCCATGTACGACGGCGGCTACCGCCCCGAGCGCGGCTTCTACAAGTGCGCCCGCGTCGTCGGCGACGTCATGGGCAACTACCACCCGCACGGCGACTCCTCGATCTACGACGCGCTGGTCCGCCTGGCGCAGCCGTGGGCGATGCGGATGCCGCTGGTGGACTCCAACGGCAACTTCGGCTCGCCGGGCAACGACCCGGCGGCGGCCATGCGCTACACCGAGTGCAAGATGGCGCCGCTGTCGATGGAGATGGTCCGCGACATCGACGAGGAGACCGTCGACTTCACGGACAACTACGACGGCCGCTCCCAGGAGCCGACCGTCCTGCCCGCCCGCTTCCCGAACCTGCTGATCAACGGCTCGGCCGGCATCGCGGTCGGCATGGCGACCAACATCCCGCCGCACAACCTGCGCGAGGTCGCCGCCGGTGCCCAGTGGTGCCTGGAGAACCCGGACGCCTCGCACGAGGAGCTGCTCGACGCGCTCATCGAGCGCATCAAGGGCCCGGACTTCCCGACCGGCGCGCTGGTCGTCGGCCGCAAGGGCATCGAGGAGGCGTACCGCACCGGGCGCGGCTCCATCACCATGCGCGCGGTCGTCGAGGTCGAGGAGATCCAGAACCGGCAGTGCCTGGTCGTCACCGAGCTGCCGTACCAGACCAACCCGGACAACCTCGCGCAGAAGATCGCCGACCTGGTGAAGGACGGCAAGATCGGCGGCATCGCGGACGTCCGCGACGAGACCAGCTCGCGCACGGGCCAGCGCCTGGTCATCGTCCTCAAGCGGGACGCGGTCGCCAAGGTCGTCCTGAACAACCTCTACAAGCACACCGACCTCCAGACCAACTTCGGCGCCAACATGCTGGCCCTGGTCGACGGCGTGCCGCGCACCCTCTCGCTGGACGCGTTCATCCGCCACTGGGTGACGCACCAGATCGAGGTCATCGTCCGCAGGACCCGCTTCCGGCTGCGCAAGGCCGAGGAGCGCGCGCACATCCTGCGCGGCCTGCTGAAGGCCCTGGACGCCATCGACGAGGTCATCGCCCTCATCCGGCGCAGCGCGACCGTGGACGTGGCGCGCGGGGGCCTGATGGACCTGCTGGAGATCGACGAGATCCAGGCCAACGCCATCCTGGAGATGCAGCTGCGCCGGCTGGCCGCCCTGGAGCGCCAGAAGATCGTCCAGGAGCACGACGAGCTCCAGGCGAAGATCACCGAGTACAACGCGATCCTGGCCTCCCCGGTCCGCCAGCGCGGCATCGTCAGCGAGGAGCTGGCCGCGATCGTCGAGAAGTACGGCGACGACCGCAAGACCAAGCTCATCCCGTACGAGGGCGACATGTCCATCGAGGACCTGATCGCCGAGGAGGACATCGTCGTCACGGTCACCCGCGGCGGCTACATCAAGCGGACCAAGACCGACGACTACCGCGCCCAGAAGCGCGGCGGCAAGGGCGTGCGCGGCGCGAAGCTCAAGGAAGACGACATCGTCGACCACTTCTTCGTCTCCACCACGCACCACTGGCTGCTGTTCTTCACGAACAAGGGCCGGGTGTACCGGGCGAAGGCGTACGAGCTGCCGGACGCCGGCCGGGACGCGCGCGGCCAGCACGTGGCGAACCTGCTGGCCTTCCAGCCGGACGAGGCCATCGCCGAGATCCTGGCGATCCGCGACTACGAGGCGGCCCCCTACCTGGTGCTCGCCACCAAGGCCGGACTGGTCAAGAAGACGCCTCTGAAGGATTACGATTCGCCTCGCTCGGGCGGCGTCATCGCGATCAACCTGCGCGAGGGCCAGGACGGCGCCGACGACGAGCTGATCGGCGCGGAGCTGGTCTCGGCCGACGACGACCTGCTGCTGATCAGCAGGAAGGCGCAGTCGATCAGGTTCACCGCCTCGGACGACACCCTGCGGCCCATGGGCCGTGCCACCTCGGGTGTGAAGGGCATGAGCTTCCGCGAGAGCGACGAACTGCTGTCGATGAATGTGGTGCGAGCCGGTACGTTCGTGTTCACTGCCACCGACGGCGGGTACGCCAAGCGGACCCGGGTCGACGAGTACCGCGTCCAGGGCCGCGGCGGCCTCGGCATCAAGGCCGCCAAGATCGTGGAGGACCGCGGTTCGCTCGTGGGCGCGCTGGTGGTCGAGGAGAGCGACGAGATCCTCGCCATCACACTCTCGGGCGGAGTGATTCGCACGCGAGTCAGCGGGGTCAGGGAGACGGGCCGTGACACCATGGGCGTCCAACTGATCAACCTGGGCAAGCGCGATGCCGTCGTCGGTATCGCACGTAACGCCGAGGCGGGACGCGAGGCGGAGGAAGTCGACGGCGACGTGGCCGTGGACGAGACCGCCGAGGGTGCCGCGACCACCGGCACGGACGAGGGTGAGGCGCCCTCGGCCGAGTAGCACGAGGAGTGAGTCATCGTGAGCGGAGCCACGGGCGCCGGATCGTCCGGTACCTCCACTGGTACGGAATCGGGCGGCGGCCGTGGCTCCGCCGCGCGTGCGACGGACTCGCACACCACCAACCTGAACGCGATCAAGTCGCCCGCGACCGACTCGCACTCTCCCACGCACGGATCCCAGGGGGGAACGGTGACGGACACCAGAGGCCCGCAGACGCAGGGTCAGCCCGGGGCGGCCCAGCAGCACGCTGCGGCCTCCCCGCTGCCCGGGGAGCGGCAGCCGCAGCAGCACGGCGGCCCGTACCACCCGCCCCAGGCCTACCCGGCGGCCGGCGCGGACCGGTCCGGCACCGTGCGCAGGCCGCGCACCGGCGCCAGGACCACCCCGCGCACCCGCAAGGCGCGGCTGCGCGTGGCCAAGGCCGACCCGTGGTCGGTGATGAAGGTCAGCTTCCTGCTCTCCATCGCGCTGGGCATCTGCACCGTCGTGGCCTCGGCCGTGCTGTGGATGGTCATGAACGCGATGGGCGTCTTCTCGACGGTCGGCGGGACCATCTCGGAGGCGACCGGCTCCACCGAGTCGAACGGCTTCGACCTCCAGTCCTTCCTGTCCCTGCCGCACGTCCTGATGTTCGCGGCGATCATCGCGGTCATCGACGTCGTCCTGGCGACGGCGCTGGCGACCCTCGGCGCCTTCATCTACAACCTCTCGGCGGGCTTCGTCGGCGGCATCGAACTGACGCTGGCCGAGGACGAGTGAGACGTCGTCCGTAGCCATCTCCGGCGGCCCCTCGTGGGCCGCCGGAGCCCGTCCTCCCACCGATTTTGGGACTGCCCCCGTCGTGCGCTAATCTTCAGGGGTCAGCGCGCGGGACATACACCGCAGAGCGCGGCGGGGCTATAGCTCAGTTGGTTAGAGCGCATCCCTGATAAGGATGAGGCCACAGGTTCAAATCCTGTTAGCCCCACCAGCACGAAGACCCCCAGCCGGTACCGGTCGGGGGTCTTCGCCGTTCACGGCCGCCTCCGGCCGCGGTGATGCGTGCCACCGGCAAGCAGGACCGGCCAGAACTGCCTGATTGAGGCACTGCGCCGACTGACCTCCGCTTGGCATGATCCGGGCACGGCACTCCTTGCAGAGACAAAGGTGGTTGACCTCATGAGACCGACTCGCGTGATCCTCGCTGTGGCCGCAGGCGCTCTTGCCCCGGCGCTGGTGCTCACCACACCGTCCATGGCCGCCTCCACCGCCTCCACGGCCCCCGTGATCACCGCCGCGACGGCCGGCTCGCCCTACGACGACCTGGGCCTGGACGACCTTCGGGTGGCGATATCCCGCATCCTCGCCGACCCGGCCAGCGGCAAGCGCGTGATCCGGGAGGCGAACGCGCTGCTCGACAGCGGCACGGTGGAGCAGATGCGCGCCTGGCTGGAGACGGGTTACCCGCTCGCGCAGGCCGAGGACGACAAGGTCGCTCTCTTCAGGATCCTGGCGAAGCCGGAGAGCGGTAAGCGCGTCGTCGCCGAAGTCAACCGGCTTCTCGACGGCAACGATGCCCAGGAGATCCGTGCCTGGCTGGAGACGGGTTACCCGCTCGCGCAGGCCGAGGACGACAAGGTCGCTCTCGCCAGGATTCTGGCGAAGCCGGAGAGCGGTAAGCGCGTCGTCGCCGAAGTCAACCGGCTTCTGGACGGCAACGATGCCCAGGAGATCCGTGCCTGGCTGGAGACGGGCTACCGCCTGGCGCAGGCCGAGGACGACCGGGTCGCCATCTTCCGTGTCCTCGCCGACCCCAAGACCAGCGCCACCGTGCGGGCGGCGGCCCAGGCCGCCCTCGACGACAACGGCCCGGAGGCGCTGCGCCACTTCCTGGAGACGCACCGGTAGGAGGCCGGCCGGGCCGTAGCGGGCATGGGGAGGACCCGGTCGGCGGGCCGACCGGGTCTTCGGGCTGACGGGGTGGTGCGGTGGTGCGTTTCGGGGAGGCCGTACGCGCTTCGCCGTTACGTCAATGGGTGCGGAGGAGGGCTCCGGCGGTGCCGGGGCGGTCCTGTCAGCGCTGGAGCGGGATGCTGGGGCGGGCCGGAGGTTCGTCGGGTTCGCATTCCGGGTCGGTGGCGAGCGACTGCGCGTCCGCGAGCGGGCGGTGGCGGCAACTCGGTGACTTTCCGTGCGCCTCGGCGCGGATCCGCTGCTTCATCGTGGGGGGCAGGGACCGGGCATGGGCTCTGGGCCTGCTCGCCGTCGTCTGGGCCGGCACCCTCGCCGTGGTGCTCTTGGGCGCCGTCTCGGGCTGCGGAGCGACCGTGGCCGCGCTGGCGGTCGTGGTGACGAGTCCGAGCGCCGTGCAGAGCGCGAGGAAGGCGGTGACGATGGCGGTCCACAGCTTCTTGACCCTGAGCTGGTCCATGGCCCCTCACTTTCGGGTTGGGCGATTTGCGTACTTTGCTCATCATGTGTATGAGCGACGCGAAGTGGTGGACCGACGCCCGTGGCGCGGGGATCTTCGGATGAACACCACTCGGATGGACGCATGAGCGGCGAAAAGCTCCGGAGACGGGAGGAGGGTGGGCAAATGTCACGGTCCGTGCGGATGTGATCACCCTCCGATCGGAACGCTTCGACGGCTGTCTACTGCGTTCCGCTCCCTGACAGTTGAGGGCGGACGCAGGTCACCGATCGGTATCGACCGGTGTGTATAGTCGGGCGCCAGAGGTCCCCTACGTCAACGAAAGACGAGGTCGCGCGGTGAAGAAGCTTCTCCTGGTCGCACTGGCCGCCATCGGCGGGCTCCTCGTGTACCGCCAGATCCAGGCGGATCGCGCCGAGCAGGATCTGTGGACGGAGGCGACTGACTCCGTGCCCACGGGTTCGTGAGCACCGACCACCGGTCCTGAACAGACCCCGGCCGCCGCAGCGGTCGGGGTTTTGTGTGTCCGGAGCCGCTCCCGTTTTGCGGACCCGGACCGCGTGAGGTAGCCGTGGGGTGGCCCCCGCCTTTCGACCCCGATGTTTCGGACGCCCGTACGCGATACGCGGATGGCGCAACCCCGCCCGGGGCAGGATGGCCGACGTCCGGAGCGGCGACGGCGAACGCGAGGGGTGGCGCGGGGATGAGACGGCCCACGACAGGACGGGGGCCCCGCGCGGGCGGTGCCGGGACGGGACCGACGCGTCCGAGAGTGCGCCCGGCGGTGGTGGCGGTCGCGGCCGCGGTGCTGGGCCTGGTGGCCGCCGTGGCGGCGCCGGGGGCGTTCGCGGCCGGGACACCGGCCCCGTACGCCTTCGCCGACGGCGCCCGGTCCGTCGCCGGAGCGGCGTCCACGGGCGGCGCGCCCCGCCTCGAACCCGGCCGCGCCTACCGCAGCGCCCTGCCCGGCGGTGGCCGGCTCTACTACCGCCTCGACCTCGACGCCGCGACCACCGCCTACGTCTCCGCCACGGCGGTCCCCGGCCCCGGCGGCGCGGTCGCCGCCACGGACGGCCTCAGGGTCACCGTGCGGGACGCCCACGGCACCTCCTGCTCGTACCAGACCGCCCGCTTCGGCACGAGCCGCAGCCCGCACCCCATCGCCGCGTGGGGCGCCCGGGAGGTCTCCTCCGGGCAGGCGCTGTGCCAGGGCGCCGGCGCGTACTACGCGCTCGTCGAGCGCATCTCCGCCGAGGGCTCCGCACCGGACACCTGGCCCCTGGAGCTGACCGTGGCGTCCGAACCCGGTCTCGAGCGGGCGGCCGGGGCGACGGACACCCCGCGGGCCGTGGACTCCGCCTCCGCCGCGCCCGTCACCGGCCCGGTGGCGGACCGGGCGGGCGGCGCCGGGTTCGAGCGGGCCGCCCCGGTCGGGCAGGGCGTCTGGCGGGACCGGATCCGGCCCGGCGGGACGCTCTTCTACCGGGTGCCCGTGGACTGGGGGCAGCGGCTGGACGCCACGGCCGGGCTGGGCGGTGCGAGCGGTGGCAGCGGATACGCCGACGGGGCGCTGACCCTGTCGCTGTACAACCCGGTGCGCGGCTCGGTGGAGGAGGCGTACGCCGGTTACAGCGGGCATCCGGCCTCCGCCGCCCTGGCCCCCCTGCCGCCCGTCGCCTACGCCAACCGCCGCGGTTTCACCGACCCGGGCAAGGGCATGCGGTTCGCCGGCTCGTACTACCTGGTCGTGCATCTCGCCGCGCAGACGGCCGGTGTGTTCGGGGACGGGCCCTACGACTTGACCCTGCGGGTGCGGGTGAGCGGCGCCGCGGGGCCGGGGCCGGGGTACGCGGGCCGCTCCGAGCCCGCGGGGCTGTTCGAGGTCACGGACCGCGACCGGGAGGCGGCGGCCGGGGGCCGGGACCCCGGGGGCTCCGGCGGCCCGGGTGCGGCGACCGGCTCCACGGGGCTGCGGGTGCTCGCCGTGGCCGGACTGGGCACGGGGACCGCGCTGCTGGCCGTCCTCGGGGTGTGGACCCTGACCGCCCGGCGCGCGGCGGGGGTCGGGGCGGGGACCAGGCCGTAACCCGGGGCGGGCTGGCCCCACGGCCTCCACGCCTCCACGGCCTCCAGGTCTCTGCGGCCTCCACGCCTCCACGGGCTCCAGGTCTCTGCGGCCCTCACAGCCGGAACAGCGCCCAGAGGCCGACGGCGTAGCAGGCCAGCGCGAGCAGGAGCAGCGTGATCGCCACCGCGGTGGGCGGCCCGGGGCGCCGGGCGCGGGCGGCGCGGTGCCGGGAGAACTCCCGTGCCCTTCGGGGCGGTTCCTGCGGGGTCTCGACGGTGTAGGGCGCTGTGGAGGTGTCGTCGGCCGTCGAGGACCGGGCGGCGGGAGTTACCGGAGGGCCGGAGCGGTGGGGCGGCGCCAGGGGGAAGCCGCCGGTGTCCGACAGGGCAGCGGACTCCCTCCGCGCGGAGGGAGGGGAAGGGAGGGGAGCCGAGGGGGCGGCGCCGGGGCGCACGGGGAGGGTGGCGGAGGGCGCGGTCGGCAACGGGGGCGGTGGAGCGGTCGCGGGGAACGGCGGCGGCGGGAAGGACGGGGTGTCGAGGCCGGGAGCAGGGCCGGTACCGCTGCCCAAGCCCAAGCCCGTGCCCGGGGTGGCGGGATCGGGTGGTGAGAAGTCGCTGCGGGCCACTTTGCGAGGCTGACGCGGGTGCTGCGGGCCGTCCCCAGGAGGCAGCGGCCCGGTCGAAGCGTGTCCGGGCGCCTGGGCGCCGTCCTGCACCACAGGACCGGTCGTCGGGGATACGGCCGGTCCCGATCCGGCCGCGCTTGCTCCGGCCGTGTTCGATCCGGGCGCGCTCGATCCGGGCGGCGCGGAGCCGGCGGGCGGGGTCGGGCGCGGCACCGGCCGGCCCGGCTCCACCGCGGGCGGCAGCGGTACGCCCGAGTCGGCCACGTCCGGCGGTGAACCGCCTGCCGCCGCCCCGCGCGGCAGTGACCCGCTCGGTTCCGCCGCACGCGGCGGCGAACCGCCCCGTCCCGCCCCGTGCGGCAGCGGACCGCCTCCGCTGAGGCCGGCCGCGTCCGGCAGGGTCCCGGGAGTGCCGGGCCCGCGCGGGGGCGGGCCGGCCGGGCCGAAGTCCGGGGGGAGGGGGCCGAGCTGGTCGAAGATCTCGATGGGTTCGTCGTCGGGGCCCGGGGGCGGGAGGAGTTCGAGGGCCGAGGCGAGGGCCTTGCGGGCTCCGGTGGCCGTGCGGAACCTGACCCGGGGGTCCGGCTCCAGCAGGCCGGCCACGACCTGCCACAGCGGCTCGGGGATGCCCTGGGGCGCGCCCGGTGTCCCGTTCTCGGCGAAGTGCTCGACGAGCGCTCGGGTGTCGGGTCTGGCGCCCTGGAGCAGATAGAGGGCGACCAGGCCGGTGGCGAACAGGTCGGCGGGGAAGTCCGGGTCGGCACCCATCATCTGCTCGGGTGCGAGATAGCCGGGCGTCCCCACGACCAGGTCGGTCTCGGTCAGCCGGGGCTCGCCCAGCCGCATCGCGACGCCGAAGTCGGACAGCCGCAGCCGCGGCCGCGCGGTGCCGGTGGCCTCCAGCAGGATGTTCGCGGGCTTGATGTCCCGGTGCACGACGCCCTCCGAGTGCACCGCGGCGAGCCCCGCGAGCAACTGGTCCAGGAGGACGCAGACGAACCGCGGCGGCAGCGGGCCGTAGTCCCCGACCAGATGGACCAGCGAGCCGCCGGCGACCAGGTCCATGGTGAACAGGACCTTGTCGTCGTCGGCGGCCCAACTGGCCGGTGCGAGCACATGCGGATGGTCGATCCGCAGTGCCTGTTCCCGCACGAAGCGCAACAGGGAGTGCGCGTCGCTCTGCTGGAGGACCTTCGCGGCCACGTACCGGCGCCGGCGGTGGTCCCAGGCGCGCCAGACCGCGCCGACCCCACCGCGTCCGATCGGGTCGGCCAGCTCGTACCGGCCGGCGAAGACCTCACCCATGGCTGCGCGTCGCTCCTCCCCCAGGGGTCACCTCCCCTTGGCTTCCCCCGCGACGCGCGGTACGACCCTTCCCGGTGGGGTCAGTTCTGGTGGGACTGGTAGTGCGCCACGGCGTCGGAGGTGCGGCCGGCGCCGTACACCCGCAGGAACTCGGCCAGTTCGGGATGGGTGGCGGTGAGGCTGTCCGCGGCGTCGATGATGTCGCCCGCCGCGGCGACCGAGCGCAGCAGCGACTGGATCTCGCGGACCACGCGCTTGACGGTGGGAGCGCCCGAACCGCTCGTCGTCTGAGTGGTGTTGCTGAGCACCGAGCCCCCCTGCGACCTCTTGATCTCTTCCATGCGCTCGGTCGCCTCGGCCGCGCTGACGCTGCCGTCCGCCACCTGCCCCGCCAGGTCCTGGAGCAGCTGCACCCGCTGGACCACCGCCGGATTGCCGATCTTCGCCCGCTGGCCGCTCATCAGCTGCGAGAGCATCGGCGCGGACAGCCCCAGCACCCCCGCCAGACGCGCCTGGTTGAGCCCCAGATCGTCTATGAGCTTACGGAAGAGCGCCCCCAACGGCTCCCCGTACCAGTTCCGCTGAAGTTCCCGCGCTCTCGCGGTCGCTTCCTGCTGTGCGGCGTCCATTGCGTCTCCCCATCGCTTCCCCAAGTACCGCGGTTCGCTGTCGCGAACCCCGCCGAGCATCTTACGGAGAGTGGTCGGTCGCGGGGAGCCCCCATCTTTTTGCGAGATCCGGGGGGTGACCCGGTACTCTGGTCTGCGGCACCCGGCCGGCAGGCGGTTCACCGGACGGATGCTCCTCTTCCGGGGCCTTAGCTCAGTTGGTAGAGCGCTGTCTTTGCATGGCAGATGTCAGGGGTTCGACTCCCCTAGGCTCCACTTCTTCCACCCCCTCTGATGTGCGGGAACGCGATCAGAGGGGGTGTTCTCGTGTCTCCTTGGGCCCTCGACCCTCAACCCTCAGACCTCAACCCTCAGACCTCAGGCGAGGCGGCTGCGGCGTACGGTCGCGCGGCCGAGGGTGTGCAGGCGGGTGGCGGCCTCGGACGGGGGCAGATGGGGGGACAGGGCGGTCCAGGCCCGTTCCACCAGGTGGTCGGCCTCCTCGCGGGCCGCGCGCAGGGCGCCGCAGGAGACGAGGGCGGTGATCGCCTCCCGTACGGTCCCGGGGTCAGCTCCGGGGGTCCGTACGCTCTGCCACAGCGCGGTCAGCTCGGCGCGCGGGAGCAGGGCGACGGCGTGGGCCAGGGGCATGGTGACCTTGCCGTTGTGCAGGTCCTCGCCGATCAGCTTGGTCGGGGCGCCGTCGCGGACCACTCCGGTGAGGTCCTGGACGTCGTCGGTGATCTGGTAGGCGGTGCCGACCGCTTCGCCGTACCGGGCGAGGGCCCGGCGCGGCGCGTCGTCCGTCCCGCGTGTGTGGGCGACCAGTTCCATCAGGCAGCGCACCGGGGCCCCGGACTTGAGGCGGTGGGTCAGGCGCACCGCTTCGAGCACCGGCCGCGCGTCGCCGGTCGCGGCCGCCGCGTCCATCACCTCCCGGTGACCGGCGATGTCCAGGCCCTGGCCCGCGTGGGCCGCGCGGAGCGCCGCCATGAACGACCGGTACATGGCCACCTGGATCAGCGGGTCGCGGGACAGGTGCGGCACCACCCGGTCCAGGGAGAAGTAGGCGGCCGTCCCCGCGTTGAGGGCCGCGGCGAGGCCGAACTCGACGTGGACCGCCGGTGCGCCCCGGCGCCGTACGGCTCCGTCCTGGACGTCGTCGACGATCAGCGAACCGGTGTGGAGGATCTCCGCGGCGGCCAGCAGCGGGCCGAAGCCCGCCGGGTCGCCGCCCAGGGCCTCGACCGCGGCCGTGGCGAGGCGGGGCCGCCAGCGGTGCCCGCCCCGCTCGATCAGCCGGCGCACCGGCCGCACCAGGGCGTCGTCGAGCCGGACAGCCGTCCCGGGCGGCAGCGCGCAGTCGTCCGGCAGTGCGGAGATCTCCCGTAGCTCCGCCTCCCCGGGCCGCGCCGGATACAGGGCGTCGATGTGCGCGCGCAGTCCGGCCGCCGCGTCCGCTCGCTCCTCGGCCCCGCCGGCCGGGGCAGAAGAGGGGGCGGGGGCAGGGGCAGGGACGCGTACGGGCTCGGCGGCCGCTGGTCCGTCGCCCGTGCCCGGGGCCGTACGCGGCCGTGCGGAGGTCGTGTCCGTCATGAGGCGCCCCCGTCCGCGACGCGGTGGACGCGGTGCAGGAACGGGATGCGGTGTCTGCGGTCGTGGGTGCGCAGCCGGAAGGCGAGGCCCGCGACGGCGACGCTGCCCAGGAACCACAGCGGGCCCAGCAGCAGATGGGTGGTGGGCACGGTGTGCAGGAAACCGGCGGTGATGCTCGCCTGCATGGGGCCGTAGCAGGGCAGGAAGCGGACGACGGCGCTGCCGGAGTCCGGGTTGGAGACGGGGTTCTGGAGCCCCGTGTCGATGATGCTGAGCATGATGATGAGGAACATGCCTTCCAGTTCGCCGCGCAGCAGCGCGCCGAGCATGACGCCGATGCCGCCGAAGGCCAGGGCCGCTCCGAAGACGGCGAGCCAGAGCACCCCGGGCTGCCGGGGCGTCCAGTACCAGCAGATGACCGTGACGGCGTAGGCGCAGATGAGCGCGGACACGGCGACCAGCGAGGTGAGTTTGGCCGCGAGGAGATGGGTGCGGGGGTACCCGGCGCCGGCCAGCCGGTGGTCGAAGTCGGCGGACCGGTAGGTGACGATGAACATCATGAAGCCGACGATCAGCGTGACGGCGTTGAGCGCGCCGGAGAGCTTGCTGGCGTCGTTGCCGTCGACGGTGATGGTCTGGTGGGTGGCCCGCACGAAGAACGGCACGTCGGCGTCGGTGATCACGAGGACGACCAGCGTGATCCACAGGGGGATGAAGAACACCACCAGCGCCAGGGCCAGCCGGTTGCGCAGGTGTTCGACGACGGCGTATCCGGCGGCGGTGGAGTAACGGGTCCAGGCGCGCCGCATCTCAGCTCACCGCCGCTGCGGGGTGTCCGGTGCTCCGGCCCAGGCGCCCGCCGTCCAGCCGCCACACCTGGTCGAAGCGGTCGGTGTCGAAGGCGATGTGGGAGATGACCAGGATCGAGCGGCCCCGGGCGCGCAGGATCGCCGCGAGGTCCCAGAAGCTCTCGTAGGTGTCCCAGTCGAAGCCCTGGTAGGGCTCGTCGAGCAGGAGCAGCGGCGGGTCGTGCATGAGGGCCAGGGTGAGGTTGAGCTTCTGCCGGGTGCCGCCGCTGAGGGTGGTCACCCGGTGGCGGCGGTGGCCGGAGAAGCGGAGGATCTCCAGCAGCTCGTGGGCCCGCCTCAGATCCGGCAGGTTGTACGCGACCTGGAAGAACCGCAGGTGCTGGTCGACGGTGAAGGCGGGGTTGAGCACGGTGTGCTGGGGGCAGTAGCCCAGGCCGCCCCGGTGCTCGACGCTGCCCCGGTCGGCGGTGAGGCGGCCGGCGAGGATGCGCAGCAGGGTGGACTTGCCGGAGCCGTTCTCGCCGACGACGCCGGCCAGCAGGCCCGGCGGCAGTTCGAGGTCGACCCCGCGCAGGACGCCGCGGGCGCCGTAGGACTTGTGCACATCGCGGACGCGGAGCGTGGGTGGGGGAGGCGTCATACGTGGTCTTCCTGGGAGGTGGCGGTCGCGGTCGAGGGGCCCGGTACGGCGGCTCCCGGTGCGCGGGCGCGGCGTGACGGCGGCGCGTCGGGAGTCGTTGTACGGCAGGGCCACTCGGCATAACGCGCAAGAGGGCGAGCGGTGTTGGGGCGGTGCGCGCGCGGAAGATCCCATCAGCCTTGCGCATAAAGGTGGATGAGTACCATGTCGCCGTGTTCTGTGACGAACTGCCCTTCCGGACCGCTCTGTTCGCCGCCGTCCGCGCGGGTGGCGAGCGCTCCGCGCTGGTCACGTCCGAACGGGTGCTCTCCTATCGCGCGCTCGACCGGGAGTCCGACCGTGTCCGGGACGCGCTCCTGCGTGCCGGCGCCGGTCCCGGCACGGTCGTCTCGCTCGCCCTGCCCAACGGCTGGGCCTGGGCGGTGGCGCTGCTGGCGGTCCTCAAGTGCGGAGCCGTGCTCGCGCCCGCCAACAGCCTGCTCACCGCCGCCGAGACCACGGCCCTCGCCTCGGTGACGGGCCCCGCCGTCGTCCTCCGGCACACCGGGGACCTCGACGGCCCGGCACGGGCGCGGCGGCACGGGGACGACGGGGTCCGGCCGCCCGCCGGTACCTACGCGCTGGCCCACACGTCGGGCACCACGGGCACGCCCCGGGCGGTCGTCCAGACGGAACGGGCCGTCCACGGCGCCGTCGCGTACTGGGCCCGGCAGCGCCGGGCGGACGACGTGGTGGCCACGGCCCTGCCGCTGGCCCACACGTACGGGCACCTGGTGGCCGCCAGCACGTTCCTGGCGGGCGCCACCCTCGTGCTGGCCGGCCGCTTCCGCCCCGCCGGACTGGCCCGGCTGATCGTCCGGCACCGCGCGACCGCCGTCGAGGCCGTGCCGACGATGTACGCCCGCATGCTCGCCCATGTCCCGTCCGGTGCGCTGGGGCACGTGCGGTGCCTCTCGTCCGGACAGGCGCTCCCCGAGGGGCTGTCCCGCGCCTGGTACGAGCGCACCGGCGCGCCGCTGACCGAGTCGTGGGGGATGACCGAACTGGCCGGACCCGGACTCGCGTTCGACCCTGGCCGCGCCGGGCGGGACGGCTGGGCGGGCTACCCGGTACGCGGCCACGAGTTCGCCCTGCGCCCCCTCGCGAGCGCCGCGGGACGACCGCCCGGGGCGGCGGGGGCCGGGCAGGCCGACGGGACCGGTGAGACCGAGGGGTCGCGGGAGACGGGCGAGATCCTGGTCCGCGGGCCGGGGATCAGCCCCGGCTGCTACGACCGGTCCGCCGGGGTCGTCCCGCTCGCCGACGCGGACGGGTGGCTGCACACCGGGGACGTGGCCGAGCGGGACGCGGAGGGCTGCTTCCGCGTGCTGGACCGCTGCAAGGACCTGATCAACAGCGGTGGTCACAACATCTTCCCCACCGAGGTGGAGAACGTGCTCGCCCGGCATCCGGCCGTCCTCTCCACGGCCGTCGTCGGCGTCGCGCACCACGACCTGGGCGAGGTCCCCCGGGCCTATGTGGTCCCGGCGCCGGGACGCCCCGCCGACGCCGGGGCGCTGCTGCGGCACTGCCGCGCGCACCTGGCGGACTACAAGGTGCCGCGGTCCGTCGTCTTCCGCGACGACCTGCCCGTCACCGGCAGCGGCAAGCTCCGGCGCAACCGGCTACGGGACACCGAGCCTTCGGGCCCGCCTCCGGGCCCGTGTCCCTCGTGACGCGTACGCGGGCGCGCCCACCGTTGTGACGCGTACGCGTACGCGGGCACGTCAGCGCGGCGCGCCCCGGCGGCGCCGGTTTCACTCCTTCGGGCAGCGGGCCGGTCCTTCCGCCCCGGGGCCGGGCCGGACGGCACATCCTGCCTGTCATGCCGTACAGCCGCCGAAGTCCAGCGGGCCGGACGACCCCCGCGCCGGACGAGCCGCGCCCGCCCGTTCCGCCGCTCCGTGTGGGTGTGCTCGACGCCGCCTTCCTCGCGCTGGGACGGCACCACTCCCCGGGGGCGGTGGAGACCGGGATCCTCGTCCTGATGAAGGGCACGCCCCCGCCGCTGCCCGCGCTCGCGGAGCACGTCCGCGAGCGCGCCGAGTGCGTTCCCGCGCTCCGGTTGCGCCCCGACCGGACCGGTCCTTCGCTGCGGCGCCCCCGCTGGCACCACGACAGCGCGCGTGACCTCGGCGCACACGTCGGTGAGACGCGGGGCGGCGGACAGGAGACGCTCGCGGACCTGGCCGGGAGGACGATGACCCGGCCGCGCCCGTCCCCCGACGCCCCGCCGTGGTCACTGGAACTGCTGCACGGCGCCGCCGGACCGGGGGGCGTGGACGCGGACTTCGCGCTGCTCCTGCGGCACCATCACGCCCTCCTCGACGGGCTGGGCGCGATGGCCGTCCTGCGCGGTCTTCTGGGCGACGGCCCGGCCGTCGCGCCGCCGCCCCCGCCCGGCCGGACCGCCACCGCGCGGCCGGGCCCCGCCAGGACGGCCGCGTACGCGCTGCGCGGGACGGCCTCCCTGGCCACCGACCTCGTCCGCACCGCGCCCCGGTCGCCCCTCCTGCGTGCCCCGGCCGCCTGGCCGTGCGCCGTCGGCTGGACCCACGTGCCGCTGGAGGTCTTCCGGGACATCGCGAAGACATCCCGTACGACCGTCAACGTGGTGTATCTCGCCGCCCTCACCCTGGCGCTGCGCGACCATCTCGCCGCCCACGGGCAGCCGGTGCCGCCCGCCGTCGTGGCGACGGTGCCGATGGCCCTGACGCCGTCCGCCTCCCCGGCGGTGGCGGGGAACTCCATCGGCCCCGCGCGGTTCCGGCTGCCGACCGGGGCCGAGGACCCGGGGGAGTGCCTGCGCGGCGTCCACCGGGCCTCCCGGACGGTCAGCCGGGCCCGCCGCCGGGAGGGGAGCGAACTGGTGCTGCGCGCGGGCCGCCTCCTGCCCTCGCCATGGACCCGCGGGCTGCTCAGCGCGTCGATGGGGGCGCGGTCCGTCAACCTCGTGGCGAGCAACCTGGGCCTGATCCCGGACACGCTCGCCTGTCCGGGCGGGACGGCCGCGGCGGTGGCACCACTGGTGCTGCGGCCGCTGGGCGGCGGTCTGAGCAGCGGTGTCGCCACCTGCGGGACGACGGTGACCGTCTCCTTCGTGACCGGTCCCCGCACCGACCCGCACGGCACGCTGCCCGAGCGGTTCCAGCGGGCCGTGAGCGCGCTGCGGCGACCGTGATGACCGCCAGGATCACGGTGCCGGCCGATCCGGGCCTCGGCGCGGTCGGCCGCCGTCCCCGGACCGCCGCGCTCCCCAAGACCACCCGGGAGCCCCGGAGAGCGGCCGTCGCGGCGACCGGCCGTCCACGTCTTCTGCCGGGCCGCGGCCTCGCCCGCCGGGACGCCGACGGCCACCCGGCCGCCGCCCAGCACCACCCGGCTCCTGGACCGGGACCGGCGTACACCGGCCCTTTGCATCCAGGAACGTTTCCGCCCGGATCTCCCCGATCCCGCGACCTCGGCCCGCCCGGCCGGATGGCTCTCCGGCCGAAGCGTCAACGGCCTGCCCTGACCAGGGAGGACCGTCCGGTTCGTACCGACCGGAAGACCCTGCTCGTCGCGGTCCTGCTCGTCGCGGTCCTACTCGTCGCGGTCCTTCTCCTCCTCGGCCTCCTTCGCGCGGACCTCGGGGTCCAGCACGCTTTGGCCGCTGCCGTCCACCGAGGACAGCCGGCCGGTCTCGGGGACCTCGGTCGGGGCGGGCGGCTCCACCAGCCAGTCCGGGTTGGCCTGCCGGTCCCACCACTTCCAGGCGGCGAAGGCGCCGCCCGCGACGACACCGGCGATCACGAACACCTTCGCGACGCGCCCGGCGCGAGCCCGGCAGCTCTGCCGGCGGGCCAGCTTCTGGATCTTCCGGGCCGGGACCTGGCCGCGCAGCGCGGCCAGCGCGGCGGCCCCGCGCGCGGCGGCCTCGTCCGCGACCGGTGCCGCGGCGGCCCTCGCCTGCTCGATCCGCGGCCTGGAGTACTCGGCGGCCTGGCGGGCGGCCCTGCGGGTCCGCTCGGCGGCCTCCTGGGCGGCCTGGTCCAGCTTCGGCGGGACATGGGTCATGGCCTGGGTGCGCGCCTGCTCCAGCCGGGGTGCGACGTAGGCGCCGTACTGGACGCGGGCCTGGTCGGCGGCGAGCGACACCTTCGGCGCGAGCCGTACGCGTGCCTCGTGCGCGTAGTGCGCGGCCCTGTCCCTGGCCGTGTCGGCGTAGGGCGCCACCACGTCCGCGGCGTGCAGCACGCTGTCCCTCGCCGAGCCGGTGGCGGCGCGCACGCTGTCGATGCGGGTCACGGGTTCCTCCTCCTCGGTGGCGTACGGTCATTCGACTTTCCACCCTTTTACGGATCATGCCTGCGAACGGCCCCGAAGGCATGCGAGGACGCGCATCCGGGTCATGCGCGCCCCCTGGACCGGAGCGACGCGCGCCCCCTGGACCGGAGCGAGCCGTCCCGGAACCCGCAACCGGTTCCGGCGGATCGGTGCCCGGAAGCGGCCGCCGGGCGACGCGGGGCGCGCGCCGTGCGAGGATCGGGGAGTCACAGGAAGACAACGGAAGGCAGATCGTGGCTGAGCAGCTCTACGCCACCCTGAAGACCAACAACGGCGACATCCAGGTGCGGCTCCTGCCGAACCATGCCCCCGAGACGGTCCGCAACTTCGTGGAACTCGCCAACGGTGAGCGCGAGTGGACGCACCCCGCCACCGGCGAGAAGACCACGGACCGGCTGTACGACGGCACGGTCTTCCACCGGGTGATCAGCGGTTTCATGATCCAGGGCGGCGACCCGCTGGGCAACGGCACCGGTGGCCCCGGCTACCAGTTCAAGGACGAGTTCCACCCGGACCTCGCCTTCGACCGCCCCTACCTGCTGGCCATGGCCAACGCCGGTCCGGGCACCAACGGCTCGCAGTTCTTCATCACCGTCGCCCCGACGGCATGGCTGACCCGCAAGCACACCATCTTCGGTGAGGTCGCCGACGACGCCAGCAAGAAGGTCGTCGACGCCATCGTGGGTACGCAGACCAACCCGCGCAACGACCGTCCCGTCAAGGACGTCGTCATCGAGTCGGTCGTCGTCGAGACCCGCGACGCCTGAGCCGGGGACCACTCCCGGCACCGCGCCCCGAGGGAACCAAACGCCCCGCTCGTCCGTAAGGATGAGCGGGGCGGTGCGTTGCCCGCGGTGAGCCGTACTGAGTCGTGCACCGTCCGTGACGAACGTGAGGGGACCCGATGGACCAGGCACCAGGCAGCCCGCAGGTCGGCCAGGGCGGCCAGGGCGTGCCCACCTGCTACCGGCACCCGGACCGCGAGACCGGCATCCGCTGCACCCGCTGCGAGCGGCCGATCTGCCCGGAGTGCATGGTCAGCGCCTCCGTGGGGTTCCAGTGCCCGGACTGCGTCCGCAGCGGGTCGGGGACCGGGCACACACCCGCGGCGTCCCGGCCGCGCACGGTGGCCGGGGGCACGGTGAGCGCCGATCCGCGGCTGTTCACCAAGGTGCTGATCGGGCTCAACCTGGCCTTCTACCTGGTCCAGCTCGCGCTGGGCGACTCCTTCACCGACCGGTTCTCGCTCGTCGGCGATGCGTACATCCCGTCGTCGGGAGCCGTCGAGGGCGTCGCCGAGGGGCAGTGGTACCGGCTGCTGACCGCGATGTTCCTGCACGGCGGCTATCTGCACATCGCGTTCAACATGCTGAGCCTGTGGTGGATCGGCGGCCCGCTGGAGGCGGCCCTCGGCCGCGTCCGGTATCTGTCGCTGTACTTCGTCTCCGGACTGGCCGGCAGCGCGCTCTCCTATCTGCTCGCCGCCCCCAACCAGCCCTCGGTCGGCGCCTCCGGTGCGATCTTCGGCCTCTTCGGCGCCACCGCCGTGCTGATGCGCCGGCTCCGCTACGACATGCGCCCGGTCATCGCCCTGCTGGTGATCAACCTGGTCTTCACCTTCGGCCCGGGGCTGAACATCGCCTGGCAGGCGCACATCGGCGGGCTCGTCGCCGGTGTGATCACCGGCTACGCCATGGTGCACGCGCCGCGCGAGCACCGGAACCTGGTGCAGTACGGGACCTGCGCGCTGGTGCTGGCGGTCGTGGTGGTGCTGACCGTGGTCAGAACCGCCCAGCTCACCTGAGCCCGCTCCCGTCGCCCGCCGTGCCGCCCTTCTCGCACGGTTGTCCACAGTGGGTGCGCGTCCTTGTGCACAGTGTGCGGGAACAGCTGTGCCCCCTGTCGCTCACCTGTGTCTGTGCAGGTCAGGCAGGGGGCAGTCCGCTACCGGCGGAGTGGTGCGACAGTCGTACCGGCGTCAACGGCTGATGAGTTATCCACAGATCGTCGGCTTTTCCCCAGGCGTTGTGTGGAAATTCGGCCCGACCTGTGGATAACTCAGCGGATACCCGTGGGCAGAGCTGTGTTCACCGTACGGCGAACCGCGCTTCCACCGGGCCCGGCGGAGTCGGCAGCCGCTACTTCCACTGCGTGGAGACGCCGAACCCCGCGGCGATGAAGCCGAAGCCCACCACGATGTTCCAGTTGTCCAGCGCGTCGATCGGCAGCGAACCGTCGGTCACGTAGAAGACGACGATCCAGGCCAGGCCGATGACGAACATGGCCAGCATCACCGGGGCCACCCAGCCGCGGCTCTCCAGCTTGATGACCGTGCCCTGCTTGGCGGGCGGCGGCGTGTAGTCGGCCTTCTTGCGGATACGTGACTTCGGCACGAGGGTCTCTCCTGTCGATGCGCTGCGTGGCCGCGCAGGAATCTGGACTGGCTCCGGGGCAGCGTACAAGGGCACTGCGTGGGGACGACGAGTGCTCCCCCGGGGCGTCCGTTAGCGTAGTGCTTCCGCGGTGCCGAAGGAGATAAGGGTACGTTGAGCAATTCCGCCGACTCCCCGGGGCCGGGTGCCGACCGGGACCGCGCCCGCCGCTTCCCGCCGGTGCGGATCCTCACGGCGGCCGTGTTCGCGCTCGCCGGGCTGATCTTCTTCACCAGCTTCGACACGGCCAAGGGCACCAACATCCGCACGGACACCTCGCTGCTCAAGCTGTCCGACCTGGTCCAGGAGCGCAGCCGCAAGAACAAGGAGCTGGACGAGTCCAACGCGACCCTGCGCGGCGACGTCGAGTCCCTCGCCCGCAGCGACGGCGGCGGCACGAAGGCGCAGGACGAGAAGCTCTCCGGCCTGGAGGACAGCGCGGGCACCCGGCCGCTCAAGGGCAAGGCGGTCAGCGTCACCCTGAACGACGCCCCGCCGAACGCGACCGCCAAGCTCCCCGGCTATCCCGAGCCGCAGCCCGACTACCTGGTCATCCACCAGCAGGACCTCCAGGCCGTCGTCAACGCGCTGTGGAACGGCGGCGCCCGCGGGATCAAGGTGATGGACCAGCGGCTGATCTCCACCAGCGCGGTGCGCTGCGTGGGCAACACCCTGATCCTCCAGGGCCGCGTCTACTCACCGCCGTACAAGATCACGGCGGTCGGCGACCCGGACCGGCTGCAGAAGGCGCTCGCCGACTCCCCGGCGATCCAGAACTACATGGTGTACGTCAACGTCTACGGCCTCGGCTGGAAGGTCACCGAGGACGGGACGGCCACGCTGCCCGGCTACACCGGGGCCGTGGACCTGCACTACGCGCAGCCCGTCGGCTAGCCACGGCGCCCGCGTGCCGGACCGGAGCCGGACCGGGAGCCGGACCGGGAGCCGGACCGGGAAGGGGGAACTGCTCCCGGAAGGCCGGAAACCGAGGGCATCGCGCCGTTAGTCTGGTGCGGTACGGCGTGCATCGGGTGCCGTGGGGAGACGGAAGGGACGGCATGTACGGCTGGATCTGGCGGCATCTGCCGGGCAACGCGTGGCTGAAGGCCCTGGTCTCACTCGTGCTGGTCCTGGCCGTGGTCTACGTCCTGTTCCAGTACGTCTTCCCCTGGGCGGAGCCGCTGCTTCCCTTCAACGATGTGACGGTGGACAACCAGTGAGCGCGCGGATTCTCGTCGTCGACAACTACGACAGCTTCGTCTTCAACCTGGTCCAGTACCTCTACCAGCTCGGCGCCGAGTGCGAGGTGCTGCGCAACGACGAGGTGTCGACGGCGCACGCCCAGGACGGTTTCGACGGCGTGCTGCTCTCGCCGGGGCCGGGCACGCCCGAGCAGGCCGGGGTGTGCGTGGACATGGTCCGGCACTGCGCCGCCACCGGCGTCCCCGTCTTCGGCGTCTGCCTGGGCATGCAGTCGATGCAGGTGGCGTACGGCGGTGTGGTGGACCGGGCGCCCGAGCTGCTGCACGGCAAGACCTCGCCGGTCGAGCACACCGGCAAGGGCGTCTTCGCCGGGCTGCCCTCCCCCTTCACCGCGACCCGCTACCACTCGCTGGCCGCCGAGCCCGCCACCGTCCCGGCCGAGCTGGAGGTCACCGCCCGCACGCACGACGGCATCATCATGGGCCTGCGCCACCGGGAACTGCCGGTGGAGGGCGTGCAGTTCCACCCCGAGTCGGTGCTGACCGAGCACGGGCACCGGATGCTGGCCAACTGGCTGGCGGAGTGCGGCGACACGGGTGCCGTGGCGAGGTCGGCGGGGCTCGCCCCGGTGGTGGGCAGGGCCACGGCGTGACCGCGCTGCGCCCCGAGCGCGAGTCCGGCGCCGACCGGTACGGCACGGAGGCGTACGCCTCCGGGGACCCGTACACGGAGGCGCCGTACGGCTCGCACGCCTCGGCGGCGCCCGGCTTCCGCGCCGGACCGGGGCCCGGCCCGGCGCCGGCCGACGACGAGACGATGGCGCTGCGGGTCGCCGATCCCGCCGCGGCGGCCGGTCCGGGGACGGGGACGGCGCCCGGGGCGCGGGGGCGCTCAGCGGGCGCCACGGCCTCTTCCGGCTCCCCGGCGCACCAGGAGCCCCACGAGGGACGCGCGGCCCGCAGAAAGGCCGCCAGGAGCCGTCACAGCCGCCACAGCCGCCGACGGGGCACCGGCCCCGCGGCCGGACCGTCCCCGGAGGACGGCGGGCCGTCCGCGCCGCTGACCCGGGTGGAGGCCCGCAGGCGGGCACGGGCGCGGCGGCCGTCCCCCGGTGTCGTCGTCAGCCGGATCGTCGGCGAACTGTTCATCACCACGGGTGTGGTGATGCTGCTGTTCGTCACCTACCAGCTGTGGTGGACGAACATCCGCGCGCACGCGCAGGCGGGCAGCGAGGCCCACCACCTCCAGGACGACTGGGCGAGCGGCAGGCGCAACCCGGGCACCTTCGAGCCGGGGCAGGGCTTCGCCCTCCTGCACATCCCGGCGCTCGACGTGGTGGTGCCGGTCGCCGAGGGCACCAGCAAGGCGCAGGTGCTGGACAAGGGCATGGTCGGGCACTACGGCAAGGGCGACTTCGACACGGCGATGCCGGACGCGAAGACGGGCAACTTCGGACTCGCGGCCCACCGCAACACCCACGGCGAGCCCTTCCGGTACATCAACAGGCTCAAGCCGGGCGACCCGATCGTGGTGGAGACGCAGGACGCGTACTACGTCTACAAGATGACGTCGACGCTCCCGGTGACCTCCCCCGGCAACACCGCCGTCCTGGACCCGGTGCCCAAGGGCTCGGGCTTCACCAAGCCCGGCCGGTACATCACGCTGACCACCTGCACCCCGGAGTTCACCAGCAAGTACCGCTTGATCGTCTGGGGCAGGATGGTCGAGGAACGGCCGCGCAGCAAGGGGAAGCCGGATGCGCTCGTCAGCTAAAGGGCAGAGGGAACAGTGGCAGCGACCGCGGACGACACGGCAGAGCACACAGAGGACGGCCCGGCACCGCGCCGGCGCCGCCGGGGCGGCGGCCGGGTGGCGCTCGCCGTCAGCGTGTTCGGTGAACTCCTCATCACGGCCGGCCTGGTGCTCGGCCTGTTCGTCGTCTACTCCCTGTGGTGGACGAACGTCATAGCGGACCGCAAGGCCGACCGGCAGGGCCACAAGGTCCGCGACCAGTGGGCGCACTCCGCGCCCGGCCCCGGCGCCCTGGACACCAAGGACGGCATCGGCTTCCTGCACGTCCCGGCCATGCACAACGGCGAGGTGCTGGTGAAGAAGGGCACCTCGACCGACATCCTCAACGACGGCGTGGCCGGCTACTACACGGACCCCGTCGCCGCGACCCTGCCGGTGACCGGCAAGAAGGGCAACTTCACCCTCGCCGCGCACCGGGACGGGCACGGCGCGAAGTTCCACAACATCGACAAGATGCGCGAGGGCGACCCGATCGTCTTCGAGACCCGGGACAAGTGGTACGTCTACAAGGTCTTCGACATCCTCCCGGAGACCTCGAAGTTCGACGTCGGCGTCCTGGACCGGGTCCCGGAGGAGTCCGGGGTGAAGAAGCCGGGCCACTACATCACGCTGACCACCTGCACGCCCGTGTACACCTCCCGCTACCGGTACGTGGTCTGGGGCGAGCTGGTCCGCGTGGACCCGGTCGACGGCAAGCGCACACCGCCGAAGGAACTGGACTGAGCCCGGTCTCTCCCCCCTCCCGCGGTCTCTCTCCCCCTCCCCCTCCCCGGCTCGCCGAGGCGGCACGACGGAGCCCCGGCCCTCATGGACGAGGGCCGGGGCTCCGTTCACGGGACGGGCCGGTCGATCAGGGGAAGAAGCCGCCGTGGTCGCCGCCGTTCCCGCCGTTCCCGCCGCCCGGACCGCCGACGGTGGTCAGCGTGATCTGCGTGCCGCCCGGGTTGTCGGTCTGCTGGCCCGGCTGCGGGTCCTGGTTGATGACGAACGCGTTGTCGTCGCCACCGCTGCCCGCGAACTGGATGTTGGTGAAGCCGGCCGCGTTCAGGAGCTGCTTGGCCTCCGAGACCTTCTTGCCCCGGACAGAGGGCACCTGGGTCTGCTGCGGCTGCTCGACCTGCTTGCCGATCTGGATCGTCACCTTCGAGTCCTTGTCGACCTGCTGGCCGGCGCCCGGGACGGTGTTGATGACCTTGCCGGCCTGGTCGGGGTCGCTGTTGTCGACCTCGACGCAGTCGCCCTGGAGCCCGTTGGCCTGCATCTGCTGCTTGGCGGCGTCGCAGCTCTGGCCGTTGACCTGGGGGACGGTGGCCTTCGCGACGGGCTTGGCGACCGTCAGGGTGATCGTCGCGCCCTTCTCGACCTCCTTGTCGCCGCCCGGGTCCTGCGAGATGACGACGCCCTCGGGGCGGTCGGCGGACTCCTGCTCCCGCTTCTCGACCTTGAGGTCCTTGTCGGTCAGCTGCGCGGAGGCCTTGTCGAAGGTGAGGCCGGTGACGTCCGGGACCGTGACCTTCGGCGCCCCGGTCGACATGACCAGGTTGACCGTGTCGCCCTTCTTGACGTCGCTCTTGGGCGCGGGGTCCTGCGAGCAGACATGGCCCTTGGGCTGGTCGTCGCACTCCTTGTCGGTGAACGCCAGCTTCAGGTTGACGTTGTCCGCCGAGGTCTGCGCCTCGGTCTTGGTCTGGCCCACGAAGTTCGGCGCGGGGATCGAGTCACTGGTCGCCCCGTGGCCGGTGAAGACGTACTTGCCGATCAGGATGGCGCCGATCAGGACCAGCACGGCGGCGACGATCAGGAGGATCGTCGAGGTGTTGGACTTCTTCGGCGGCCGGCTGCGCCGGTCGGGCCGGTCGTCGTAGCCGTAGCCGCCGTCGTCCGGGCTCATGGGCGGCAGCATCGTGGTGGCGGGGGCCCCGGCGTCGGGGCGCAGCGCGGTCGTCGGCTGGTCGTCCGGGTAGCCGCCGTAGCCCACCGCGCCCATCGCGGCGGTGGCCGCGACCGGCTGGCCGTCGAGGCACGCCTCGATGTCGGCGCGCATCTCGTCGGCCGACTGGTAGCGGTAGTCGGGGTCCTTGACCAGCGCGCGCAGCACGATCGCGTCCATCTCGGGCGTGATCTCGGGATCGAAGACGCTCGGCGGCTGGGGGTCCTCGCGGACATGCTGGTAGGCCACCGCCACCGGGGAGTCGCCGACGAACGGCGGCCGGACGGTCAGCAGCTCGTACAGCAGGCAGCCCGTCGAGTACAGGTCGGAGCGGGCGTCGACCTGCTCGCCCTTGGCCTGCTCCGGGGAGAGGTACTGGGCGGTGCCGATGACCGCGGCCGTCTGCGTCATGGTCATACCGGAGTCGCCCATGGCGCGGGCGATGCCGAAGTCCATCACCTTGACCTGGCCGTTGCGGGTCAGCATGACGTTGGCCGGCTTGATGTCGCGGTGCACGATGCCGCTGCGGTGGGCGTACTCCAGGCCCTGGAGGATGCCGATGGTCATCTCCATGGCCCGCTCGGGCAGCAGCTTGCGCCCGCTGTGCAGCAGCTCACGGAGGGTGGAGCCGTCGACGTACTCCATGACGATGTACGGGATCGAGACCCCGTCGATGTAGTCCTCGCCCGTGTCGTAGACCGCGACGATCGCGGGGTGGTTGAGCGAGGCGGCCGACTGGGCCTCCCGGCGGAACCGGGCCTGGAAGGAAGGGTCGCGCGCCAGGTCGGCGCGCAGCGTCTTCACCGCCACGGTGCGGCCCAGGCGGGTGTCATGCGCGAGGTACACCTCCGCCATGCCACCACGGCCGAGCACATGGCCCAGCTCGTACCGGCCGCCGAGGCGACGTGGCTCTTCCATCAGAATCCTTGCGCGGTTGCCTCTCGCCGTCAGGCTGGAGGCCGATGGCTCCGTGTTCCGTGCTCAGACGTAGAACACCCACGGAACCCTTCTAAGGCCGCGCGTCCTCCTTCCTCATGGTGTAGGCGTATCCGTCGCCTCGTTGAAGAAGGCGCAGGTTGCTGTGGCTGGTGTCGGCGTACCCGCCAGGGATGGAGATGCGGTGGGTGCCGGAAGCACGCACAGCAACGCGACCGGTGTGTGTACCTCGGTACTTGCCGCGTGGAATGTGGGCCCGGACGAGATCGCCAGTCGCAAAACCGTGGTGCTGCTTCTGACGTGGCAGGTAGAGCCTGGGGAAGCCG
Source organism: Streptomyces sp. SAT1 (assembly GCF_001654495.1). Taxonomy (GTDB): domain Bacteria; phylum Actinomycetota; class Actinomycetes; order Streptomycetales; family Streptomycetaceae; genus Streptomyces; species Streptomyces andamanensis. The sequence goes on from NZ_CP015849.1 coordinate 3,666,760, forward strand.
TGCTTGTCCGAGCGCGTGCGTGCGTAGGAGCCGCGCCCACACGCTGAGGTGACCAGTACTGTGCCGGGGTATCGGACAACCCGGGTGCTGGGGCCGGCCTCGCCGACCGCGAGGGCATCGAGTGTGTGCGACTTCGCGAGGCCCTGCATCGACCGGTTGTACTTGGTCCGTCCGCCGGACCACGCGGACAGAGGCAGCCCCAGGCTCTCGAGGGCCTGCCAAAGCTTCCAGCGGGTGGCGTTCATGGCTGCCGCGTCCCGCAGTGGCGTCTGTGCTCCGGCGAGGAGCCGCGCCAACTGCACGGGCCTGCCGGCCAGGAACTCCTCCACCGGACGCGCGGCTTTGTCCTGATTGCAGGAAGCACAGGCGAGGGTCAGGTTACTGATGCGGTCGGAGCCCCCGGTAGCGCGAGGGTGGATGTGGTCGATCTGGAGCGGGACGTTCTTCGCTCCGCAGTAGGCGCAGGAGCGATCCCACTTCTCCAGTAGGTACTGGCGAACCTCGTATCCCGCGAGAGCGCCCTGCTGGTACTCCACACTGTTCGGGCCGCCACGATCAAGGCCAAACGCCGCGGTGTCGAAAGCAGCACGCTCGACATGGAGTTCAGTGACCGGGAACCATCTTGTGAGCCGAGCGACGGTACTCAGGGTCGTGTCCACCCGGTGCTGCAGGGACGGGGCAAGCCATCCCTTGGGACGTGACCGGTTGAGAAATCGGGGCGCCCGGTAGCGTAGATTCGCGCCGCGTCGCCTGCGGCGGTGATCCGCCCGCTGTCGCATGCTCTTGTGGATCTGTGCGCCACGGTGCTGGAGTTCCGTTGCGTGCAGCCCCCGGCGACTTGTCGTGACCTCACCGCTGCCCCGGTCGGAGCACTCGACATCGGCGGTGACGGCGATGCCCGTACCCTTCGAACCGGGGTCGATGCGTACCGCAACGCCGGATACCTCGGAGCTCTCCGCAACGCGGTCTTTCAGACGGATGACGAACGGTGCGGTTTTCACTACGACCGCCCGGCCACCGGCCATGAGTCTGCGGGCTCGAGCGGGATGGCAGGGCATCAGCGGACACCCGTTCCTGTCGAGGACGGCGACCATTTGTGCCCCTGCCCTCGGTTGACTCGCTCCTGCCTGCGGAATGCTGCTCTCACGAACAGCCTCTCCTCCCTTCACTACCGCGGACGCGGCAGCGTCGGGGTGTCGCCGTACGCCGGGAGGTGACGTGCGTACGGTCTCCCCTCGCCCATGTTCCATACCGGCTGCATCACCCTGGCGGGTGATGCGCTCACGGCCCGTTTCGTCCCAGCTCCCGGGGTTGTCTGCAGCCGTGGGTTCCAGAGCCTGCCGCTGAGGAAGTACGGCAGGGTGGGTCTGCTCACCTGTATGAAACGTAGTCATCGAACACCTCCGTTCACCGATGACTCGGGCTGGTCAACCAGGGACTCGCCCACTAGGGGCGGGCGGGCCCCGGCCTCTTCGGCCGGGGAGCGGCTGACAGCTACCTACCAGCCCTTTCGATTGGTGTTGTCCGGGCCTACCGTACCCGGCTGGTTCTGTGGGATCCGGCCAAGCCCGTCACCCGATACAGGACCGGTACCGCACCATGCACCGTTGTGAAGGACCCGTGACGGAGATCACCGCTTGGAGTTGATGACCGCCTGCATGACGCTCTTCGCGATGGGCGCCGCGAGGCCGCCGCCGGAGATGTCCTCGCGGCTGGCCTGCTCGTCCTCGACGACCACGGCGACGGCCACCGGCGCGCTGCCGTCGCTCGTCTTGGCGTAGGAGATGAACCAGGCGTACGGCTTGCCCTTGTTGTTCACGCCGTGCTGGGCGGTACCGGTCTTGCCGCCGACGGTGACGCCGCCGCCGATCTGCGCGTTCTTGCCGGTGCCCTTCTCGACGACCGTCTCCATCATGTCCTGGAGGATCTGGGCGTTCTTGGAGGTCAGCGGCCGGCTCAGCTCCTCGGGCTGGGTCTGCTCCAGCGTGTCCAGGTTGGGCGACTGGAGCTTGTCCACCATGTACGGCTTCATCAGCTTGCCGTCGTTGGCGACCGCGGAGACGACCATGGCCATCTGGAGCGGGGTGGCGGCGGTGTTGAACTGGCCGATCGAGGACTGCGCGACCTGCGAGGGCTCCATGTTGTCGGAGAACACCGAGGCGTTGGAGCGCACCGGGGTGAACTGCTCGCTGGTGAAGCCGAACTTCTTCGCCTCGTCCAGCATCTTCTTGTTGCCCAGGTCGGCGCCGATCTTGCCGAACACGGTGTTGCAGGACCAGCGCAGCGCCTCGCGCATATTGGCGTTCTTGCAGGGGATCGGGCCCTCGTTGGGCAGCGGGGTGGTGGTGTGCGGCATGATCCACGGGTCCGGCGAGTTGGTGTTCTGGTCGGCCGAGGTGTACAGCCCGTTCTCCAGCGCGGCGGCGGCGGTGACCACCTTGAAGGTGGAGCCCGGCGGGTAGGTCTCGCGCAGCGCCCGGTTCAGCGTCGGGTCGTCGGGGTTGTTCTCCTTCAGGAGCTTGTTACGGGCCGCCGCGTCCGCGTTGGAGGCGCCGGCGAAGGAGCCGGGATCGTAGGACGGGAAGGAGGCCAGCGCGAGGATCTTGCCGGTGGACGGTTCGAGCGCGACGACGGCGCCCTTGCCGCGGCCCTTGAGCCCGTCGTACGCCGCCTTCTGCGCGGCCGCGTTCAGCGTGGTGACGACGTTGCCGCCCTGCTTGGGCTTGCCGGTGAGCATGTCCAGGGTGTTGCGGAAGAAGAGCCGGTCGTCGTTGCCGGTGAGGATCCCGTCCTCGACCTTCTCCAGCAGGTTGGCGTCGAAGGCCTGCGAGGCGAAACCGGTGACGGGCGCCCACATGGGGCCGTCCTTGTACGTCCGCTTGTACTTCAGGTCGTCGATCGCGCTGGTCTTGGTCTCCACCGACCCGGTGATCGGCGAGCCGCCGACGATGATGTCACCGCGCGGGTGCGCGTAGCGGGCGATGGTGACGCGACGGTTGTTGTCGTCGTTCTTCAGGCTGTCGGCCTTGGCGTACTGGAGCCAGTTGTCGCGGATGAGCAGCGTGAGGACCAGCAGTCCGCAGAAGATCGCGATCCGGCGCAGGGGCTTGTTCACATCCGGCCTTTCCACAAGCTGACAGGTGCGCCTGCCGCTTCAGTCTCTCGGTGCCGTCGGTGCTGGCGCTCATCCATGGCCGGCCCCAGTTTAGAGGCAGTGCCTGTGCCTCCCGGACGGGGCCGCCCACCGCCACTGGTCCATAGACGCACCCGAGGTACGACGGGTTCCGGAAAACGGGCAACGGCTCCCGGAACACGGCGGGTGCCGGTTCCGGGAGCCGTCCCTCATGAACGCGCCGATGGTCCGCTCAACGTCAGCACTTCGGCGGCTTGCCGTTGGCCACATTGAAGTAGTAATCGGACGTGTAGCCCCAGAGGCCCTTGCCGGAGCTGGTGTCCGACACGTACCACCAGGTGGTGTTGCCGTAGACGCCTTCGCCGTTGACCCAGCACTTCACGACGGCGCCGTCCTCCTTGTAGGCGTGTTCCACGATCGCCGTACCGGTGCTCGGACCCTTGCGGATCTTGACGTCGTCCGTCGTCCAGTTGCCCCCGTACAGCCGTCCTGCGGCCTGCGCGCCCGTCGCGCTGGTCACCGTGAACAGCACGGCGCCGAACGCGGCGGCGACGCCCACCGCGAGACGCTTTCCGCGTGCACCCATGTGAAGCATGGAAACCCCCAGGTGAGTCGATGGTCACTCCTTGGTCAGGGGAGTGATCCGGTCGCCCATCACCCTAGTGAGTGACACATGGTGCGGACAGGGTTACGACTGGTGATCGAGGTCACTCCACGGGCCCGGCGCCGCCGGGGCGGACCACCTGGGTCATCTCGGCGTCCGAGTTGGAGGCGGGCGCGGGCGCCGGGCGGCGGGCGGTGTCGCTGATCCTGATCAGGATGCCGATCAGGGCCCAGTTCGCGATGACGGAGGAGCCGCCGTACGCGAGGAAGGGCATCGTCATACCGGTCAGCGGGATCAGGCCCATCACACCGCCGGCCACCACGAAGACCTGGAGCGCGAAGGCACCGGACAGGCCGACGGCGAGCAGCTTGCCGAACGGGTCGCGGGCGGCGAGCGCGGTGCGGATGCCGCGTTCCACGATCAGGCCGTAGAGCAGCAGGATCGCCATGACGCCGGCCAGGCCCAGCTCCTCGCCGAAGGTGGCGAGGACGAAGTCGGAGTTGGCGGCGAACCGGATGAGGTCGGAGTGGCCCTGGCCGAGGCCGGAGCCGAGGGTGCCGCCGGAGCCGAACGCCCACAGGGCCTGCTGGAGCTGCTCGGAGTGAAAGCCGGGAGCGCCGGAGCGGCTGAGCCGGTACTCGTTCATCGGGTCCAGCCACGCCTGCACGCGCTGGTGCACGTGCGGCTCGAAGCTGGCCACGCCGAACGCGCCGGCCCCCGACATCAGCAGACCGAAGACGATCCAGCTGGTGCGCTCGGTGGCGACGTACAGCATGACGACGAACATGCCGAAGAACAGCAGCGAGGTGCCGAGGTCCGTCTCGAAGACCAGGATGAGGATCGAGATGACCCAGACCACCAGGATCGGGCCGAGGTCGCGGCCGCGCGGCAGGTACAGGCCCATGAAGCGGCGGCTGGCCAGGGCGAGCGCGTCCCGCTTCACCATCAGGTAGCCGGCGAAGAAGAAGGCCAGCACGATCTTGGCGAACTCGCCGGGCTGGATGGAGAAGCCGCCGACGTGGATCCAGATCTTGGCGCCGTAGACGGGCAGCGCGAGGCCGGGGACCAGCGGCAGCAGCAGCAGGACCAGCGCGCCGACCATGGAGATGTACGTGTAGCGCTGAAGGACGCGGTGGTCCTTGAGAAAGATCAGCACGACCGCGAAGAGCGCGATGCCCATCGCGGTGTACAGCAGCTGGGTGGGCGCCTTGTCGCCGGCCGCCTTGATGTACTGGAGCAGTTTCGATTGGTCCAGCCGCCAGATGATGACCAGGCCGAGCCCGTTGAGCAGTGTGGCCAGCGGGAGCAGCAGCGGGTCGGCGTAGGGCGCGAACTTGCGGACGACGAGGTGGGCGACGCCCGCCATCAGGCCGAGGCCCAGTCCGTAGCTCAGCAGGCCGGCCGGGATCTCGTTGTTGATGGCCAGGCCCACGTTGGCGTAGGCGAACACCGGGATGGCGACCGCGAAGACCAGCAGCGCCAGTTCGGTGTTGCGGCGGCTGGGCGCTCCGATGGCGCCGATCGTGGACGTGTGGTGCGTCGGTGAGTTGGTAGTACTGCTCATCGTGTGACAGGGCCTCTCACGGCTTGCCTACTGCTTACCGCACAGCGAGACGACCTTCTGCTCTTCCTCCGAGAGAGTGGGGCCGGGGCTGGACGTGGACGCGGTCGCGGTCGTGGACGTGGACGGAGCCTGGGACGAGGGGGACGACGGGATGCCGGACGTCGAGGGGTTCGGCGTCGACGCCGTCCTGGACGTGAAGGCGGCCGGGGTGGTTCCCGAGGTGCCGCCCTTCTTGCCGTCGCCGCTCTTCCCGCTGCTCCTGCCCTGGTCGGCCTTGTCGCCGTTCTTGGCCTCGGCGGCGCGGCGCTCGGACTCCTTGCGGCACGCGGAGGCCTGCACCGACAGCTCGTCGACCTTCTTCTGCGCCTCCTGGAGGCCGCCCTCGGCGATGGTCGCGGTGACCTGCTTCTGCTGGTACGGCGGCAGGTCCTTGAGCGCGATCTCGGGATGGTCCTTCTCCACCTCGGACAGCTTCACCCAGGCCAGATCCTGGCTGATGCCCCGGTAGAGCGCCACGTGGTCGTCGTTGGTGCCGACGTAGTACTGCGTCTGCGTCCAGCGGTAGCCGCCGTACAGACCGCCGCCGATGACGGCGAGCGCGAGCACGGTGTACAGGGAGACCTTCAGCCACCTGCGGCCCCGGCGCGGCTTGACGAAGTCGTCCTCGTCGTAGTCCAGGCCGTCGGTGGAGATGAAGCCGGTGGTGTCGCCGGAGCCGGGCGGGCCGAACTCGCCGCCCCCGCCGCCCTGGCCGGGCACCTGGCGGCCGAGGCCGGAGGCGCGTCCCGCCGGGGTCTGCATGATGCCGTTGTCGTGCAGGTGGTGCTGGTTCTCGGCGACCGCGCCGACGACCACCGGGGTGTCGGAGAGCTGTCCCGCGAGGGTGTCGCCGGTGTCCAGGTCGAGGACGTCGGCGACGATGACGGTGATGTTGTCGGGGCCGCCGCCGCGCAGCGCGAACTGGATCAGCTCCTGCACGGTCTCCTGCGGGCCCTGGTAGCTGGCGAGGGTCTCCTCCATCGTCTGGTGGGAGACCACGCCGGACAGGCCGTCGGAGCAGATCAGATACCGGTCGCCGGCCCGCACCTCGCGGATGGACAGGTCGGGTTCGACGTGTTCGCCGCTGCCGAGGGCGCGCATCAGGAGGGCGCGCTGCGGGTGGGTGCTGGCCTCCTCCTCGGTGATGCGTCCCTCGTCGACGAGGCGCTGCACCCAGGTGTGGTCCTGGGTGATCTGGGTGAGCACGCCGTCGCGCAGCAGATACGCGCGCGAGTCGCCGACGTGCACCAGGCCGAGGCGCTGACCGGTCCACAGCAGGGCGGTGAGCGTGGTGCCCATGCCCTCCAGCTGGGGGTCCTCCTCGACCATGGCGCGCAGCTGGTCGTTGGCGCGCCGCACGGCCGTGCCGAGCGAGGTGAGGACGTCGGAGCCCGGGATGTCGTCGTCGAGGGGCACGATGGTGGAGATCACCTCGGAGGAGGCGACCTCGCCGGCGGCCTGGCCGCCCATGCCGTCGGCGATGGCCAGCAGCCGGGGACCGGCGTAACCGGAGTCCTCGTTGCCCTCGCGGATCATGCCCTTGTGCGATCCGGCGGCGAAGCGCAGTGACAGACTCATGCGCACCTCGCCCGACGGCTCCGGGTACAGCCGATCGTGTCGAGCCACACTGCCCACCCTCCGGTCGGGAGCGCGCCGCGGCCCTGGGGGCCGGCCGCCGCCGCGTGCTCGCTCCGCTCGCGCTCATTCATGACGTAGCACTACTTCCGCAGCTCGATGACGGTCTTGCCGATGCGGATCGGCGCGCCCAGCGGGATCGGTGTGGGGGTCGTCAGCCGGGACCGGTCCAGGTACGTGCCGTTGGTGGAGCCGAGGTCCTCGACGATCCACTGGCCGTTCTGGTCCGGGTAGATCCTGGCATGACGGCTGGAGGCGTAGTCGTCGTCCAGCACGATCGTGGAGTCGTGCGCGCGGCCCAGGGTGATCGTCTGTCCCTGGAGCGCGACCGTGGTGCCCGTGAGGGTGCCTTCGGTCACCACGAGTTTGGCGGGGGCGTTGCGGCGTCGGCCGCCGCCCTGCTGGCCGCGCTGCTGCGGCGGTGCGGCCTGCTGGCGCGCGGCCTGCCGGCCGGTCTGCTGGGGCCGTGCGGCCTCCCGGCGGGACCCCCGCTGGGTGACGCGCGTACCGAACAGGTCGCTGCGGATGACCTGCACGGCCACGATCACGAACAGCCACAGTACGGCCAGGAAACCCAGCCGCATGACCGTGAGGGTCAGCTCTGACATTGCCCCCGGTTCACCCTTCGGCTTGCCTATAGATAACGGTGGTGCTGCCCACGACGATCCGCGAGCCGTCGCGGAGCGTAGCGCGGGTGGTGTGCTGCCCGTCCACCACGATGCCGTTGGTGGAGCCGAGATCCGCGATCGTCGAGGGCGTTCCGGTCCGGATCTCACAGTGCCGGCGGGAGACGCCGGGGTCGTCGATCCGCACGTCGGCGTCGGTGCTGCGGCCCAGCACCAGCGTCGGGCGGGAGATCTGATGGCGGGTGCCGTTGATCTCGATCCAGTAGCGGGTGCGGCCGCCGGCCGCCGGGGCCTGCGGGGGCCGCTGGGCGGCGGCGGGCGGGTAGCCGTGGCCGCCGGGCGGCGGTGCCGCGGGCATGGGGGGCGCCGCGGCGGGTGGTGCGGCCGGCGGGTAGCCGTAGCCGCCCGGCGCGCCGGGGCGGCCGGGTGCCGCGGCGGGACCCGGCGGGGGTCCCTGCGGCGGGGCCGCCTGGGGCGCCTGGCCCTGCTGGCTGCTGGAGGAGGCGAGCGTACGGCTGCGCACCCGGTACAGACCGGTGTCCAGGTCGTCCGCCTTCTCCAGGTGGACCTTGATCGGGCCCATGAAGGTGTAGCGCTGCTGCTTGGCGTAGTCGCGCACCATGCCGGCCAGCTCGTCGCCGAGCTGTCCGGAGTAGGGGCTGAGCCGCTCGTAGTCGGGCGCGCTCAGCTCCACGATGAAGTCATTGGGTACGACCGTGCGGTCGCGGTTCCAGATGGTCGCGTTGTTGTCGCACTCGCGCTGCAGCGCGCCCGCGATCTCCACGGGCTGGACCTCGGACTTGAAGACCTTGGCGAAAGTGCCGTTGACCAGACCTTCGAGGCGCTGCTCGAACTTCTTCAGGACTCCCATGGGGCACCTCCTCCGTCGTGGCCGTCGCTTCTGGTCCTGCCGGTGTTGCGGATGTTGCGGGTCTTGCCGTCGTGCTGATGCGTCCTGCTTACCTGGTACTGCTTACTGATCGTATCCACGCGCCGGTAAATCGGCTGGTTCCCCCTGTCGGGCCCGTCGACGGGTCGTCGACACCTGGTGGTCGGCTCGTACCGCTGAGTACTCCTTCGGGTCCTTCGGGGGAGTACCCCTCCGTACTTCTGCTCCGTACTCCTGCCCAGGATCGTAGAGGCGGCCACGGACCAGTGTCCCGCACCCGGCGCCGCTCGGCCCCGGCTCCTTGGGAGACGGGCCGGACCGGTACGAGGTTGATACGCGAACAAGCACTGGTCGATACGGACGGGCGGGCGGATGGACGGGCGGGCGGTACCGGCCGCCCGGGGCGGCGACACGGCGGTGCGGCGAGGGTGCCGTGGGGCTGGGCTCGTCCGGGTCGTGGCCGGGCGGGGCCGTGGCGGTGCGGGAGGGGCGGTGGTCGGCCGTCGGGCGGGCGGGGTCCGGGGCAGGGCCGTCGGCCCGAGGTCTCTGACCTGGTGGTCCCCCGGCCCGGCAGCCCCGTCTGCCCCCGGGAAAGGGATGTGAAACCACCCGGCGCGGCGTGCTAATGTTCTGCATGTCGGAAGGCGCCGGGCCCGCAAGGGAGCGGAGCCGGAGGACACACCCAATGCGCGGGTGGCGGAATAGGCAGACGCGCTGGATTCAGGTTCCAGTGCCCGAAAGGGCGTGGGGGTTCAACTCCCCCCTCGCGCACAGCTGAAAGCCCCGCAGGTCTCGGACCTGCGGGGCTTTCGCATTGCCTGGGAAGTTCCGTGGGCGGGGCCGGGGTTGCGGTCGCGCTGTGAGGAAGGTCTCAGGTCCGGCGGGCGCGGTGCGCGTCGCCGGGGCCGCCTCCGGCCCGCCGCCCGGTGGCTGACGAGCGCTCGTTGAAGCGAGCCGAAGCCTCTCGCTAGCGTGGCGTGAGCACCTCATGATCACGAACGTCCCCTCCAACAGGCCCGTGCGGCCCGGAAGGCAGTGCGTCATGACGGAGACCTGGCGTCCGGGCCGCGCCCGTGTCGTCGTCATCGGAAGCAGCATCGCCGGCCTGCTCGCGGCTGCGGCCGTCAAGGACCGCGCCGAGGCGGTCGAGATCATCGAGGCCCAGGACGCACCGGTGGGTCCCGGACCGCGGGCGGGTGTTCCCCAGGCCGCCCACATCCACCTCCTGCAGACCGGTGGGGCCGAGGCGCTCGACGCGCTCCTTCCCGGCTGCACGGACCTGCTGCTGGCCGCGGGCGCCCACCGCATACCGGTGACCACCAACATGGTCGTCTGCTCCCCCGAGGGCTGGTACCGGCGCTGGAAGCGCTCCACGCACCATGTGATCACCGCCGGCCGGGACCTGACCGACTCCGTCGTCCGGGAGCGGGTCCTCGCGGACCCCCGGGTCGGGGTGCGTGCCAGGACCAGGGCCGTGGGACTGCTCGGCGACCGCGGAAGGGTCACCGGAGTGCGGGTGCGCGGAGCGGACGGCACGGAGTACGCGCTCGGCGCCGATCTGGTCGTCGACGCCTCCGGGCGCGGCACCCGCATGCCCCAGTGGCTCGCCCGGCTGGGTGTCCGCGGCCTCGAAGAGGCCACGATCGACTCCGGCCTGGCCTACGCCAGCCGTGTCTACCGCGCCCCGGTGCCCACCCGCGGCTGGCCCGTCGTCGCCGTGCAGGCCGACCCGCGCCCGGACCGGCCGGCCACCTCGGGAGGCATCCTGCCCATCGAGGACGAGCGCTGGCACGTCAGCCTGATGGGCGCACCCGGTGCGCGGCCCGGCCGGGACCCGGCCGAGTTCGAGGCGTTCGCGCGCGGTCTGCGTCACCCGCTGATCGCGGATCTCCTGGCCCGCGCCGAACCCCTCACCGACGTCACCGTCACCCACAGCACGGTCAACCGCCGCCACTACTACGAGCGCCTGGGCGCCTGGCCCGAGGGCCTGGTCGCGCTCGGCGACTCCGTGGCCTGCTTCAACCCCGCGTACGCGCAGGGCATCACGGTGGCCGCCCAGGGCGCCGTCGCGCTGCGCGAGGCGGCCGCGGCCGGGCCGGGGCCGGGGTGGGCGCGCCGCGTCCAGCGGGCGATCGCCCGCCCCGTCGACGGCGCGTGGGCCCTGAGCACCGGCCAGGACATCCACTTCCCCACCACCCGGGGCAGGCGGCCGAACCCCGCCGACCGGCTGCTGCACCGCTACGTCAGCAGGCTCTCCCGTACGGCGACAGGGTCCTTCCGCGCGGCCACGGCCCTGACCGACGTCCTGGCCCTCCAGACGCCGCCGGCGTCGCTCGTCAGGCCGAGTGTGCTGCTGGCGGCTCTGGCCGGGCCCCTGCGGACGCCGCTGAGCGGGCCTCAGTTCACGCGGGCCGAACGCGAACTGCTGGAAGGCGTCGGCGTCTTCGGGGTCAGGGCGCGGTGAGCGATATGCCCGCGTCGCGCAGCAGCCGGTGTTCCCCCTCGGTGAACACCGGGCCGTCCACCGGCGGACGCAGGGGCCCTGTCACGGCCGCCAGGAGGATGTCCGGGCGGAGCAGGACGGGCGGCGCGGCCTGGAGGGTGAGGACCTCGGTCAGGGCCGTGGCGACGCGGAAGCTGCCGACCGCGGTACGGGAGAGCCGGCTCACGTAGTGGTGCAGCAGCCGGTCCGCGGGGCTCGGCCGCCTGCCCCGCACGTCCGGACGGTGGATGTCCTGCCCGACGGCGAGGGACCACGCGAGGCCGACCGGCCGGGCGACGGCGCGCTGGGCCCGCCGGGACAGGCCGTCGGAGAGCCCGCCGGACGTGAGCCGGTGCAGTGCGAGGGCGCCCTGGGCCGCCGCCGACATGCCGTGGCCGTAGACGGGGTTGAAACCGGCCACGGAGTCGCCGAGCGCGACCAGGCCCTCGGGCCAGGCGCCCAGACGCTCGTAATAATGGCGCCGGTTGACCGTGCTGTGGGTGACGGTGACGTCCGTGAGCGGTTCGGCGCGGGCCAGGAGATCCGCGATGAGCGGGTGACGCAGACCGCGCGCGAACGCCTCGAACTCGGCCGCCTCCTTGCCGGGTTGGGCGCCCGGAGGGCCGAAGAGGCTGACGTGCCAGCGGTCCCCCTCGATGGGGACGATGCTGCCCGCCCCGCCCGGCCGCCGGGGATCGGCCACGATGTTGACCACGGGCCAGCCGCTGGTGGAGAACGGGGCGCGGTAGATCCTGCTGGCGTACGCCAGACCGGAGTCGATGCGGTCCTCGGACAGGCCGGTGATGCCGAGTTCGGCCAGCCAGTGCGGGGTGCGGGTCGAGCGGCCCGAGGCGTCGACGACGAGGTCGGCGCTCAGCTCCGCCTCCGTGCCGTCGGCGTCGCGGAGGCGGACTCCGGTGACCCGGCCGGCGTCGCCGAGCAGGCCGGTGGCCCGGCAGTGCGGGCGGACCGTGACCCGCGGGTCCTTCAGGACCCGCTCGCGGACGACGGAGTCGGTCAGGTCGCGGCTGGCGGCCACCAGGTACTGGGTGTTCCTGCGCCAGCGCCGGTACCAGCCCTCGGGAGAGAGGTAGACCATGTTCGTCGTCATGGGCACCCGGTGCGCACCGGAGGCCACCAACTGGCCGATCGTGCCCGGCAGCAGGGCCTCGATCGCGTCCGCGCCGCCCGAGAGCAGGGGATGGATGTGAGCGGCCTGGGGGACGCCGGCGCGCGGCTCCGGGCCGCTCGGCAGCGCGTGGGCCTCGATGACCTCGACGGTGTCGACGCCGTCCTTGACGGCGGCCGCGGCGAGCATGCCCGCGAGACTGCCCCCGATGACGACGGCACGGGTGGATGTTCTGAGGCGGTCAGTCATGGGGGCTGCTTTCTGCGGGGATGCCGGGGTGCTCTCGAAGGCCCGCCACGACGGGCGACGACAGCGCCCGGGACAGCGGAACCAGGTCATGCGGGCGCCAGGGGGCCGGGACCGGTGCCGTGTCCGGTCCCGGCCCCGGTCCCGTTCCCGCGCTGTGCTGCCGCGTCCGCGCCACGACGACCATCGCCGCGTCCGCGGTGGCGTCCGCGGCGGCCCGGTCCTCGCCGCGGCCGAGCGCGGCGCGCAGGGCGCGCTCGCGCACGCCGGCGTCGCAGTACGGGGCCAGGGCGAGCAGCGCGTCGTAGATGCGGGTCTTCTGGCGGGTGAGCCGTACGGCCGGCGAGGACCACCAGGGCAGGGAGGTGCGGATCGCGCCGGGGGTGGGCACCTGGCGCAGTTCGCGCCACAGCGGGGACAGGTCGCGCAACTGCCGCAGCGAGCCGGTGGTGTGGGCCAGCCGCGGCCCGGCCAGCGGGAGCAGGAAGCCGCAGACGACGAGCGCCGCGGACGGCGCCGCGGTCTGCGGAGCCACCCGGTCGATGAGGAAGTCCCACCGGTGCCCCGTCCACAGTCCGGCGATCGCGACCAGCTTGACGACGTCGTAGCCCACGTGGAGCAGATAGCCGGGGGCCAGCAGGCGCAGCCCCGCGCGCAGGGAGCCGTGGACCTCCGTCGACCAGCGCCAGCATAGGACGCTGGTGGCCATGGTGCCCACGCCGTGTGCCACGAGGTAGGTCAGGATCATCTCCCGGATGAAGGGAGTGCGGGCGTAGTAGCCGTCGAAGAGGGTGAGCTGCTCCACCGGGGCGTGTCCCAGCCAGAACAGGACGTTGATGGCGGCGACGACGAGCAGATAGGCCGCGATGCACACCCGGGAGGCGCGCCGTGTCTGCTCCGGCGGCGCCGGCCGCCAGTTCGTGATCAGCAGCAGGCTCGCGCCGGCGAAGGTGACGATCGCCGAATACGCCACCGGGGCGGCGAAGTTGGGGATACCGGTGGCGCGGTTGAGCGCGGCCAGGGAGTCGGGCGCCGCGAAGAAGAAGACCAGCGCGCCGTCGAAGAGCAGCAGGACCACGGCGCCCAGCAGCAGGTCGCTGCGGCGGCGCAGCAGCGCGGGGACCTTCAGCAGGCAGATGAGCAGCAGTGACACACCGCAGACGTAGAAGACGGTGTTGTCGGGTCCGGGTCCGGGCCCGGATCCTGGTGCGTGGCTCGCGGCGAGGTGCACGGCGGGGGCTCTCCTGGGAGGTGTCGGCGGGCGGCGTGGTCGCTGCCGGGTCAGGAGCGGCGGATGCGGTGCGCCATGGAGACCTGGATGCGGCCGGCGAGGTGCGCGGGGTCCGCGGCGGTCCGCGCCTGGGCCAGGGCCTCGCGCACTCCGGTGGCGAACCGGTAGCCGAAGTACTCGGCCTCTTCCTCGTGCCGGCCCGCGGCGGTGTGCCCGGCGTTCTCGGCGGCCCGGGTGCGCGGGGTGCCCTGGATGTTCTCGGTGGCCCGGGTGCTCTGGGGGGTCCGGGTGTTCTGGGTGCGCTCGGCGCGGAGGGCGATGTGCAGCCGGAGGTCCGTCCTGGTCCCGGGCGGCTCCCCGGCCGGGTCGTCGGCGCAGACCGCCGCCACCAGGGCCCGCACGGCGTCCGGCACCCGCTGCTCGGCGGCGCGCGAGGCGGCGGGACCGTGCGCGGTGGGGGCGCCGTCGTGCTCCTCGAACATGTGCCAGATCTCGTGCCCGATGATCACCAGCTGGTGTTCCAGGTCGGTGTGCCGCTCATAGGCGATCACGTCGTGGGTGGCGCGGTCTATCCATAACCCGCTGGCGATGCCGGGCGGGAAGGGCACCGCGTGCAGCCGGACCGGACGCCCCCGGACCCGTTCGAGGGCCGCGCCGATGGCCGGGACGACGCCGGCCTCGCTGTCGGGCAGCTCCAGGGCCGACAGCAGGCGGGCGCTGAGCCGCCTCATGGCCCGCGCTCCCGCGCTCACCGCTGCGCCTCGGCGTCGTCGAGTTCCAGCAGCGCCTTCAGCGTCGCGTTGAGCACGTGCCACCGCTCCGGTGGCAGGTCGTGCGCCTGCCGGAGGGCGACGCCGCGTACGTCGCCGTACCGCGACAGCGCCCCGGCCAGCACTCCGGCCAGTGGGTCGGCCAGTGGGTCGGCCGACGGATCGGCCGGGCTGCGCGCGGGCCGCAGTGCGGCGAGCACGGGCAGCAGCGCGCGGTTGAGCGCGTCGGGCGCCGGGGCCGTGAAGAACGCCTCGCCGCCCTCGACGCCGAAGAACCCCACCAGCCCGTGCAGCAGTTCCACACTGGGGACCTTCTCGCCGGAGCACACCTGCCGCGCCCAGAACGCGGAGACCCCCAACTGCCGCGAGATGTCACCGGCCAGGTCCGACATGCGGGTGCCGGTCCGCTGCAGACGGGCGTCCGCGAGGGCCTTGATACGGGTGCGCACCCGCTCGTTGACGGTGTCGGCGGGCGGTTCACCGCCGTCGAGCAGCGTGCGGACGGTGGCTTCCGGCAGGGCTGTCCCGGCGGCCAGCGCTTCGGGGTCGAGCGGGTCCGGATGGGCCGCGCCTCGCTCCAGGACGAGCGCCCGGAGCCGTTCGAGCGTCACGGGCAGAGGCGGGACAGGATCCACCGGGATGCTCCAGGGTGCGAAACCGATCATATTGGCGTGCCCATTGGCACTGTACCGCCCGGCCGCACCGGCATCAATGATCGTTTACCGCGGACTCGGCGATCGCTGCCGACGGTGCTCAACGAACGGTGAACAGCTGAAAACGATCGTTGACGAACGGGGCTCCGCGGAGCACGATCGGTCGCGGCGAGGGGCCGTACCCGCAGCACGGCCGTACCCGCGGCCCCGCCCGCCCCGATCGCCCCGGGCGCCCGGCCGCCCCGCCGTCCGTGTCCGCCCCGACGAACCCATGGAGATTCCCGGTATGCGCGTCCCAGTCGCACGGCGTGCCGGTCAGCTCACCGATTCCGACTTCTCCGAGGAGGACGTGGCCCGGTTCCACCGTCTGATGACAGAGCTGGTCGGTCTGTGCGGCGAGATCGGGGCACGCCGCACCTCGGACGGCGCGTGGGCCCCGGCCTCCTCCGGTCTTCTTGAGCAGTTCGGTGAGTCCACGCAGCTGATCGCGGAGATCTCCAGGAAGCTCAACAGGACGCGCGGCGGCATCCGCAGGATCCATGGCAGGGCGCGGGAGCGCGGGTGGCTCAGAAGCCACGGCAGAATCAGGTGAACGCCCGGCCGGGAAGCCCGGCCGGGCGTTCTGCGCGGTGTCGTGCCTGTGCGGTCCCGCGCCCGTACGGGCCCGAGACGTCCTGGGAGGCGTGGGGTCAGCCCGCGCGCCACAGGGCGGGGACGTTCGGGGGCTCCCAGCCGGCCATGGAGGTGTGCGCCTGAACGCAGGTGTAGCTGGTGCCGTTGTAGGTGACCCGGTCGCCCGCCGTGTAGGAGTGCCCGGCGGCCCAGGTGCCGCTCGGCGGGTCGGTCGGCGGCGGGTCGCTGGGGCCGCCGGGGGTTCCGTCGACGTTCAGGACGAAGTCGAAGGTGCCCTCCTTGCCGCTGCCAGCGCCGCGGACGTTCATCAGCAGCGCGGGGTCGTAGAGGGTGTCCGTGTTGTTGCGGGGCTCACCGGGGAAGTACAGCTGGGTGGTGAGCACGGGCTGGTTGGGGGCCTGCACCTTGACGTGGATGTGCCGCGTGCGGCCCGGGTAGAGCCCCGGCACGATGGTGGTCAGGGAGAAGGCGCCCTTGGCGTCCGAGAACTGGTGCCCGCGCAGCGTGAAGCCGGACATGTCGTAGTTCCCGGCGTCGTCCGCCTGCCAGAAGTCCAGCAGGACGCCGGATATCGGGACGCAGTTGCGGCCGAAGACATAGCCGCTGACCGTCAGCGGGGTGCCGTTGATGCCCGAGGTCACCAGATTGGTGCGCAGCGGCGAGTTCGGCTTGAAGTACGGGCCCTCGATCTGGTCGTGGGTCGGGCCGTCGCCGTCGTCGCAGTCGGGGGTGGCGGGCAGGGCGCGTCCCTGGCCCGCGGCGTCCCGGGCGAGGGCCACCGTGCCCGTGAGCAGCGGGATGGCGGCACCGGCGGCGACGGCCGCCTTCAGCAGGCTCTTGCGGCTGATCCCGCGGCCGGCCGCGGAGTCGGGGCTGGAGCCGGAGCCGGGGCCGTCCGGAGCGGTTGGTGTCATGGCGGGTTCCTCGGTCTCCTCGGTGGGGGAAGAAGGACGGGACGTGCATGACACGGAGCGCGCCCGCCGCGCGGGGCAGGCTGATGTCGGGCGGACGCGCTCCGGTGGTGATCGCGGACGACTGTAATCGCGCTGGTGACGGGCGTGCAGATACCGTCCGGCCCCCTGCACGGCGTTATGTACGACGTTCTGTACGAGGTCATGTACGAGATGGCGTACGGGATGGTGTGTGGTGCCGTATGCGATCCGGCGGGATGTGGCGCGTGAAGTCGTGTGCGATGTGACCCCCGGGACGGTGTGCGAGGTGGTGTACGGAGCGAGCCGCGCCGGGAAGCGGGCCGGGTGCGGCGGGGTGGCGGGTCGGTGTACGCGGGGTGCGGGGCGCTGTAGCGTCGGGGCGCGTCGCGGCGGGGGTTCGCCGCGCGCGGAAACAGCGTGGACTGGGCGGGGAGGGGCGGTTCTTGATGGCCGAGGTCACCGAGGTCGGTGCGGGGACGGGCGCGGGTGCGGACGTGGGTGCGGCGGACGGCGGGCGCGGGGGGCGTGCCGGGCGGGTGCCGTCGGTGCCCGGGTTCGCGCGGTGGCCCGTCGCGGGGTCGCCCAAGGCGGAGGGCAAGGCGCTGCGCGGGCGGGTCCCGCGCTCCGCGCACGCCGGGTTCACGCCGGACGCGGGGCGGCCGGACGCGGTCGGCGCCGTCGAGGAGTCCAACCACGGCCGGATACCCGAGCTGATACCGATCCGGGTGGGGCGGATGGCGGCGACACCGTTCGCCTTTCTGCGCGGTTCGGCGGGCCTGATGGCGTACGACCTCGCGCGCACCCCCGTGACCGGCGTCGCCGCCCAGCTCTGCGGTGACGCCCACGCGGCCAACTTCGGTCTCTACGGCGACGCCCGCGGCGGCCTCGTCATCGACCTGAACGACTTCGACGAGACGGTGCGCGGCCCCTGGGAGTGGGACCTCAAGCGGCTCGCGGCCTCCCTGGTGCTGGCGGGCCGGGAGGCGGGCTGCGACGAGGACGACTGCCGCGAGGCCGCGGGGGACGCGGTGGGCGCCTACCGGCGGACCATGCGGCTGCTGGCCCGGCTGCCGGTGCTGGACGCCTGGAACGCCATCGCCGACGAGGAACTCGTCTCCCACACCGACGCCCACGACCTGCTCGGCACCCTCGAACGCGTCTCGGAGAAGGCGCGCGCCAACACCAGCGGGCGGTTCGCGGCCAAATCGACCGAGCGCACCGAGGACGGCGGACGCCGCTTCGTGGACGCCCCTCCGGTGCTGCGGCGGGTGCCGGACGCGGAGGCCCGTGCGGTGGCGGCCTCGCTGGAGCAGTATCTGACCACCCTCTCCGAGGACCGCCTTCCGCTGCTGGCCCGGCACGCGGTGCACGACGTGGCCTTCCGGGTCGTCGGCACCGGAAGCGTCGGCACCCGGTCGTACGTGGTGCTGCTGCTGGACCACCGCGGTGAGCCGCTGGTGCTCCAGGTGAAGGAGGCCAGGCCGTCGGCGCTGCTGCCGCATCTGGAGACCGCGGGGTTCACGGTGCCGGCCCCGGCGCCGGGGGCGGAGCACGAGGGGCGCCGGGTGGTGCTCGGGCAGAAGCGCATGCAGGTGGTGAGCGACATCCTGCTGGGCTGGACGACGGTGGACGGACGGCCTTACCAGGTACGCCAGTTCCGCAACCGCAAGGGCAGCGTCGACCCGGCCGCCCTGCCCGCCGACCAGATCGACGACTACGGCCGGATGACCGGCGCGCTGCTGGCCCGCGCCCACGCGCACAGCGCCGACCCCCGGCTGATCGCCGGTTACTGCGGCAAGAACCAGGAACTGGACGAGGCGGTCGCCGCGTTCGCCGTCGCCTACGCGGACCGCACCGAGGCGGACCACGCGGACCTGGTCACGGCGGTGCGGGCGGGCCGGGTCGCCGCGGAGATGGGGGTGTAGGGACGCGGGTCACCGCGGAGATGGGGGTGTAAGGACGCGGTCGCAGGGCCAGTGCCCCCGGTCACGGTCGCAGCGGGTCGCCGTCCCGGAGGATGTCCGGGGACGCCGGGGGGCGCCGGGGGACGCCGAGGAGCGCCGGTCACCGGCGTGCGGGCGGGGCGCGGCGGGGCGCGGCGGGCGGGGTGCCGGTCGCCGTGGCCTACGCTGGTCGGGTGACGACCCCGGAAGCTGAGCAGGGTGGTGTCGCCGGAGCGGACCGGGCGACGTCCGAGAGCGCCGCGCCGCGGCCCGAGGAGCGGCTGGAACGGGCCGTGCGCGCCGCCGAGCAGGCACTCATCGAGTACGAGATCGCGGTGGAGACCTTCCGGGTCGAGATCGAGAACTTCTCCCGGCTGCACCACCAGCGCCTCGGCCCGCTCTACGCCCGCCTCGACGAACTGGACGCGCTGATCGCCGAGGCCCGCGCGGCGCGCACCGGCGACCCCGGGGATCTGCGCGCGGCGCAGGAGGCGCGGGCCCGGGTGGCGCCGATCCCCGGCGTCGAGGAACTGCTGCACGGCTGGATGGACGGCGACGGGCTCTTCCCGGAGGCCGCGGCGATGCTCACCGGCCAGGCGGTGCGGCCCCCGCAGCGGGTACGGCCGAGCGAGGAGGCCCGCGGGCTCTACCGCGAGCTGGTGCGCAAGGCCCACCCCGACCTGGTCCAGGAGGACGGCGAGCGCAAACGGCGCGAGGAGTTCCTCACCCGGGTCAACGCCGCCTACGCCCGGGGCGACGAGAAGGAGCTGCGCGAGCTGGCCGAGGAGTGGGCCGCCGGGCCGCTCCCCGCGGAACAGGCGCCCAGCCGTGCCGAGGAGCTGTACGAGCGGCTGGAATGGCTCGCGCGGCGCAAGGAGATGCTCACCCTGGTCGCCAAGGAGCTGGAGGACGGCGCGATCGCCGGGATGCTCCGGCTCGCCCCGGACGACCCCGACAGCCTGCTCGACGAGATCGCCGCGCAGCTGCGCACCGACCTGGCGGAGCGGGAGTCCCAGCTCGCGGTGTTGCAGGGCGGCGCCGACGCCTGAGGCCGCCCGGCGGGCCCTGGACCGGTCCGGCGGCGGCCGGAAGTGACCGGGGCCCTGGCCCGCGCGTCCCTCGCGGCGACTGCTCCGGGGGAGTGTCGGGTAGCGTCGGATCCATGCGTTTCGGAGCGGGTGTACCCACGGTCGAGGTCACGGACCTCAAGGACGGCGACTTTCTGCTGGACGTCCGCGAGGACGACGAATGGCAGGCGGGACATGCCGAGGGGGCGCTGCACATCCCCCTCGGCGACTTCGTCGCCCGCTACGGCGAGCTGACCGAGGCGGCCCCGCAGGACGGGCGGGTCCATGTGATCTGCCGCTCCGGCGGCCGCTCGGCCCAGGTGACGATGTACCTGGTCCAGCAGGGCGTCGACGCGGTGAACGTCGACGGCGGCATGCAGGTGTGGGCCGCCGCGGGCCGCCCCGTGGTGAACGACGAGGGACAGCCCGGCCACGTCCTCTGACAGCGGCCCGGCCACGTCCTCCGACAGCGACCCGGCCACGCCCTCCGACAGCGGCGCGCCCTGCCGGGTGCGGGCGGTCGGGCACCCGGGGGTGCGGCGCCCGGGGCGGGGTGCCCGGGAGGCGGGGCGTCCGTCGGTGGGCGTCAGCGGTCGAAGTCCAGCTCCACCTGCTCCGTCGCCGGGTGCGACTGGCAGGCCAGGACGTATCCCGCGTCCGTCTCCTCCGGCTCCAGCGCGAAGTTGCGGTCCATCCGCACCTCGCCCGTGACCAGGAACGCCCGGCACGTCCCGCACACGCCGCCCTTGCAGGCGTACGGCGCGTCGGGCCGGTTGCGCAGCACCGTCTCCAGCAGGGTCTCGCCCTCCTGGACCGGCCAGGTGCCGCCGCGGCCGTCGAGCCGGACGGTGACCGTGCTGTGCGCGGGTGCCGTCGCGGACGGCGCGGGACCGGGCTCCGTACCGGCGTCCACATGGAAGATCTCCTCGTGGACCCTGGCCCGGGGCACGCCCAGGGCGCGCAGCGCCTGCTCGGCGCCCTGCACCAGCCCGAAGGGGCCGCACAGGAACCAGCCCGCCACCTCGGACACCGGCAGCAGCGCGGGCAGCAGCTCGCCGAGCCGCGCCCGGTCCAGCCGCCCGGAGGGCAGCCCCGCCTGCTGCTCCTCCCGGGACAGCACCGTCACCAGCTGCAACCGCTCGGGGTAGCAGTCCTTCAGGTCGGCGACCTCCTCCAGGAACATCGTCGACGCCGTCGTGCGGTCGCTGCGTATCAGACAGAAACGGGCTTCGGGGGCGCGGGCCAGCAGGGTGGTGGCGATGGACAGCACCGGTGTGATGCCGCTGCCGCCGACGACCGCCGCGTACAGGCCGGGTGCGGGCTCCAGGGTGAAGCGGCCCGCCGGGGTCATCACCTCCAGCTCGTCCCCGAGGTTGATCTCCTTCAGGGCGTACGTGGAGAAGGCGCCGCCCTCCACCAGCCGCACGCCGACCCGCAGGGTCCGCGGTCCCTCGCCGCCGGGGTCGGGGGCCGGGGAGCAGATCGAGTACGTCCGCCGGACTTCGGTGCCGTCGGCCGACCGGCGCAGCGCGAGGTGCTGGCCCGCCGCGTGCCGGTACTCCTCGCGCAGCTCGGGCGGCACCGCGAAGGTGAGGGCCACCGAGTCGTCGGTGAGCCGCTCGACCGCCGTCACGGGCAAGGGGTGGAAGCGGGCCATCACACCTCCTTGAAGTGGTCGAACGGTTCCCGGCAGGACAGGCAGCGGCGCAGCGCCTTGCACGCGGTCGACGAGAACCTGCTGAGCAGCTCGGTGTCGGCCGATCCGCAGTGCGGGCAGTGGACCGGGTCCGCGGGCGTTCCCTGCACACCGGCCGGGGCCGGGTGGGTGCGGGTGCGGGTCGGGCCCAGCTCCAGCGGGACGGGGGTGGAGGGGGTGCGGACACGCGGGGGCGCTATGCCGAACTCCCGCAGTTTGCGGCGGCCTTCGGCGGTGATGTCGTCCGTCGACCAGGCCGGGGCGAGGACGGTGCGCACGGTGACCTCCCGCACGCCGTGTTCGCGCAGCACCCGCTCGATGTCCAGCGACATGGCCTCGATCGCCGGGCAGCCGGTGTAGGTGGGGGTCAGCTCGACCTCCACCGCGTCCGTGCCGTACAGGTGGAGCGCGCGGACCACGCCCAGCTCCGCCAGGGTGAGCACGGGCAGCTCGGGGTCGGGCACCGAGCCCGCCAGGCGCAGCAGTTCCGTCTCCAGCGGGGTCGTGGTGGTCACCATGTCGCCCCCGGGTGGCTGCGGTGCAAATGCTGCATCTCGGCGAGCATCGGCCCGAACGGCTCGGTGTGCAGGCCCTGCCGGCCCGCGCCCGCCGACCACGCCCCGGAGCGCGGGCCCTCGGGCAGCTCCAGCGTGGCCCGGTCCAGCACGGCGGTGACGGACTCCAGCCAGGCGGCCTCCAGGGCGGCCAGGTCGACGTCCAGGCCCTCCACCGGCTGGAACATCTCGCCGGTGAACCGCCACAGCGCGGTGCAGGCGCGCCGCATGCGCTCATGGCTGACGTCGGTGCCGTCGCCGAGCCGCAGCGTCCACTGCTCGGCGTGGTCGCGGTGGTAGGCGACCTCCTTGACGGCCTTACCGGCGAGCGGGGCGAACACCCCTGATCCCGTCGCCAGTTCGGCGTACAGGAGGTGCTGGTAGGTGGAGAAGTAGAGCTGGCGGACGATCGTGTGCGCGAAGTCGCCGTTGGGCTGCTCGACGAGCTGGAGCTGGGTGAAGGCGCGCTCCTCGCGCAGATACGCCAGCTCGTCCTCGTCACCGGCCATCGACAGCAGGACGCGGGCCTGGCCCAGCAGGTCCAGGGCGATGTTGGAGAGGGCGACCTCCTCCTCCAGGACGGGCGCGTGACCGACCCACTCTCCCAGGCGGTGGGAGAGCACCAGGGCGTCGTCACCCAGGGCCAGGGCGGCGGTGGTGGCGGGGGCGGGGGCCGTGGCCGTCACAGGTGCTGCACCCCTTCCGGGATCTCGTAGAACGTCGGGTGCCGGTAGGGCTTGTCGGCGGCCGGTTCGAAGAAGGGGTCCTTCTCGTCCGGCGAGGAGGCGGTGATCGCGGCGGACGGCACGACCCAGATCGAGACGCCCTCGCCGCGCCGGGTGTACAGGTCGCGCGCGTTGCGCAGGGCCAGCTCCGCGTCCGGGGCGTGCAGGCTGCCCGCGTGGGTGTGGGAGAGGCCGCGCCGGGAGCGCACGAAGACCTCCCACAGGGGCCAGTCGGTGCTTGTCATTCCTGTCCCGCTCCTGTCGTGCCGGTGTGCTTGGCGGCGTGGGCGGCGGCCGCCTCCCGCACCCAGGCGCCCTCGTCGTGGGCCCGTCGGCGCTGGGTGATGCGCTGTTCGTTGCATGGGCCGTTGCCCTTGAGGACGCCCTGGAACTCGGTCCAGTCGATGGCGCCGAAGTCGTGGTGGCCCCGCTCCTCGTTCCACTTCAGGTCGGGGTCGGGCAGGGTGAGGCCGAGGGCCTCGGCCTGCGGGACGCAGATGTCGACGAAGCGCTGGCGCAGCTCGTCGTTGGAGTGGCGCTTGATCTTCCACGCCATCGACTGGGCGGAGTGCTGGGAGGCGTCGTCGGGCGGGCCGAACATCATCAGGGACGGCCACCACCAGCGGTCCACGGCGTCCTGCGCCATCGCGTGCTGCTCGGGTGTGCCCCGGCTCAGGGTGAGCAGCAGCTCGTACCCCTGGCGCTGGTGGAAGGACTCCTCCTTGCAGACGCGGACCATCGCGCGGGCGTACGGGCCGTAGGAGCAGCGGCACAGCGGGACCTGGTTGGTGATCGCCGCGCCGTCCACCAGCCAGCCGACCGCGCCGACGTCCGCCCAGGTGAGGGTGGGGTAGTTGAAGATCGAGGAGTACTTCTGCCGACCGCTGTGCAGCTTGTCGAGCAGCTCCTCGCGGCTGACGCCCAGGGTCTCGGCCGCGCTGTACAGATACAGGCCGTGGCCCGCCTCGTCCTGGACCTTGGCCATGAGGATGGCCTTGCGGCGCAGGGACGGCGCGCGCGTGATCCAGTTGGCCTCCGGCTGCATGCCGATGATCTCGGAATGCGCGTGCTGGGCGATCTGCCGGACCAGTGACGCGCGGTAGGCGTCGGGCATCCAGTCCCGTGGTTCGATGCGCTCGTCGGCGGCGACCGCGGCGTCGAACGCACGCTGGAGGGCGTCGGCTCCCGCCGCTGTGCCCGCTGTGTCGCTCGCCAGGACGCCGGCCGTCTGCTGCGCGGCTGCTGTCGCCATGCGGTCCCCCTCGACCTCGGCTCTCGGGATTCTCCCGACCGATCGTTCGGTTCGGTGAATTCCATGGTGCGGTCCGCCGCCGTAGGGTGTCAACCGCTGTGGACAACTGCGGGCGCCTCCTGTGGACAGACCGCGGAAAGGCCACGGAAAGGCCCCGGAAAGGCCGTGGAAAGGCGGGGGAAAGCCCGCGAGAGGGCCGCGGACGGGTCGCGGAGGGCCGCGGACGGGGCGGACCGGCCGGGCGGGCGACGGCTCGGAGGCGGCCGGAGCGCGAACGGTCCTCGGTACCGGCGTCGGCGGGGCACACACTCCCGGCGCCGAACGGGCGAAGGGTGACAGAGCGGCATGAAACCCGGCCGGGCCGGGCGGCCCGCGGGACCGGGGTCTGTGCCGTGCGGGTGGCCCTGGGTACCGTTCCGTGCGGCGCCCGGGAGCGGGCGACACGGGCAGGTACCGCGGCGGCGCCGGGCGGCCCCCGGTGGGCCGGGCGGGTGACGGCGGCCGGTCGTGCGGCCGGGACAGGACCGGAATCGGGAACGGGGCGGAATGGAAGCGTACGACGGGGATGCGAACGCCCCGGGCGGACCGGACCGGACGGTCGGCTCCGCGAGGCCGGGCCCGGACGGACCCGACACATCCGAGGGGGCGGGTACGTCCGAGAGGCTGGATACGCCGGGCGGGCCGGGTGAATCGGACGGCCCGGATGGGGCGGACGGTCCGGATGGGGTGGACGGATCCTCCGTGCCGGGTCCGCGAACGGGCGTGCACGGCTCGGCCGTTCCCCCGTTCCCTCCCCTCCTCTCTCCTGGATCGGCTCCTTCCCCTCCCTCCCCGGGCTCCCCGGTCGCTTCCCTTCCGGGCTCCCCGGCCGCCCCCGCGTCCCCGGGCTCTCCGGATCCGGATGCCTCCGCGGAAGGCGGCGGCGACGGCGATCCGCCCGGCCGGGTGGCCGGGCTGTCCCTGCCGTACCAGGTGGGGGCGGTGCTGGCGCTGGCCGCCGTGGTGGTGGTCGCCTGCGTGCACGTCACGATGGTCTTCCTGCACGTCGCCCCTTCGAACACGGTGACGAAGCAGCACGGCAAGGCCGTCGACCAGTGGATCTACCCGGAGTTCGAGCAGAACTGGAAGCTGTTCGCGCCGAACCCGCTCCAGCAGAACGTCGCCGTGCAGGCGCGCGCCGAGACCCTCGGCGCGGACGGCACCAGCCGCACCACCGGCTGGTACGACCTGTCCGCGCAGGACGGCCGGGCCATCGACGGCAACCTGCTGCCCAGCCACACGCAGCAGAACGAACTGCGCCGCGCCTTCGACTTCTACGCCGCCTCCCACGACCGGCAGAACCGCGCGATCGGGCTGCGCGGCACGCTGTCGGAGCAGTACGTGCGCCGCATCGTGGTGATGCGCCTGGACCGCGACCGGGTGGCGGGTCCGGGCGGGACCGTCGAACGCATCCAGCTGAGGGTCCGCACGTCAGCGGTGGCCCCGCCCGCGTGGAGCGGGGAGAAGGCGTCGAACTCGGTCTCGTACCGCACGCTGCCCTGGTGGACGGTCCCGGCCGGCGAGGCCGGCGGAGGTGTGAAGTGAACGGTTTCCCGCGCTCCGTCTCCCGGGGCATCACCCGGGTCACCGAAGCGGCACTCGGTCCCTACCAGACGGCCGTGATACGCATCGGCTTCGCCGGGACCTGGCTGCTGTTCCTGCTGCGCGAGCTGCCGAACCGCCAGGAGCTGTACGGGCCCGACGGCCCGTGGAACTGGGACCTCGGCCGGCAGCTGACCGAGAGCAACGGCGCCTTCACGTCCCTGATGTGGTTCCGGGGCCAGTTCTGGTTCGAGACCGTCTATCTGCTCGCCGTGCTCTCCAGCCTGCTGCTGTTGCTGGGCTGGCGCACCCGCACCGTGTCCGTGCTGTTCATGCTCGGTGTGCTCTCGCTCCAGAACCGCAGCGTCTTCATGGGCGACGGCGGGGACAACGTCCTGCACCTGATGGCGATCTACCTGGTCTTCACCCGGTGCGGGCGGGTGTGGTCGCTGGACGCGCGGCGGGCCGGACGGACCGAGGCGGCACGCGCGCGTGGGGAGCGGGTGGCCGACCGGATCGGGCCCGTCCTGTGGGGCGTGCTCGGCGCGGCGCTGATCGCGGTCACCGCGGCGGGCCGGGTCCAGGGCGAGTGGCTGGTGCCCGCCCTGCTGTGGTGCGTGTGGGTGGCGCAGGGGCTGTACTGGCTGGTCGGACAACGGGCGCGGTCGGCCGGGCCGCGGGTCCTGCTCGACGTCGTCGCCGACTTCACGCACAACGCCGCGCTGTTCGTGATCATGGCCGAGGCGTGCCTGATCTACTCGACGGCCGGCTGGTACAAGATCCAGGGCTCGCGCTGGCAGGACGGCACCGCCGTGTACTACCCGCTCCACCTGGACTACTTCTCGCCCTGGCCGGCGCTGTCGGATCTGCTGTCCGCCAGCGGCACGATGATGACGGTCGTCACCTACGGGACGGTGATCGTGCAGGTCGCCTTCCCGTTCACGCTGTTCAACCGGCGGGTGAAGAACGTCCTGCTGGTGGCGATGATGACCGAGCACGCCGTGATCGCGGTCGTGCTGGGGCTGCCGTTCTTCTCGCTGGCGATGATCGCCGCGGACGCGGTGTTCCTGCCGACGGCGTTCCTGCGCAGGCTCGGCGGCGCGGCGGCACGCGCGCGTGCCCGGCTGCCGCGGCGCCCGGACCACCGCCCGGTGGCCGAGCCGTCCGGCGCCGCGGAGGAGGGCGAGCCCGCGGGCGTAGGCTTCCCCGCATGAACGACCCCGTGGCCGCCGTGTCCGCCTGGCACCGGCTCGCCGGTGGCGCCGTGCTCCTGGACGGCTTCCACGCCCTCAAGCACGCCGTGCGTTTCGGGGCCGAGGTGCCGGTGGCGGTCGCCGCCGACCGGCGGGCGGCGCTCGCCCTCGCGCAGGAGCTGGCCCCGGACGTGCGGGACGCGCTGGACGCCCTGCTGACCGAGGTGCCGCACGGGACGTACGCCTCGCTGGTGCCGCGCCCGCATCCCACGGCCGTGGCGGCGCTGGCCGTACGGCCCTCCCGCGAGGCGGGGCTGCGGGCGCTGGCGCACACGCCCCGCGGCGCGCCCGTCGTGGTCCTGGACGAGCCGCGCAACCTGGGCAACGCGGGCGCGGTGATCCGGCTGGCGGCCGGTTTCGGTGTGACCGGGGTGGTCACCACGGGCACCCTGGACCCCTGGCACCCGACGGTGGTGCGCGGCGGGGCGGGGCTGCACTTCGCGACCGTCGTGGAGCGGCTGAGCGTGGAGACGCTGCCGGGCGGCCCGCTGTTCGCGCTCGACCCGGAGGGCGAGGACATCCGCGGGCTGAAGCTGCCCGACGACGCGGTCCTCGCCTTCGGCTCCGAGCGCAGCGGGCTGAGCGCCGCGCTGCGGGAGCGCACCGACCATCTGGTGGCGCTGCCGATGCGCCCCCAGGTCTCCAGCTACAACCTGGCCACCAGTGTGGCCATGACGCTGTACCACTGGAGTCTCACCGGGGGCGCGCCCGCGGCCTGAGGGCCCCGGAGCGGCCGGGGCCCTCGGCAGCTCCGGGATCACGCGTCGCGGCGGACCTCCACCACCCGGAAGCGGTCGGCCACGAACGCGCCGTCCGTGAGGGCCGCGTTGGCCGCGGGGTTGCCGCCCGAGCCGTGGAAGTCGGAGAAGGCCGCGGTCTGGTTGACGTACACCCCGCCGGTGAGGTTCAGCGACAGCTGGGCCGCCTCCTCCAGACACACCTCTTCGATCGCCCGCTCGACCTCGTCGTCGGTCGTGTGGGCGCCCACCGTCATCGCGCCCTTCTCACGGACGGTGCGCCGCAGCAGCTCCACCGCGTCGGCGGCCGAGTCGACGGCGACCGCGAAGGAGACCGGTCCGAAGCACTCGCTCAGGTAGGCGGCCTCGGCCTCCGGCTTGGCGCCGTCCAGCTTCACGATCACCGGGGTGCGCACCACGGCGTCCGGGAAGTCGGGGTTGGCGATCTCGCGGGAGGCGAGGGCGACCTCGCCGAGCGCCGCCGCGGCCTCGAGGCGGGCCTTGACGTCCGGGTTGACGATCGCGCCGAGCAGGGCGTTCGCCCGAGCGTCGTCGCCGAGCAGGCTGTCCACCGCCTTGGCGAGGTCGGCGGCCACCTCGTCGAAGGACTTGGGGCCCTGGTCGGTGCGGATGCCGTCCCGGGGGATCAGCAGGTTCTGCGGGGTGGTGCACATCTGGCCGCTGTACAGGGACAGCGAGAAGGCCAGGTTGGCGAGCATCCCCTTGTAGTCGCCGGTCGACTCCAGGACGACCGTGTTGACCCCGGCCTTCTCCGTGTACACCTTGGCCTGGCGGGCGTTGGCCTCCAGCCAGTCGCCGAAGGCCGTGGAGCCGGTGTAGTCGATGATCCGGATCTCGGGGCGGGTGGCGAGGGCCTTGGCGATGCCCTCGCCGGGCCGCTCGGCGGCCAGCGCCACCAGGTTCGCGTCGAAGCCGGCCTCGGCCAGCACCTCGCGGGCGGTGCGCACGGTGAGGGCGAGCGGCAGCACCGCGCGCGGGTGCGGCTTGACCAGGACCGCGTTACCGGTGGCCAGGGAGGCGAACAGGCCCGGGTAGCCGTTCCACGTCGGGAAGGTGTTGCAGCCGATGACCAGGGCGGTGCCGCGGGGGACCGGGGTGAACGTCTTGGTGAGGGCGAGCGGATCGCGCTTGCCCTGCGGCTTGCTCCACTCCGCTGTGTCGGGGGTGCGCGTCTGCTCCGCGTACGCGTACGCCACCGCTTCCAGGCCGCGGTCCTGGGCGTGCGGGCCGCCCGCCTGGAACGCCATCATGAAGGCCTGGCCGGAGGTGTGCATGACCGCGTGCGCGAACTCGTGCGTCCGGTCGCTGATCCGGTGCAGGATCTCCAGGCAGACCGCGGCCCGCAGCTCCGCGCCCGCCTCGCGCCAGGCCCGCTGTCCGGCGCGCATGGCGGGCAGCAGCACGTCGAGGTCCGCGTGCGGATACGTCACGCCCAGCTCGATGCCGTACGGCGAGATCTCGCCGCCCACCCAGTCGTCGGTGCCGGGCTGGCCGAGGTCGAGGCGGGTGCCCAGCAGGGCGTCGAAGGCGGCCTTGCCCGCCGCGGCGTCCAGGCTGCCGTGCTCCCCGTAGGCCTTGGGGTGCTCGGGGTGGGGCGACCAGTACGCGCGCGTGCGGATGGCCTCCAGCGCCTGGTCGAGAGTGGGCCGGTGGCGGGCGATCAGCTCGTGCGCGGTCGGTGCGGCGGCCATGCGGGACCAACTCCTTGTCTGGAGAACTCTTCGTCGAGCTCATGACCTGGCGGAACCATGGGCGTGGACGGCCGGTCAGGGTTAGAGTAACCGAACGATCGGTCGGGACAAGGGGGTCCGCCGCATCTGTGGAAAAGTCGGGCCAGGGGGGTCCGCCGCGTCCGTGAAAACGCCGTGCGGGAGGATCGCGCACATGACAGCACTCGACCTCAGCAGCCCCGTGGCCGTCGTCGGCACCGGCACCATGGGCCAGGGCATAGCCCAGGTCGCGCTGGTCGCGGGCCACGTCGTACGTCTGTACGACGCTCTGCCCGGGAAGGCCGCCGAGGCGGCCGCCGCGATCGGCGCCCGGCTCGACCGGCTCGTCGAGAAGGACCGGCTCACCGGCGCCGAACGGGACGCGGCCCGCGCCCGGCTCGCGCCCGCGGAAAGCCTCGCCGAGCTGGCCGACTGCGCCCTCGTCGTCGAGGCCGTCCTGGAGGACCTGGACGCCAAGCGGGCCCTGCTGACGGAGCTGGAGGGCATCGTCGCCGACGACTGCCTGATCGCCACCAACACCTCGTCCCTGTCGGTCACCGCCGTCGGCGGTGCGCTGCGCGGCCCCGGCCGCTTCGTCGGCCTGCACTTCTTCAACCCGGCGCCGCTGATGCCGCTGGTCGAGGTGGTCTCCGGCTTCGCCACCGACGTCACCTCGGCCACGCGCGCGTACGAGACGGCCCGCGCCTGGGGCAAGACCCCGGTCGCCTGCGCCGACACCCCCGGCTTCATCGTCAACCGCATCGCCCGCCCCTTCTACGCCGAGGCGTTCGCCGTCCACGAGGGGCAGGCGGCCGACCCCGCCACCATCGACGCCGTGCTGCGCGAGTCCGGCGGTTTCAGGATGGGCGCCTTCGAGCTGACCGATCTCATCGGCCAGGACGTCAACGAGTCCGTCACGCACTCCGTATGGCGGTCCTTCTTCCAGGACGTGCGCTTCACCCCCTCGCTGGCCCAGCGGCGCCTGGTGGAGTCGGGCCGGCTCGGCCGCAAGAGCGGCCACGGCTGGTACGAGTACGGGGAGGGCGCCGAGCGCCCCGAACCGCACACCGCCGAGCCCGCGCAGCCGCCCGCCTACGTCGTCGCCGAGGGCGACATGGGACCGGCGGCGGAGGTGCTCGCCCTCGTCCGCGAGGCGGGCATCCAGGTCCGCGAGGAGGACGAGGACCACGGCACCCGCCTGGTGCTGCCGAGCGGCGGACAGCTGGTCCTCGCCGACGGTCAGAGCTCCGTGGAGTTCCGCGACGTCGTCTACTTCGACCTCGCCCTCGACTACCGCCGCGCCACCCGGATCGCGCTGTCCGCCTCCCAGGACACCTCCCCGCGGACCCTGTCCGAGGCCATCGGCCTCTTCCAGGCGCTCGGCAAGGCCGTCAGCGTCATCGGGGACGTCCCCGGCATGATCGTGGCGCGCACGGTCGCACGGATCATCGACCTGGCGCACGACGCCGTCGCCAAGGGAGTGGCCACCGAGGAGGACATCGACACCGCGATGTGCCTGGGCGTCAACTACCCCCTGGGCCCCTTCGAATGGAGCCGCCGCCTCGGCCGCACCTGGGCCTACGGACTCCTGGACGACCTGCATCTGCGCGATCCGTCCGGACGCTACGCCCCGTCCCTCGCGCTGTACCGCCACGCGTACGCCACCGACAAGCGGGAGGCCGCCTCATGACCACGGCCAGACGCGACACGTACACGCCCCAGACGCTGCTGTCGGTGGCCGTGCGGGTCTTCAACGAGCGCGGCTACGACGGCACCTCCATGGAGCACCTGTCCAAGGCCGCGGGCATCTCCAAGTCGTCGATCTACCACCATGTCGCCGGCAAGGAGGAACTGCTGCGCCGGGCGGTCACCCGGGCGCTCGACGGGCTCTTCGGGATCCTCGACGAGGAGCACGCGCGCGTGGGCGGCGCCGCCGAGCGCCTGGAGTACGTCGTACGGCGCATGGTCGAGGTGCTCACCGCCGAACTGCCCTATGTGACGCTGCTGCTGCGGGTGCGTGGCAACACCGGGACCGAGCGCTGGGCGCTGGAGCGGCGGCGCACCTTCGACCACCGGGTGGCCGAGCTGCTGAAGGCGGCGGCCGCCGAGGGCGATGTGCGCACCGACGTGGAGGTGCGGCTGGCGACCCGGCTGGTCTTCGGGATGATCAACTCGATCGTGGAGTGGTACCGCCCGGACGGCGGCGGGGCGAGCGAGCAGGACGTGGCCGACGCCGTGGTGCGGCTCGTCTTCGGCGGGCTGCGCAGGTCGGGCTGACCGGCCGGGACCGGCGGCGTGAGCGGCCGTACGGGCACGACCGGGTACCGGGCGCCGTGCGGGACGAGGCCGCGGGTGCCGGGCTCGGCTGCGCGCCGGTGCCCGCGCCGATGGCCGTACCGCCGGCCGGCTCGGTGGCGGCCGCCTCCTGACGGACGGGCTGACGGACGGCCCGTGCGAGGGCGGCGCTCACCCCTGCGGTTCCAGGTCCTCCTCCTCGAACACCAGCAGGGTGCGGGTGCTGAGCACCTCCGGGATGGCCTGGATCCGGGTGAACACCACTTCGCGCAGGGCCCGGTTGTCGGGGGTGTGCACCAGCAGCAGGACGTCGAAGTCCCCGCCCACCAGGGCGATGTGCGAGGCCCCGGGCAGGCGCCGCAGCTGTTCGCGCACCGTGCGCCAGGAGTTCTGCACGATCGTCAGCGTGATGTAGGCGGACGTGCTGTGCCCGGCGCGCTCATGGTCGACGCGGGCGCCGAAACCGCGGATGACCCCGTCCTCGACGAGGCGGTTGATGCGGGCGTAGGCGTTGGCGCGCGAGACGTGGACCCGCTCGGCGACCGACCGTATCGAGGCGCGGCCGTCCGCCTGGAGCATCCGCAGGATGTCCTGGTCGACGGCGTCCAGCGGACGTGCGGGCGGCGGGGCGGACTCGCCGCCGTCCTCCGTGCGCCCGGCGTTCTCGGCCATTTGTTCAGATGCCATGTCCCCCCACCTCTCCGTCATGGACGTACTGCGTCTATAGCAAGCTGTGGAGAACCGTTTGTCCACAGCCTGGGGCCGCATGTAGCCAAAATGTGCCGACGACCGAACAATCGGTAGGTGGGGCGAGTCACAGCCGACGCGCCTCCCGTAGCCGCTCCCACGAGGAGGTGCCCGTCATGACGGTCATGGAGCAGCGGGGTGCGTACCGGCCATCGCCGCCGCCCGCCTGGCAGCCCCGAACCGACCCCGCGCCGCTGCTGCCGGACGCGGAGCCCCATCGCGTCCTGGGCACCGAGGCGGCCGCGCAGGCCGACCCCGAGCTGCTGCGCCGTCTGTACGCGCATCTGGTGCGCGGTCGCAGGTTCAACGCGCAGGCCACCGCCCTCACCAAGCAGGGCCGCCTCGCCGTCTACCCGTCCAGCACCGGCCAGGAGGCGTGCGAGGTCGCCGCCGCGCTCGTCCTCCAGGACGACGACTGGCTCTTCCCCAGCTACCGCGACACGCTCGCCGTCGTGGCCCGCGGGGTGGACCCCGTGGAGGCCCTCACCCTGCTGCGCGGCGACTGGCACACCGGCTACGACTCCCGCGCGCACCGCGTCGCCCCGCTCTCCACCCCGCTGGCCACCCAGCTCCCGCACGCCGTGGGCCTCGCCCACGCCGCCCGGCTCAAGGGCGACGACGTGGTCGCGCTGGCCCTGGTCGGCGACGGCGGCACCAGCGAGGGCGACTTCCACGAGGCGCTGAACTTCGCCGCCGTCTGGCAGGCACCGGTCGTCTTCCTGGTGCAGAACAACGGCTTCGCCATCTCCGTCCCGCTCGCCAAGCAGACGGCGGCGCCCTCTCTGGCGCACAAGGCCGTCGGCTACGGCATGCCGGGCCGCCTGGTCGACGGCAACGACGCGGCGGCCGTCCACGAGGTCCTCGCCGACGCCGTACGGCACGCGCGCGCGGGCGGCGGCCCGACCCTGGTCGAGGCGGTGACCTACCGCATCGACGCCCACACCAACGCCGACGACGCCACCCGCTACCGGGACGACGCCGAGGTGGCGGCCTGGCGCGACCACGACCCCGTCCTGCTGCTGGAGCGGGAGCTGACCGGGCGTGGACTGCTCGACGAGGACGGCATCGCGGCCGTCCGCGAGGACGCCGAGGCGATGGCCGCGCGGCTGCGCGAGCGGATGAACCAGGACCCGGCGCTCGACCCCGCGGACCTGTTCGCCCATGTCTACGCCGAACCGACCCCGCAACTGCGCGAGCAGCAGGCCCTGCTGCGGGCGGAGCTGGCGGCCGAGGCCGAGGAGGGCACCGCCCGATGACCACCGTCGCGCTCAAACCGGCCACCATGGCCCAGGCCCTCACGCGCGCGCTGCGCGACGCCATGGCCGCGGACCCGGCCGTGCACGTCATGGGGGAGGACGTCGGCGCCCTGGGCGGGGTCTTCCGGGTCACCGACGGCCTCACCGCCGAGTTCGGCGAGGACCGCTGCACCGACACACCGCTGGCCGAGGCCGGCATCCTCGGCACCGCCGTCGGCATGGCCATGTACGGACTGCGCCCGGTCGTCGAGATGCAGTTCGACGCCTTCGCCTTCCCGGCGTTCGAGCAGCTCGCCAGCCATGTCGCCAAGATGCGCAACCGCACGCGCGGACGGCTGCCGCTGCCCCTGACCATCCGTATCCCCTACGGCGGCGGCATCGGCGGCGTCGAACACCACAGCGACTCCTCCGAGGCGTACTACATGGCGACCCCGGGGCTCCATGTCGTCACGCCCGCCACCGTCGCCGACGCCTACGGACTGCTGCGCGCCGCCATCGCCTCCGACGACCCCGTCGTCTTCCTCGAACCCAAGCGGCTGTACTGGTCGAAGGACACCTGGAACCCGGAGGAACCGCCGGGCGTCGAGCCGATCGGCCGCGCGGTGGTGCGGCGCACCGGCCGCAGCGCCACCCTCGTCACCTACGGCCCCTCCCTGCCCGTCTGCCTCGAAGCCGCCGAGGCGGCCCGTGCCGAGGGCTGGGACCTGGAGGTCGTCGATCTGCGTTCGCTGGTGCCGTTCGACGACGAGACGGTGTGCGCCTCGGTCCGGCGCACCGGGCGCGCGGTCGTCGTCCACGAGTCGCACTCCTTCGGCGGACCGGGCGGGGAGATCGCCGCCCGCGTCACCGAGCGCTGCTTCCACCACCTGGAGGCGCCGGTGCTGCGCGTGGCCGGGTTCGACACCCCCTACCCGCCGCCGATGCTGGAGCGGCACCACCTGCCCGGTGTCGACCGGATCCTGGACGCCGTCGCGCGTCTGCAGTGGGAGGCCGAGGGCTGATGGCACAGGTGCTGGAGTTCAGGCTGCCCGACCTCGGGGAGGGGCTCACCGAGGCGGAGATCGTCCGCTGGCTGGTCGAGGTGGGCGACGTCGTCGCCGTCGACCAGCCGGTGGTCGAGGTCGAGACGGCCAAGGCCATGGTCGAGGTGCCCTGCCCCTACGGAGGCGTGGTCACCGCGCGCTTCGGCGAGGAGGGGGCGGAGCTTCCGGTGGGGGCGCCGCTGCTCACCGTCGCGGTCGGGGAGTCGGCGGCGCCGTCCGGACCGGCCGCGGCGAGCGGCACCGGTGGCACCCGTGGCGTCGACGGCAGCGGCGGTGTCGACGGCACCGGCGCTCCGGCGGGCTCGGGCGACGGCTCCGGCAAGGTGCTGGTGGGCTACGGCACGGCGGAACCCCCGGCGCGCCGCCGCCGGGTGCGTCCGGTGCCCGGCGGCGGGTCCGCCGTCACCACCGCCGCGCGGGCGACGACCACCAGGGACTCCGGGACCTCCGGGACTTCCGGGGCCTCCGAGGACTCGGTACCCGCGGTGGACGAGTCGCCGGTGGCCGTGGGCGGCGCTTCGCGGCCGGTCGACGGGCCGGTGCCCGTGATCTCACCGCTGGTGCGCAGAATCGCCCGCGAGCACGGGCTGGACCTGCGGCGGCTGCCGGGCTCCGGGCCCGACGGGCTCATCCTGCGCGCGGACGTGGAGGAAGCGCTCCGCAGGACGGGGGAGGCGGCGTCGTCCGGCGCGTCGGTACCGTCCGTGTCCGCCGAGCCGGTCGTCGCCGCCCCTCCCGCGGGGCT
The DNA here is from genome assembly GCF_001654495.1 of Streptomyces sp. SAT1. Classification (GTDB taxonomy): domain Bacteria; phylum Actinomycetota; class Actinomycetes; order Streptomycetales; family Streptomycetaceae; genus Streptomyces; species Streptomyces andamanensis. The sequence continues at coordinate 3,701,950 of NZ_CP015849.1, forward strand.
GTCCGCAACCGGCGCGGAGACCCGTGTCCCGCTCAAGGGCGTCCGCGGGGCCGTCGCCGACAAGCTGTCCCGCAGCCGCCGGGAGATCCCCGACGCGACCTGCTGGGTCGACGCCGACGCGACGGAGCTGCTGCGCGCACGGCAGGCCATGAACGCCGCGGGCGCGCCGAAGATCTCCCTGCTCGCCCTCCTCGCGCGGATCTGCACGGCCGCGCTCGCCCGGTACCCGGAGCTGAACTCCAGAGTCGACACGGAGGCCCGGGAGATCGTCCGGCTCGGCCACGTCCACCTGGGCTTCGCCGCACAGACCGACCGCGGGCTGGTCGTCCCCGTCGTACGGGACGCGCACGCGCGGGGCGCCGAGGCGCTGACGGCCGAGTTCGCCCGGCTGACCGAGGCGGCCCGGACCGGCGCGCTCACGCCGGGGGAGCTGACCGGCGGGACCTTCACGCTGAACAACTACGGCGTCTTCGGCGTCGACGGCTCCACACCGATCATCAACCACCCCGAGGCGGCCATGCTCGGTGTCGGCCGTATCGTCCCCAAACCCTGGGTGCACGAAGGCGAGCTGGCCGTCCGGCAGGTCGTCCAGCTCTCGCTCACCTTCGACCACCGGGTGTGCGACGGCGGTACGGCGGGCGGCTTCCTGCGCTACGTGGCCGACTGCGTGGAACAGCCGGCGGTGCTGCTGCGCACGTTGTGAGGGCCGGTCGGGCAAGGGCCGGTCTGTGCGAACCGCCCGGCCCGGGGCGGCCGGCGGGTCCGGCGCGCGCCCGCGTTCCGGGCCCGCGCGGGCGGGACGCATACTCGGAGGGTGACCGCTCACGAGCCCGTCGGCGCCCAGGACGCCCCAGCCGGTGATCCGCCTCCGGCCGGTGACCCGTCCGCGACCGGGGATCTGTCGCAGGCCGGGGATCCACCGCCGGACGGTGAACCGCCTTCATCCGGGAACCTGCCTCCGGTAGGTGGCCCTTCTCCGTCCCCGTTCCCGTCCCGGGCAGACGCCCGGCCTTCGCCCGGCGTCGCTTGCCCGTCCGGCGCCGCACCCCTGTCCAGCGCCGTGGCTCCGTCCAGCGTCCCGTCCTCCCCCGCCCACGACGTCGTCGTCCTCGCCGGGGGTGCCGCGCGGCGGCTGGGCGGGGTGGACAAGCCGGGGGTGCGGGTCGGGGGCAGGGCCCTGCTCGACCGGGTGCTCGGCGCGTGCGCCGACGCGTCCCTCACCGTCGTCGTGGCCGATCCCCGGCCCACCGCGCGGCCCGTGCGATGGGCGCGCGAGGAGCCGCCCGGCGGCGGCCCGCTCGCCGCGCTCGCCGCGGGACTGGCCCGCACCTCCGCTGATCTCGTCGTCCTCCTCTCCGCCGACCTGCCCTTCCTGCGGCCGGACGCGGTACGGCGGCTGCTCGCCGCCCTGCGGGCGGGCCGCGCCGACGGCGCGCTGCTCACCGACGCCGACGGCCGCGACCAGCCGCTCGTGGCGGCCTACCGCGCGTCCGCGCTGCGCCGCGGGCTGGCGGGGCTCGCCCAGGAGCACGGCACGCTCGACGGGCTGCCGCTGCGCCGGCTGACCGCGGTGCTCGACCTCACCCGTGTTCCGGACGACGTCGCCTCGTTCGACTGCGACACCTGGGACGACATCGCCACCGCCAGGGCACGCATCAGGGAGCATGGGCACGTGCTGGATGAATGGATTTCCGCAGTCAAGGACGAGCTGGGCATCGACCTGGACGTCGACACCGGAGTACTGCTCGACCTCGCCCGCGACGCCGCGCACGGCGTGGCCCGGCCCGCGGCGCCCCTGACCACCTTCCTCGTCGGCTACGCGGCGGCGCGGCAGGCCGGGGCGGGCCCCGAGGCGGTCGCCGAGGCGGCCCGCAAGGCGGCGGCACTGGCGTTGCGCTGGGCGGACGAGGACAGCGCGGCGGGCGAACCCGACGTGGCGCCCGACGCCACGCCCGACACCCGCCCGGACGCCGGCCACACGCCCGACACCCGCCCCGACGTCGGCCGCACGCCCGACTCCCCCTCGGACACCGGCCGTACCCTTCGCACCGGTCCGGACGCCGGATGACGGCCCGCGGCGCGCAGACCGGCGAGGACGCGGGGAAGGCAGCCGGCGCCCGGGACACCGAGGACCTCGACGTCGAGGAGGCGCTCGCGCTCGCGAACGGCGGCGCGGGTCACCTCACGGGCAGCGGCGACCTCTGCGGTGGCGGCCACCTGCCCGGCGGCAGCCACCTGCCCGGCCCCGGCGGCGGCTTCGGCCCCGGCCACCGGACCGGCGGCGGCCCCGCCTCCGCAGCGGACGGCGCCGCCTCCCCCGGACACGGGACCGGTTCCGGTCCGATCCCGTACGGCACCCCGTATCTCTCGCAGACCGACCCGAGCACGACGTCCTGGCCCGCGGCCCGGGAGATCGCCGGCCGGGCCGCGCGGGGCACCGCCCGTCGCTCCCCCGTCTCGGTCGCCCTGGACGCCGCCCTGGGCCTGGTCCTGGCCGAGCCCGTCGCCGCCCTCACCGATCTGCCCTCCTTCGACACCTCAGCGATGGACGGCTGGGCGGTCGCCGGACCCGGGCCGTGGGACGTCCGCGAGGGCGGCTCCCTGGCCGGGGACGCGCAGCCCGAGCCGCTGACCGACGGCACGGCGACCCGCATCGCGACCGGCGCCCGGATCCCGCAGGACACCACCGCCGTGCTGCGTACCGAGCACGGCCGCACGGACGCCAAGGGCCGGCTGCACTCGGTCCGGGAGCTGAGCCACGGCCAGGACATCCGGCCCCGTGGACAGGAGTGCCGTTCCGGTGAGCACCTGCTGCCCGCCGGGACCCTGGTCACCCCGGCCGTGCTGGGCCTGGCGGCGGCGGCCGGGTACGACACGCTGACCGCCGTACCCCGGCCGCGCGTCGACGTGTTCGTGCTCGGCGACGAACTGCTCACCGAGGGCCTGCCCCGAGAGGGCCGGATCCGGGACGCGCTCGGCCCGATGCTGCCGTCCTGGCTGCGTGCGCTGGGCGCCGAGGTGGCCTCGGTCCGCCGTATCGGAGACGACGCCAAGGCGCTGCAGAAAGCCCTGAGCCGGTCCGCCGCCGATCTCATCGTCACCACCGGGGGCACCGCCGCCGGGCCCGTCGACCATGTCCGCCCCACCCTGCGCAGCCTCGGCGCCGATCTCCTGGTGGACGGTGTCGATGTACGCCCCGGCCATCCCATGCTGCTGGCCCGCACCAAGGAGGACCAGCACCTCGTCGGGCTGCCCGGCAACCCGCTCGCCGCCGTCTCCGGGCTGATCACGCTCGCCGAACCGCTGCTGCGCGTCCTGGCCGCGCGCCCGGCCCCGGAGCCGTACACGCTGCCGCTGCGGGACGCGGTGCACGGCCATCCGCACGACACCCGGCTCGTGCCCTCCGTACTGCGCGGCGACCATGCGGTCCCGCTGCGCTACAACGGGCCTGCCATGCTGCGGGGTGTCGCCGCGGCCGACGCGTTGGCCGTCGTACCGGCGGGCGGCCTTCGCGCGGGCCAGGAGGCCGAACTACTCGATCTGCCCTGGGCCGCCGCCGGAATCGGAGTGTGTTTCACGTGAAACTTCCGGGCCATGATGCGATCGCCCGCCAGGCGGACGAGCATCTCGTGACCCATCGGGTGAAACTCCCGAGGAAACTCGTCGACCGTCCCATACGCCAGGTCGCGAAGCGACTTGCCATGGCACTGCTGGTGCTGGTGGTGACCGTCGTGGTCGTCTACGTCGACCGCGAGGGCTACCACGACAGCGCCGACCAGACCGTGGACCTCCTCGACTCGGCGTACTACGCGACGGTGACGCTCTCCACCACCGGGTACGGCGACATCACACCTGTCAGCGACAGCGCCCGGCTCACCAACATCCTCGTCATCACGCCGCTGCGCGTGCTGTTCCTGATCATCCTCGTCGGCACCACGCTCGAAGTCCTCACCGAGCGCACCCGTGAGGAATGGCGCCAGAGCCGCTGGAGGTCCACCTTGCGCGATCACACCGTCGTCGTCGGCTTCGGGACGAAGGGGCGGTCGGCGATCCAGACCGTCTGCGCGACCGGACTGAAGAAACAGCAGGTCGTCGTGGTCGACCCCAGTTCCAAGGCGATCGACGTGGCCACGGCCGAGGGGTACGCCGGGGTCATCGGCGACGCCACGCGCAGCGAGGTGCTGAAGCGGGCGGAGGTCCACCGGGCGCGGCAGATCATCATCGCCACACAGCGGGACGACACGGCCGTCCTGGTGACGCTGACGGCCCGGCAGCTCAACCGGAGCGCGAAGATCGTCGCCGCGGTGCGCGAGGAGGAGAACGCCCCGCTGCTCAAGCAGTCCGGCGCGGACGCCGTGATCACCAGCGCGAGCGCGGCCGGACGGCTGCTGGGCCTCTCGGTGCTCAGCCCGGCCGCCGGCATGGTCATGGAGGACCTCATCCAGCAGGGCAGCGGGCTGGACATCGTCGAACGGCCCGTCATAAAGGCCGAGACGGGCCGCAGTCCGCGCGAGATCGACGACCTGGTGGTCAGCGTCGTCCGCGGGCACCGGGTGCTCGGGTACGACGACCCGGCCGCCGCCTCCCTCCAGTTGACGGACCGCCTGATCACCATCGTGCGGGCCACGCCCGGCACGCAGGTCACCCCGGACATCCGCCCGCTGCCGCAGGACTGATCGCCTGGGCCCTGGCGCCCGTGCGTCACCGGCCCGGCCCGGCCCGGCGCGCGGATGCCGCCGCCCGGTGGTGCGGGACGGGGCGAGGAGTAGCGTCGGCCCCATGCATGCGATCACGATTCCCGAACCCGGTGGCCCCGAGGCGTTGGTGTGGGACGAGGTGCCGGATCCCGTGCCCGCCGAGGGGGAGGTGCTGGTCGAGGTGGTGGCCGGCGCCGTCAACCGGGCCGACATCCTGCAACGCCAGGGCCACTACGACCCGCCGCCCGGCGCCTCCCGCCACCCCGGCCTGGAGTGCTCCGGACGGATCGCCGCGCTCGGCCCCGGGGTGTCCGGCTGGGCGGTCGGCGACGAGGTGTGCGCCCTGCTCGCGGGCGGTGGCTACGCCGAGAAGACCGCCGTACCGGCCGGACAGCTGCTGCCCGTCCCGCAGGGCGTGGACCTGCGGCAGGCGGCGGCCCTGCCCGAGGTGGTCTGCACCGTGTGGTCGAACGTCTTCATGGTCGCCCATCTGCGCCCCGGCGAGACCCTGCTCGTGCACGGCGGCTCCAGCGGTATCGGCACCATGGCGATCCAGCTGGCGAAGGCCGCCGGTGCGCGGGTCGCCGTCACGGCCGGCACCCGGGAGAAGCTGGACCGCTGCGCCGAGCTGGGCGCCGACATCCTGATCAACTACCGCGAGCAGGACTTCGTCGAGGAGATCCGGCGGGCCACGGACGGGGCCGGCGCCGATGTCATCCTGGACAACATGGGTGCCAAGTACCTGGACCGCAATGTCCGGGCGCTCGCCGTCAACGGCCGGCTCGCGATCATCGGCATGCAGGGCGGCGCCAAGGGCGAGCTGAACATCGGCGCCCTGCTGGCCAAGCGGGGCGCGATCAGCGCGACCTCGCTGCGGGCCCGCCCGCTCGACGAGAAGGCGGCGATCGTGGCCGCCGTACGCGAGCACGTCTGGCCGCTGATCGCGGACGGGCACGTCCGTCCGATCGTCGACCGCGAGGTGCCCATGCGCGACGCCGCGACCGCGCACCGGATCGTGGAGGAGAGCGGCCACATCGGCAAGGTGCTGCTGGTCGCCTCCTGACCGGCCGCGCACGGCCCGACCCGCGCTCCGGCCCGACCCGGACGGACGTCTCTAGGTCCGGCGCACCCGCAGGGCGATGAACGCCAGCCCCAGACCGAGCCCGATCAGGACCAGTCCGCTGCCGAGCGGCAGCATCTCCAGGACCGGACCGGCCGCGGTACCGCCCGGCTGCCGGGGGGCGGACGGCCGGGCGGACGCGGACGCCAGGGGGGCGGCGGACGCCCCGGGCGAGCGGGAGGCGGCCGTCGGCGTACCGGGCGAGGAGGCATCCCGACGGCCCTCCCCGTCCTGCCACGGCGGTCGGCGGTCGCCGTCCTTCACCCCGTCCTCGTGCCGGTGCGCCCGCCCCGGGCGCCGCCCCTCGTCCTCGTCGTCCTCGCCGGACGGCTCGTGGCGGGAGGGCGGCGCCGCCGGGGAGGCGGCCTGGAGGAGGACCGGGGCGGCGGGCGCGGGGGACGAGGCGTGTGCCGGGTGTTCCGGGGCGGGCGGACGCGCCGGGGCCGTCGAAGGTGCGGCGCGCGTCGCCGTGGCGGAGGGCATGGGTACGGGCGTCCCGGGCGCCGAGGCGGAGGGCGACGGGCCGGGCGGCTGCGGCTGCGGCTGCGCCGAGGCGGCGCCGCCGGACAGGACCAGCGCCGCCAGCAGGACCGGTACCGGCGCGATCAGCCGTCCCGCCGCCCCCGGCGCGGTGCGCGGCAGCCATGGAGTCACCCCGGGGACCCCCTCACGGTGGCCGGTCAGTGGTTCAGTGCCACCACAGTCACATCACCGGAGCGATCCGGCATTCCGGGTTCGGCCGCCGGGTCGAATCCCCGGTGCGGCCCGGCCGGGGCGACCGCGCCGCCGGCCGACGCCCCGGGCGCGGCACGGTGGATCACCGTCCGCGGGGGGCACCGGGGAGGTGAAGGGTACGGGTGCGAGAGAATGGCGGTATGGAGATGCCGAGGAACGAACGGTCGCCGGAGAATCCGCAGATCCTGGTCGTGGGCCAGGACGGCATGGCGCTCGGAGGCGGCGGGGACGACGACTCGCACGAGACCCCGGTCACGGCGCAGGTGGAGCAGCCCGCCAAGGTCATGCGGATCGGCAGCATGATCAAACAGCTGCTGGAAGAGGTGCGGGTCGCCCCGCTGGACGACGCCAGCCGGGCCCGGCTCAAGGAGATCCACGCCAGCTCGGTCAAGGAGCTGGAGGACGGCCTGGCGCCGGAACTGGTCGAGGAGCTGGAGCGCCTCTCGCTGCCGTTCACCGACGAGGGCACCCCCAGCGACGCGGAGCTGCGGATCGCGCAGGCGCAGCTGGTGGGCTGGCTGGAGGGCCTCTTCCACGGGATCCAGACCACCCTGTTCGCCCAGCAGATGGCCGCCCGCGCCCAGCTGGAGCAGATGCGCCGCGCCCTGCCGCCGGGCGTCGGCCACGAGGGCGTCGTCGAGGACCCGCGCACGGGCGGCCGCTCCGGCGGCCCGTACCTGTAGACCGCGCACCGGCCGCCTCCGGCCGCACGCACACGGACATGAGCGGAGGAGGGCCCGGCAGCCTCGCTGCCGGGCCCTCCTCCGTGTCCGTTCGCCGAGCGAGGCCGCCGGTCAGGACGTCGCCGGGTCGCCCGTCGACACGTAGAGCTGGATCGTCGGCATGTTCTTCGGGTCGACGTCCGTGTCGGCGGCGGGGAACTGGCTCATGACCGTGCCCTGGCCGTAGGTGTTCTCATCCTGCTTGACCTCCTTCAGGTGCCAGCCGGCCGCCTGGAGGCACTCCTTGACCGAGCCGATGTACTTGAACTGGAAGTTCGGCACCTTGATCAGCTTGGGGTCGTTGTACGACTCCTGCGGTTCCTTGCAGGCGCTCGCGCTGATCGTCTTCGAGGTGTCGGGGCCGCGGTGTCCCTCGACGGGGGCCGAGGAGGATCCGGGGCTCGCGCTCGTGCCGGTGTCGTCGCCCTTGGCCTTGTCGTCGTCACCGCCGCCGTTCAGGAGCAGCGCGGCGATCAGACCGGCGACGGCGATCACGGCGACGGCCGCCGAGGCGAGGATGACCACCTTGTTGTTCCCCCGGCCGCCCGGCGAGCCGCCCGAGGAGGCCGGCGGGGACTGCGGGGAGAGGTTGTACGGCGGGGGCGTCGACGCCTGCTGCGGGGCGTACGGCGAGGCGGCGGGCGGGGTCTGGTACCCGGCCGCCTGCTGCGGATAGCCGTACGACGGCGTGGGGGCGGGGCCCGGGGCCGGGGTGCCGTACGGGTGCGGCGCCGGGGCGGGCTGGTACGGCGTGTGCACCTGGCCGGCGACCGGCGGCGCGGCGTCGACCGGCGGGAACACCGCGGAGCCGACGCCCGCGCCGCTCGGCGCCTGGGAACCCGGGACGATGCTGGGCGGGGCCGCCTGGAAGGAGGCCGCCACGCGCAGGCACTCGTCGCGCATCGACTCGGCGCTCGGGAAGCGCTCGTTGGGGTTCTTCTTCAGCGCGCGGGCGACCAGCGCGTCCACCGCCGGGGGCAGCGCGCGGTTGACCGAGGAGGGCGCGACCGGCTCCTCCTGCACATGCGCGTACGCGATGGCCAGCGGCGAGTCAGCGTCGAACGGCAGCCGCCCGGTGACCAGCTGGAACAGCATGATGCCGACCGAGTACAGGTCGGAGCGCGCGTCCACGCCACGGCCCAGGGCCTGTTCGGGCGAGAGGTACTGCGGGGTGCCGACGACCATGCCGGTCTGGGTCATCGAGGTGACGCCGGACTGCATGGCGCGGGCGATGCCGAAGTCCATGACCTTGACGACGCCGCGCTTGGTCACCATCACGTTGCCCGGCTTGATGTCCCGGTGGACCAGGCCCATCTCGTGGCTGATCTCCAGGGCGGCCAGCACATCGGCGGTGACCTTCAGCGCCTGGTCGGCGGGCATCGCGCCCTGCCGGCGCACGTCCTCGTCGAGCACCGAGCCCAGCGGCCGGCCCTCGACGTACTCCATGACGATGTACGGCGTCGTCATGGAGTCCAGCGTGTCCTCGCCGGTGTCGAACACCGAGACGATGTTGGTGTGCGTGAGCTTGGCCACCGCCTGGGCCTCGCGGCGGAACCGCTCGCGGAACGCCGGTTCCCGGCCCAGCTCGGTGTGGAGTGTCTTGATCGCGACCTGGCGGTCGAGCACGGAGTCGTAGGCGAGATGGACCGAGGCCATGCCGCCCTCGCCGAGCAAGTCGCGCAGCTGGTACCGGCCGCCGGCCAGCGCCCGCCCCGCGAACCGGCTCTGTGCGCCGTCCTGGCTCATCTTCTGCGTCCCCCATGTAGCGCGCGGCGGCAGCGGCTGCCTCGCGCGCGATCGGCTGTCCGTCGACGGTCCCCGGGACCGGACGTGACCTGACCTCATGTCCGGATCTCGATGATCGGAAGTGTTATTCCCGGCCAAGTCTGCCCCAGGGCACCGACACGTCAAGCTCGGTGCCCGTTCCGTGACCGTACGCGAAAGAAGCGTCGCGCAAGCGTTACAGCGGTCGTACGGCCGGTACACGGGATTTGCACGACGGCAGCCGCTCGCGGTTTGATGGCCGGTCCGTCCCGGACCGGTCCCCGCGGTGAACCCGGACCGGCGGCTTGCGCCGAGCCTGTAGCGTGGCCGACGAAGACCGTGACAACACCGCGCACCCGCGGGCAGAAACGACGGCGAGGACTGATGGACCAGACGCAACGCGCCCAGGGCCCGTCCGACCCCGAGGCGTCTGGCGGCGGCGGCATGTCGGACATGCCGGAGATGTGGGGCAACGGCGGTCTGGTCGGCGACGGCCGGTACCGGCTGACGCACCGGCTCGGCCGGGGCGGCATGGCCGAGGTGTTCGCGGCCGAGGACGTACGGCTGGGCCGCACGGTCGCCGTCAAGCTGCTCCGCGCGGACCTGGCCGAGGACCCCGTCTCCAAGGCCCGCTTCACGCGCGAGGCGCAGTCCGTGGCCGGTCTCAACCACCACGCGATCGTCGCCGTGTACGACTCCGGCGAGGACGTCGTGGGCGGCCAGTCCGTGCCGTACATCGTGATGGAGCTGGTCGAGGGCCGCACCATCCGCGACCTGCTGCTCAACGCCGAGGCGCCGGGCCCCGAGCAGGCGCTGATCATCGTCTCCGGAGTCCTTGAGGCGCTGGCCTACTCGCACCAGCACGGCATCGTGCACCGCGACATCAAGCCCGCCAACGTCATCATCACCGACCACGGCGCCGTGAAGGTGATGGACTTCGGCATCGCCCGCGCCCTGCACGGGGCGTCCACGACGATGACGCAGACCGGCATGGTGATGGGCACCCCGCAGTACCTCTCCCCGGAGCAGGCCCTCGGCAAGGCCGTCGACCACCGCTCCGACCTGTACGCCACCGGCTGCCTGCTGTACGAACTCCTCGCGCTGCGTCCTCCGTTCACCGGCGAGACCCCGCTGTCGGTGGTCTACCAGCACGTCCAGGACATGCCGGTGCCGCCGTCGTCGACCTCGGGCGGCGCCTGCCCGCCCGAACTCGACGGCCTGGTCATGCGCTCGCTCGCCAAGGAGCCCGACGACCGGTTCCAGACCGCCGAGGAGATGCGCGGCCTGGTCCAGTACTCCCTCCAGATGCTCTACGAGCAGGGCGGCCACACCGGCACCTGGAACACCGGTCCGGTGGCGGCCCCCGACGCCCGGCACACCCCGGCGTCCGGCTTCGCCGGCACGACGGTGATGCCGCACCACGGCGAGGCCCACGCCGGCACCACGCAGATCCCGCAGCCGATCCTGCCCTCCGGGTACGGGAACCGCGACGACGGCGGCTTCGAGGGGCACGGCAACCGGCGCGAGGGCGGCCGGGGCAAGCTGTGGATCCTCGCCGTGCTCGCGGTGGTCGCCATCGCGGCGGGCGTGGCGCTGGCTCTGCACAGCACCGGCGGCAAGGGCGGTGACGGCGGCACCACCGGCACCACCACCTCGCCCTCGGCCACCCAGTCCACCCAGGACGACCAGCCCAGCTCCAGCCCGACCGACGACTCGACCGGGCAGCCCTCGGACTCGTCCACCGACACCGGATCGGGTTCGGCGGGCTCCGGCTGGGACCACAAGCCCTCGCAGCGGCCGTCGTGGTCGCCGTCCCAGAAGCCCACGGACGACACGAGCGACGAGCCCTCGGAAGAGCCCTCCCACGAGGCATCCAGCCCGCCGGCGCAGACGACGCCGCCCGGCGGCGGCAGCGGCGGCACCAACAACTCCCCGCCGCCGACCGGCGGGACGAACGAGGGCACCGGTGACGGCGGCGGCACCCCCGGCACCTCGGACGGCGCCGCGGGCGACCACTGAGCACACCCGCACGCGCGCGTGGAACCCCGACAGGGCTCCACGCGCGCGTGCGCGTGTCCGCCCGCTGTCCCGGGCCCCCGCACGGCCTCTGGGCCCGTCCTACTGCGCGAACGCCCCGCACACCGCGTCGTACTCCTTCGTCCACCACACCACCAGCGCCGAGGCGGCCGGGAACTGGGGATCGGCGCGGGTGTCGCCGCGCTCGTAGTGCCAGCGCAGCATCCAGAAGTCGTTGAGGCGCTCCCACCACACCCGGTGCACGGCGGCGGCCAGCTCGGCGGCCGTGGCCCCGGCCGCGCGCCGGTACGCGCGCGCGTAGGCCGTGATCTTGGGCAGGTCCAGGGTGCCGCCCGGCCGGACGAAGAAGATCGCGGCGGCGCGGACCGCCTCCTCCGCGCGCGGCTGCACACCGAGCCGGTCCCAGTCGACGATCGCGGCGGGCGCGTCCCCCCGGTAGAGCACGTTGAAGGGGTGGAAGTCGCCGTGCACCCAGCCCACCGGGCCGCCGGGCGGCGGGCGCCGGGCCGCGTGCTGCTCCAGCAGGGTGCGGCGCTCCAGGAGCCGGTGCCGGGCCAGCTCGTCGAAGGCGTCCGGCGGCCGGTGGCGGCGCACGTGTCCGAGCAGGTCGTCGATCAGGGTGAGGGTGTCGGCCGGGTCGGCGCTCTCGACCGGGTGCGGTCCCCGCGCGGGCCGGGTGCGCGCCTTGGGGGGCATCACGCGCTCCAGGCAGGCGTGCACGGCGCCCAGCAGCGCGCCCAGGCGGGTGCACTGGCCGGTGGTGAGCTGGCCGCCGTGCCGGTGCCTGCCGTCGATCCACGGGTACAGGGCGTAGGCGTGGCCGCCGACGACGGCGACCGTGCGCCCGTCCCGGCCCGCCAGCGCGGGCGCCACCGGGACGCCGAGGTCGGCCAGGCGCTGGGTGGCGCGGTGCCGGCGGGCGATCGAGGCGGGGTCGGCGGTGTCGGGGTCGAAGTGGTGCTTGAGGAAGTACCGTCCACGGGTCGTGCACAGCCGGTATCCGCGGTTGAGCAGCCCCTGGTCGACCGGTTCGCAGGCGACGGCGGAACCGGCGGCGTACCGGCGCAGCAAAGCGTTCAGAGGGGGCGCGAGGGGCACAGAGGGTGGTACACATGGGCGCTGCACGCGGCAGATGCTAGGGCAACGGCCGGGCCGGTGAGCTGGGGCTTGTCACAGACAGTCATCGAAAGTCGCTTTCGGTCACATGAGATCACCGGGGTGTTCTCCCTTCGTCCTCCCTTCGTCCCGATTTCTGGGCCCTCGGCCGCGTGGAGGCGTGGACGGTCAAGAGCGGTTCCGGCCACTCGTGAACTCTTCCCGACTACGGGGTGACCGGGATAACGTGCCGGTGTTCCGGCCCCCTGCAAGGCTGTGACCAGCGGCTGCCCCCCGTGCCCGGCGAGGTACTTGGACGTCCAAGCGAAAATACTTGGAAATCCAAGGAAACGCGCAGGTCAGGAGGGGTTTCCCAGAAATGTGGAGCACTGGGTAACGTGGCTGTTGCAGGGCGCTCGCCGGGGCACCTGTCACGCCTGTTCCCGGCCGAGTGGCACCCACCCCGTGCCCCGTGGTCGAAACAGGTGAGCCGCACTGGCCTACCGGCAACCCCGGGGGCCGGACCGACGGAGGAGCACACGTGACCGTGGAGAGCACTGCCGCGCGCACATCGCGACGCAGCGCCGGAAGCAAGGCCGGCACGTCCGGCACCAAGGCGGCCGGCACCACCGGCACCAAGGGCACCACCCGCACGACCGCCAGGAAGGCCGCAGCCGCGAAGGGTGCCGAGCCCGGCCTCGTGCAGCTGCTCACGCCCGAGGGCAAGCGCGTCAAGAACGCCGAGTACGACAAGTACGTCTCCGGCATCACCGCCGACGACCTGCGCGGCCTGTACCGCGACATGGTGCTCACCCGCCGGTTCGACGCCGAGGCCACCGCCCTCCAGCGCCAGGGCGAGCTGGGCCTGTGGGCCTCGCTGCTCGGCCAGGAGGCCGCCCAGATCGGCTCCGGCCGCGCCCTGCGCGACGACGACTACGTCTTCCCGACCTACCGCGAGCACGGCGTCGCCTGGTGCCGCGGGGTCGACCCGACCAACCTGCTCGGCATGTTCCGCGGCGTGAACAACGGCGGCTGGGACCCGAACGGCAACAACTTCCACCTGTACACGATCGTCATCGGCTCGCAGACGCTGCACGCCACCGGTTACGCCATGGGCGTCGCCAAGGACGGCGCCGACAGCGCGGTGATCGCCTACTTCGGCGACGGCGCCTCCAGCCAGGGCGACGTGGCGGAGTCCTTCACCTTCTCCGCCGTCTACAACGCCCCCGTGGTGTTCTTCTGCCAGAACAACCAGTGGGCCATCTCCGAGCCGACCGAGAAGCAGACCCGGGTGCCGCTCTACCAGCGCGCGCAGGGCTACGGCTTCCCCGGCGTCCGGGTCGACGGCAACGACGTGCTGGCCACGCTCGCGGTCACCCGGTGGGCGCTGGAGCGCGCCCGCGCCGGCGAGGGCCCCACCCTGGTCGAGGCGTACACGTACCGCATGGGCGCCCACACCACCTCCGACGACCCCACCCGCTACCGCCACGACGACGAGCGGGCCGCCTGGGAGGCCAAGGACCCGCTCCTGCGCCTGCGCCGCCACCTGGAGGCGGCACACCACGCGGACGAGGGATTCTTCGCGGAACTCGAAGCCGAGAGCGAGACGTTGGGCAAACGAGTGCGCGAGGCGGTCCGTGCCATGCCGGACCCGGACCACTTCGCCATCTTCGAGAACGTGTACGCGGACGGGCACGCGCTCGTCGACGAGGAACGCGCCCAGTTCGCCGCCTACCAGGCGTCGTTCGCGGACGCCGAGGGGGTCTGAGATGGCGGAGAAGATGGCCCTGGCCAAGGCGATCAACGAGTCGCTGCGCCGCGCCCTGGAAGCGGACCCCAAGGTCCTCGTGATGGGCGAGGACGTCGGCAAGCTCGGCGGTGTGTTCCGGGTGACCGACGGCCTCCAGAAGGACTTCGGCGACAGCCGCGTGATCGACACCCCGCTGGCCGAGTCCGGCATCGTCGGCACGGCGATCGGCCTGGCCCTGCGCGGCTACCGCCCCGTGGTGGAGATCCAGTTCGACGGCTTCGTCTTCCCGGCCTACGACCAGATCGTCACCCAGCTGGCGAAGATGCACGCCCGCTCGCTGGGCAAGGTCAAGATGCCGGTCGTGGTCCGCATCCCCTACGGCGGCGGCATCGGCGCGGTCGAGCACCACTCGGAGTCCCCCGAGGCGCTCTTCGCGCACGTGGCGGGCCTGAAGATCGTCTCCCCGTCCAACGCGTCGGACGCGTACTGGATGATGCAGCAGGCCATCCAGAGCGACGACCCGGTGATCTACTTCGAGCCCAAGCGGCGCTACTGGGACAAGGCCGAGGTCGACACCGAGGCCATCCCCGCCCCGCTGCACAGGGCGCAGGTCGTCCGCGAGGGCACCGACCTCACGCTGGCCGCCTACGGCCCGATGGTCAAGCTCTGCCAGGAGGCCGCCGCGGCGGCCGCCGAGGAGGGCAAGTCCCTGGAGGTCCTGGACCTGCGTTCGGTCTCCCCGCTGGACTTCGACTCCGTGCAGGCGTCGGTGGAGAAGACCCGCCGCCTGGTCGTCGTCCACGAGGCCCCGGTCTTCTTCGGATCGGGCGCGGAGATCGCCGCCCGGATCACCGAGCGCTGCTTCTACCACCTGGAGGCCCCCGTCCTGCGGGTCGGCGGCTACCACGCGCCGTACCCGCCGGCGCGCCTGGAGGAGTCCTATCTGCCGGACCTCGACCGGGTGCTCGACGCCGTCGACCGCTCGCTGGCGTACTGAGGGAGAGGGTCGTGACGACGATGACGGATGTTGCGTCCGTACGCGAGTTCAAGATGCCGGACGTCGGCGAGGGGCTGACCGAGGCCGAGATCCTCAAGTGGTACGTCCAGCCCGGTGACACGGTCACCGACGGCCAGGTGGTGTGCGAGGTCGAGACGGCCAAGGCGGCCGTCGAACTGCCCATCCCCTACGACGGCGTGGTCCGCGAGCTGCGCTTCCCCGAGGGCACCACGGTGGACGTGGGCACGGCCATCATCGCGGTGGCCGTCGCGGGCGCGGCCCCGGCCGAGCCCCAGGCCGAGGTGCCCGCCCAGGCGGCCCCGGCCGCCGAGGACCGGCCGGCCGCCCAGGAGCCGAAGCCGGAGGGCCGCCAGCCGGTCCTGGTGGGCTACGGCGTCTCCACGTCCGCCAGCAAGCGCCGCCCGCGCAAGGGCGCCGAGACCGCCGGGGCGAACCCGGCGGCGACGGCGGTCCAGGCCGAGCTGAACGGCCACGGCGCCGTACCCGCCCCCGAGGTGCGGGAGCGCCCGCTGGCCAAGCCTCCGGTGCGCAAGCTGGCCAAGGACCTCGGCGTGGACCTCACGACCGTGGTCCCCTCCGGCCCGGACGGCGTCATCACGCGCGAGGACGTCCACGCGGCGGCCACGGCGACCCCGGCCGCGGCAGCGGCCCCGGCGACGGCGGAACCTGCGGCGCAGGCCCCGGCCGCCCCGGCCGCTGTCCCGGCCACCGCCCCGGCACCGGCCGCCTCCTACGACACCGGCCGCGAGACCCGCGTCCCGGTCAAGGGCGTCCGCAAGGCCACGGCGGCGGCGATGATCGGCTCCGCGTTCACCGCCCCGCACGTCACGGAGTTCGTGACCGTGGACGTGACGCGCACCATGAAGCTCGTAGAGGAGCTGAAGCAGGACAAGGAGTTCACCGGACTGCGCGTGAACCCCCTCCTGCTGATCAGCAAGGCGCTGCTGGTCGCGATCAAGCGCCACCCGGACATCAACGCGTCCTGGGACGAGACCGCCCAGGAGATCGTCCTCAAGCACTACGTCAACCTGGGCATCGCCGCGGCCACCCCCCGGGGGCTGATCGTGCCGAACATCAAGGACGCCCACGCCAAGACGCTCCCGCAGCTCGCCGAGTCCCTGGGCGAGCTGGTCGCCACCGCCCGCGAGGGCCGGACGTCCCCGGCGGCCATGCAGGGCGGCACGGTCACCATCACCAACGTCGGCGTCTTCGGCGTCGACACGGGCACGCCGATCCTCAACCCCGGCGAGTCCGCGATCCTCGCGGTCGGTGCGATCAAGCTCCAGCCCTGGGTCCACAAGGGCAAGGTCAAGCCCCGCCAGGTCACCACCCTCGCCCTCTCCTTCGACCACCGCCTGGTCGACGGCGAGCTGGGCTCCAAGGTGCTGGCCGACGTCGCCGCGATCCTGGAACGCCCCAAGCGGCTGATCAGTTGGGCCTGACGGCTCTGATCCGCTAGCCTCGGCGACCTGGAGGGGTCGGCCGCAACTCTGGTTTGCGACCGGCCCCTCCGCTGTGCCCGCGCTCAGGCGCGGTTCAGCACGTACACCGGGGCCCCGTCCTTCGCCGCGCCCCGCGACCGGATGCAGGCGTGCTTGCGCAGCATCCGCAGGCACTCGTTGACCCGCCGCACCGGCAGCCCGGTGCGCGCCGCGATCGATTCGAGCGGCCGGCGCAGCTCGCCCTCCTCGACGAGAACGGGGGCGATCACCACGGCCACCGTCCACACGTCCTCGGTGACGGACAACCGCCGCCGCCAGTCGGCCAGTACGGCTTCTGTGGTGGTCCGCCCGGCGGCGGTCGCCACCGGCGCGGGGCGCTCCAGGGCCGGGGTGTCCAGCCGGTCCGCGATGCGCTGCATGGCCTGGGCGATGACCTGCTGGGCGGCGAGCGTCGCCTGCTGCGCGGCCAGCATCTCCTTCTGCACGGCGAGCGATTCACGCTGTGCGTTCGCAATCTCCTCGTCCACCTGGAGGTTGTGCGACTCCAGCCGGACGATGGCGTCGGCGACCTGTTCGGGCATGGCGTAGGCGATCGGCGACCCCGGTGCCGCAGGCTGCACCTCGGCCTCCTCCAGGGTGTAGGAACCCTCGCGCTGCACGGTCTCGATCACTTCCGCGACCCACTGCTTGAAGGGGGCGCAGGCCGGCTTGGTGCAGGCGTTGACGAGGAGGATCAGGCCCTGGAGATCGATGAGCTGCAAGTCTCGGCGCCAGCTCCTGCCTGCGGGAATGCTGAGACAGTGACTTCCAGTCACTGTCTCGAGATTGTCTCGGTGATCCTCCGGAACATGGTCGAGCAGCGCCTTGCGGGGCGTCGTGTAGCCCAGTCGCTTGCACACGTCCACCGCCGGGAACCAGTGGCTCCCGTCCGGCATGGTCAGACGCCGGACACGGTCGCCGGTCGCCGCGTACACGAAGTCATTGATGTCGATCGCCCCGTGGCGCTGGACCGGGTGGGGCTTCCTGCTGGGTTCGTTCATGCGAACCACCTCCGCTGCGGAAGGTAGAGCGCGCAAAACCGCATATGCCAGCCAGGAGCGGGATCTTCACGATTGCGAGGGAAGATGGCCGATACGCCCGCAAGGGGGCGGCCGGAGGTGTATGACGGGCGGGCCGGAGCGCGGGCGGACGGCCGGAGGGACGGAGAAGGGCCCCCGCCGGGTACCGGCGGGAGCCCTTCGCTTCGTCGGCCGGGTCAGCCCAGGCGGGCGAAGCCGTAGTTGAGGAGCTTGGTGGCGTCGGTTCCGCGCTGGTTGACGGAGGTGGAGGCCAGGACCGTGCCGATGACGGTCTTCTTGCCCTTGGTGGCGGCGAAGACGAGGCAGTACTTGGCCTCGGGGCCGGAGCCGGTCTTCACGCCGATGGCGCCCTTGTAGCTGCCGAGCAGGGTGTTCGTGTTGGTCCAGGCCGCCATCGTGCGCGTGGAGCCCGTCTTGGTGACGGTCTTGGCGCGGTACGACTTGGTCGCCACGATCGAGCGGAACGTGGAGTTCTTCATGGCGCTGCTCGCGATCTTCGTCAGATCGCGCGGCGTCGAGTAGTTCTTGCCCTTGCCGATGCCGTCGAACGAGTCGAAGTGCGTGTTCTTCAGCTTCAGGTCCTTGGCGGCGGCGTTCATCTTGCCGATGAAGGACGAGACGCGGGCGGAGCTGGTCTTGCCCGAGCCGAACTTGTCGGCCAGCGCGTAGGCGGCGTCGCAGCCCGAGGGCAGCATCAGCCCGTACAGGAGCTGGCGCACGGTCACCTTGTCGCCCACGATCAGGTGGGCCTGGGAGGCGTTGTTGCGCACGACGTAGTCGCTGTACGCCTTCTGGATGGTGACCTTGGAATTGAGGTCGAGGCCCCGCTGCGACAGCACGACCTTGGCGGTCATGATCTTCGTGGTGGAGCCGGTGGACAGCCGGGTGTCCGCGTTCTTCGTGTACAGCGAGGAGCCGTTCGCGTTGTTCATCGCGTAGCCGCCCTTGGCCGCGATCGAGGGCGTGGCGACGGCCTGCGCGGGGGCCGCGGTCAGCGCTGCCGCGGCGAGCACCGCGCCGGAGGTCAGGGCGACGGCTGCGGCTCTGCGGAGTCGGGTGGCCTGGATGCCGGTTTTCAAGTGAGATACCCCGATTATGTCGAAAGACCCTGTGGTGCGGCCGAGTTGTGGGACAACCAAAGAGGGGCCGCATCTGTAGGACACGTAAGTAGCACAGTTGGTTGTTCACGGGACGAGGGGAAAACGAGGGGAAGCGTGCGGATCGCGGCGGCCGGTCCGCATGCTGGACGGCATCCATGGCGCGTACGTGTTGTATCTATGCTGTCGGCATGAGCCTGGCAGTGAAGCAGCCCCCCGCCGCCGACCGTGTGTACACCCATGTCAAGCAAGCGGTGCTGGACCGCAGCTACGAGGGCGGCACCCTGCTGACCGAGGGCGAACTGGCCGAGGCGGTCGGGGTGTCCCGCACTCCGGTGCGCGAGGCGCTGCTGCGCCTGGAGGTCGAGGGGCTGCTCAAGCTGTACCCGAAGAAGGGAGCGCTGGTCCTGCCGGTGTCCGCCCAGGAGATCGCGGACGTCGTCGAGACCCGGCAGCTGGTCGAGGAGCACGCCGCGCGCAAGGCCGTCCCGGCCCCGCCCGCCCTCATCGCCCGGCTGGAGGAGCTGCTGGAGCAGCAGAAGGAGCAGGCGGCGGCGGGCGACCTCGCGGCGGCCTCCGTCACCGACCGCTGTTTCCACGCGGAGATCGTCCGCAGCGGCGGCAACGAGATCCTCTCCCGCCTCTACGACCAGCTCCGCGACCGGCAGTTGCGCATGGGCGTGGCCGTCCTGCACTCGCACCCCGACCGGATCGCCAAGACGCTCGCCGAGCACGAGGAGATCCTGCGGGCGCTGCGCGACGGCGACGCCGAGGCGGCCGTCGGGGTCGTCCACCGGCATGTCAGCTGGTTCTCGCACCTGGCGCGGGGTGAGGTCCGATGAGCTCCACGGCCGGTACGACGGCCTCCGTCGCCCTCCCCGGCGATCCGCCGGGCGGCCGGCGGGCCGTCGCCGTGTGGTGCATAGGTGTCGCCGTCTATTTCGTCGCGGTCATCTTCCGCACCTCGCTGGGCGTCGCCGGACTCGACGCCGCCGACCGCTTCCACGTGGGCGCCTCCGCGCTGTCCACCTTCTCCATCCTCCAGCTGCTGGTCTACGCGGGCATGCAGATACCCGTCGGCCTGCTCGTCGACCGGCTCGGCACCAAGAAGGTGCTGGGCATCGGCGTGGTGCTGTTCACGGCCGGTCAGCTCGGCTTCGCC
Organism: Streptomyces sp. SAT1; assembly: GCF_001654495.1. GTDB lineage: Bacteria > Actinomycetota > Actinomycetes > Streptomycetales > Streptomycetaceae > Streptomyces > Streptomyces andamanensis. Next base: position 3,721,668 of record NZ_CP015849.1, read on the forward strand.
TTCTCGGCGTCGTACGGCACCGCGCTCGCCTCCCGGGCGCTGCTCGGCTGCGGCGACGCCATGACCTTCATCAGCGTGCTGCGGCTGGGCACCCGGTGGTTCCCGGCGCGGCGCGGGCCGATGGTGGCGCAGCTCGCCGGGCTCGTCGGCATGGCGGGCAACCTCGTCTCCACCCTGGTGCTGGCCCGGCTGCTGCACGGGGTGGGCTGGACGGCGGCCTTCGCGGGCAGCTCCCTGGCCGGTGCGGTGGTGCTGGTGCTGCTGGTCCTCTTCCTGAAGGACCACCCCGAGGGCCACGAGCCGGAGCCGGTGCCGCATCAGGGTGCCGCCTATGTGCGCCGGCAGATCGCCGCGTCCTGGCGCGAGCCGGGGACCCGGCTGGGCATGTGGGTGCACTTCACCACGCAGTTCCCGGCGATGGTGTTCCTGCTGCTGTGGGGCCTGCCCTTCCTGGTGGAGGCGCAGGGCCTGTCGCGCGGCACGGCCGGTGAACTGCTCACACTCGTCGTCCTGTCGAACATGGCCGTCGGCCTGGTCTACGGCCAGATCGTCGCCCGGCACCACGCGGCCCGGCTGCCGCTGGCGCTCGGCACGGTCGCGGTGACCGCCGCGATGTGGGCGGCGACCCTGCTCTACCCGGGCGAACGCGCGCCGATGTGGCTGCTGGTGACGCTGTGCGCGGTGCTCGGGGCGTGCGGCCCGGCCTCGATGATCGGGTTCGACTTCGCCCGGCCCGCCAATCCGGCGGAGCGGCAGGGCACCGCCTCCGGCATCACCAACATGGGCGGTTTCATCGCCTCGATGACGACACTGTTCGCGATCGGTGTGCTGCTGGACGCGACGGACGACGACTACACGGTCGCCTTCTGCGCCGTGTTCGTCCTCCAGGCGCTCGGGGTCAGCCAGATCCTCCGGCTGCGCGGGCGGGCGGCGCGCCGGGAGCGGGAGCGGCTGGTGGCGAGCCGGGTGGAGTCGGTGCACGTCCCCGCCTGAGCCCGCCCACCGGACGCCGGTCCGGTCCGGTCCGCGGCGGGGACCGGCGTCACGCCGTGGGCCCGAGCGCCGGTTCCTGCTGCCTCCTACTGCGTGACCGTGAAGTTCCGCAGGATCGCCGCCGTCAGCTCCGGGTCGCCCTCCGTCTTCACCCGGTCCGCCACCGCCTCCGGGGTGGTCCGGCCGCAGGCCAGCCGGACGTACGTCTCCCAGTCCAGGGAGAGGGCCGCCGCCGGGCCCAGCGCGGGCGCCGTCTCCAGGGTGCCGCGGCCCTGGATGTCGACGCGGATCGTGCGCAGGAACTCCACCGGGCCGTGCACGTCGAAGACGATCGCCGAACTGCGCGGCGCGTCCGCCCGCACCGCCACGACCTCCGGCAGCGCGCCGAGCAGATGGTCCCGGGCGACGTACGCGCCGGGCGAGTCGAGGTCGCCGGGGCGGCCGAGGGCGGCGCGCAGGTCCTGTTCGTGCACCCAGATGTCGAAGGCGCGGTAGCGCATCGACTCCTCCAGGGTGATGTCCGCGCCGAGCGGGCCGCGCACCTTGGCGCCCGGGTCGCGGGACTCGTTGCGCAGCTGCCGGTTGCGGCGGATGACCGTGTACTCCAGCTCGGAGGTCATCTCCGGCGCCGTGTGGTGACGGCGGACGTCGACCTGCATCTCCATGTAGCGCTGGTGCTCGTTGGTGACGTGGAACAGGTCGCGCGGCAGCGCGTGGATGGGGCGCGGGTCGCCCAGCGCCTCGCAGTCCATGCCGATGACATGCGAGACGATGTCGCGGACGGACCATCCCGGGCAGGGGGTCCGCCGGTTCCACTCGCCCTCCACGAGCGGCTGCACCAGCTCGGATATCGCCTCGACGGAGTGGGTCCAGGCATCGGCGTAGGGCTGGAGGGTGGGATGCAGACTCACGGAACGGGACCCCTCGGCGGTCGGTACACGGTCAGGTTGTGGCGGCATTGCCAGTGGGGAGTGGTGGCGGTCGGCGGGCGGCTTGGGCATCCCCCGGGCTCTCGCTCCGCTTCGAGACAGGGGGGATCCCCAAGTTACGCTGCTGTGAGGCACCCCGGCAGTGCTTTCGTGTGACGATCGTAGGCCCGTCGGGACAACTCGATTGCCAGGACGGTGGTAGTGTGCGCGCCTCTCTGATCCAGATCGCCGTGGACGAGGGCGAATCGGTCGCCGTACGACGGCGGCGCGCGGCCTCGCTGGTACGCGCGGAGTCCGCCGCCGATCTGGTCGTGCTGCCGGAGCTGTGGACCACCGGGGCCTTCGCCTTCGACGAGTTCGACGGCGCGGCGGAGCCGCTGCGCGGGCCGACGTACGAGGCGATGGCCGCGGCCGCGGCCGACGCGGGCGTGTGGCTGCACGCCGGCTCGGTGCCGGAACGGGACATCGACGGCACCCTCTACAACACCTCCCTCGTCTTCACTCCGTCCGGAGACCTGGCCGCCTCCTACCGCAAGATCCACCGCTTCGGCTTCGACCAGGGCGAGGCGGTGCTGATGGGGGCCGGCCGGGACCTGGTCGCGGTCCGGCTGCCGGAGACGGTCGTCGGTGTGGCGACCTGCTACGACCTCCGTTTCCCCGAGCTGTTCCGCGGCCTCGTCGACGCGGGCGCCGAGACCCTGGTCGTCCCGGCGGGCTGGCCGGAGCGCCGCCGGGCGCACTGGACGCTGCTGGCCCGCGCGCGGGCGGTGGAGAACCAGGCGTTCGTGCTCGCCTGCGGAACGGCCGGGACCCACGCCGGGGTTCCCCAGGCCGGTCACTCGATCGTGGTGGATCCCTGGGGCGAGGTGCTGGCGGAGGCCGGAGCGGACGAGGAGGTCCTGCGCGCCGAGTTCGACCCCGCGAAGGTGGCACGCACCCGCGAGCAGTTCCCGGCCCTCAAGGACCGGGTCCTCTGACCCGGCGACCGGGCGGTCGTCCCGGTCCGGCGCCCCAGCCCTGCACCCGGCCCGGCGCCCCAGCCCTGCACCCGGGCCGGGGCCAGGGCCCGCGTGCTCCCGGCACCCCCGCGCCCCGCGTACCCGGGACCGCCCTGCGCGGGCAGCCGGTGGGCGAGCCGCGCCCCACGCACCCGGCCCGCCCCACGCACCCGGCCCGCCCCACGCACCCGGCCCGCCCGGCGGACCCGCCCGTCCGGCCGCCGGATCAGCCCTCGTCCCGTTCCTTCTCCGCCAGGTGGATCACGCACACCGCCACCGAGATCAGCAGCGCCGGGTCCGCGTCGTCGCGCACGATGTCGACGCCGTAGGTCTCGACGACGCTCAGCCACCGCCGGGAGATCACGGCCAGCAGCTCCCCGTCGTACTCGACGGCGAACTCCCGGTCGAGGATCTTGCCGCTGACGTCCAGCTCGGTGCCGTCGGCCAGGGAAACCCGGTAGTGGTTGCGCAGCAGCGACAGCCGCTTGCGGCGGATCTTCGCCAGCGCCTCCCCGTCCCGCTCGATCACCATCGTGTCCCGCAGCGCGAACATCTTCTGGTGGATGTCGATCAGGACCCGGCCGCGGGCGTCCTTCAGCTCGAAGGTGTCCCGCAGCCGCATCGCCTTGCCGTCGACGAGGAAGACCTTGTCTCCGTGCTCGTCCTCGATCCAGTAGTCGTCACCGATGCCGAGGATCCGGTCGCGTACGAGGAATCTCATGCCTCACGGCTTCCCCGGCCGGGCCCGCCCGACGCCGCCGGTAGGCCGACGGGCTGAGCGCGGCCGGCCGGTGGCACCCTTGACGCATGAGCGAACCGGCCCCGACCCCGACCCCGCGACGCGCCCGTGTCCGCGCCCCCGAGCTGACCGGCGAGGGCGGCTGGCTGAACACCGGCGGACGGCAGTACAGCCTCGCCGACCTGCGCGGACGCATCGTCCTGCTGGACTTCTGGACCTTCTGCTGCATCAACTGCCTGCACGTCCTGGACGAGCTGCGCGAGCTGGAGGACAAACACCGCGACACGGTGGTCGTGGTCGGCGTGCACTCCCCGAAGTTCGCGCACGAGGCCGAGCACCGGGCCGTCGTCGACGCCGTGGAGCGGTACGGCGTGGAGCACCCCGTGCTCGACGACCCGCAGCTGGCCACCTGGAAGCAGTACGCGGTACGGGCCTGGCCGACGCTGGTCGTGATCGACCCGGAGGGCTATGTCGTCGCCCAGCACGCGGGCGAGGGCCATGCGCACGCCATCGAACGGCTGGTCGAGGAGCTGGAGGCCGAGCACACCGCCAAGGGCACCCTGCGGCGCGGCGACGGGCCCTACGTACCGCCGGAGCCCGAGCCCACCACCCTGCGCTTCCCCGGCAAGGCGCTGCGCCTGCCCGCCGGGACCTTCCTGGTCAGCGACACCACCCGGCACCAGCTCGTGGAGCTGGCCGGGGACGGGGAGAGCGAGCTGCGCCGGATCGGCTCCGGGACGCGCGGATTCACCGACGGCGACGCCGCCACGGCCTGCTTCAGCGAGCCGCAGGGGCTGGCCCTGCTCGACGACGGCTCGGTCGTCGTCGCCGACACCGTCAACCACGCGCTGCGCCGCCTGGACCCGGCCACCGGCGAGGTCACCACCCTCGCCGGGACCGGCCGCCAGTGGTGGCAGGGCTCACCGACCGCCGGGCCGGCCCGCGAGACCGACCTCTCCTCGCCCTGGGACGTGGCCTGGTGGCAGGGCCGGGTGTGGATCGCCATGTCGGGCGTGCACCAGCTGTGGACGTACGACCCGGCCGGGCACACCGTGTCCGTCGCCGCCGGCACGACCAACGAGGGCCTGGTCGACGGCCCCGCCGACCAGGCGTGGTTCGCGCAGCCGTCGGGTCTGGCGGCCACGCCCGAGCGGCTGTGGCTGGCCGACTCCGAGACCTCCGCGCTGCGCTGGGTGGAGGCGGACGGCTCGGTGCACACGGCCGTGGGCACCGGCCTGTTCGACTTCGGCCACCGCGACGGCGCCGCCGGACAGGCCCTGTTCCAGCACCCGCTCGGGGTCACCGCCCTGCCGGACGGCTCGGTGGCCGTCGCCGACACCTACAACCACGCCCTGCGCCGCTACGACCCCGCCACCGGCGAGGTCACCACGCTCGCCACGGATCTGCGCGAGCCCAGCGACGCGGTGCTCGACGGCGACGACATCGTGGTGGTGGAGTCGGCCCGGCACCGGCTGACCCGGCTGCGTCTGCCCGAGGAGGCGGTACGGGTGCAGGCCGTCGCCCACCGCACCCGCCGCGCCGCCACCGAGGTCGCCCCCGGCCGGCTCCGGCTGGACGTGATCTTCCAGGCGCCGAAGGGCCAGAAGCTGGACACCCGTTACGGTCCCTCCACCCGCCTGCTGGTCTCCGCCACCCCGCCCGAGCTGCTGCTCGACGGCGAGGGCGCGGGCACCGACCTGGCCCGCGCCCTGGAGCTGAACCCCGCTGTCGGGGAAGGCGTCCTGCACGTCTCCGCGATGGCCGCCTCCTGCGACGACGATCCGGACAACCCGTACCCGGCCTGCCATGTGCACCAGCAGGACTGGGGCGTCCCGGTCCGGCTGGCCGGGGACGGCGCCGACCGGCTGCCGCTCGTGCTGGCCGGTCTGGACGCCTGACGGGCCGGGCCCCCGCCCGGCCCGGACACCGGCCGGAGCCCGTGTGGGCTCCGGCCCGCGGCGGCGCGGTCAGAGACCGTAGCCGTCGCTGTAACCGTCACGTGTGGTGTGGTGCCGCTCCTCCTCGACGACGGTCGTCGCGGGCGGCACCATGACGCGGCGGCGCCGCGCGATGCTGCTGAACGTCGTGACGCCGATCAGTCCGACGATCATCAGGATGACGCCGACCAGGTGCAGGTTGACCCCCTGCATGTGCCAGTCGGTCGCGAACGTGAGGATGGCTCCCACGGCGATGAGGATGATGCACCCGCCGAGGCCCATGAGTGTCGCCTCCTAGCCCGGTTCCAGGTCCGGTTCGGATCCGGTGGTTCCGGCCGTTCCGGTCCCCTCCGGTCAACTCCGGGTACCCCGGGGCCGGATGGACATGCGGGGGCGGCGCCCATGGGCCGCGCGCTCAGCCCTCCAGGAACGCCACCAGCGCGTTGGCCAGCAGGAACGGGTCGTCGGCCGCGCACAGTTCGCGGGCGCTGTGCATGGAGAGGATCGCGACACCGATGTCGACGGTCCTGATGCCGTGCCGGGCCGCGGTGATCGGGCCGATCGTGGTGCCGCACGGCATGGAATTGTTGGAGACGAACGACTGGAACGGCACGCCCGCCTTCTCGCAGGCCGCCGCGAACAGCGCCCGGCCCGAACCGTCGGTGGCGTAGCGGTTGTTGACGTTCACCTTGAGGATGGGGCCGCCGCCCGCGCGCGGGTGGTGCGTCGGGTCGTGCCGCTCGGCGTAGTTGGGGTGCACCGCGTGGCCGGTGTCGGAGGACAGGCAGACGGTGCCCGCGAAGGCGCGCGCCCGGTCCTCGTACGCACCGCCGCGCGCGAACACCGAACGCTCCAGGACGCCGCCGAGCAGCGGGCCGTCCGCGCCGGTGTCGGACTGGGAGCCGTTCTCCTCGTGGTCGAAGGCGGCCAGGACCGGGATGTACGGCAGGTCCGCCGCGCCGGACCCGGTCGCCACGGCGGCCAGCGCGGCCGTCCCGGCGTGCACGGAGAGCAGGTTGTCCATGCGCGGGCCCGCCACCAGCTCGCGGTCGCGGCCCAGGTAGGCGGGCGCCTCCACGGAGTGCGTCATCAGGTCCCAGCCGGTGACCTCGCCGGCCGCCAGGCCCGCCTCCTGCTCCAGGAAGGCGACGAGGTCGCCGTCGCGGACGTCGTCGCCGAGGCCCCACACCGGCTGGAGGTGGCGCTGCTTGTCCAGCTTCAGTCCCTCGGTGGAGACCGTGCGGTCCAGGTGGATGGCGAGCTGCGGGACGCGCAGCAGCGGACGGGCGACGTTCACCAGGCGGGTGGAGCCGTCGCGCAGCGTCAGCCGCCCGGCCAGGCCCAGGTCGCGGTCGAGCCAGGAGTTCATCAGCGGGCCGCCGTAGATCTCCACGGCGATCTGGCGCCAGCCGTGCGCCCCGGAGTCGGGCAGCGGCTTGACGCGCAGGTTCGGCGAGTCGGTGTGCGCGCCGACGATGCGGAAGGGGGTGTGCGCGGCGGCGCCCTCGGGGACGTACCAGGCGACGATCGCGCCGCCGCGCAGCACGAACTTCCCGCCGCTGGTGCCGTCCCACTCGTCCGTCTCGGCGACCTGCCGGAAGCCGGCCTTCTCCAGCCGCTGCGCGGCGCTCGCCACGGCGTGGTACGGCGACGGGGCGGCCGCCAGGAAGGACATCAGGTCGTCGGTGTGGCCACGGTCGAAGGGCCGGTTCGTGCGCATGACCTCACCTTAACGACGACGGGGTCCGCTCCCTCCTCCGGGAGCGGACCCCGTACGGCCCGGTCGGGACCCCGCGCGGTCCGCGCGGGGCGGACGACGGGAATCTGACGACAGGCCCTAGAACGCGGCCTCGTCCAGCTCCATCAGGTCCAGGTCGACGTTCTGGGCCAGCTTGCGGGCCAGCGTGACGCCGGGCAGGACGTTCGCCGCGAAGAACTTGGCCGCCGCGATCTTGCCGGTGTAGAAGGCGCGGTCCTTGGCGGAGGCGGTCTGGAGCTTCTCCGCCGCGATCGCCGCGCCCTTGAGCAGCAGATAGCCGACGACCACGTCACCGCAGGCCAGCAGCAGGCGGGTGGTGTTCAGGCCCACCTTGTAGATGTTCTTGACGTCCTGCTCGGTGGCGGCCAGGTCGGTCAGCAGCAGACCGACGACGGCCTCCAGCTCGACGGCGGCCTTGGCCAGGTGCTCGCGGGCCCCGGACAGCTCCTCGCCGCCGGTGGCCAGCGCCAGGAACTTCTTGATGTCCTCGGCGAGCGAGTTCAGCGCGGCGCCCTGGTTGCGGACGATCTTCCGGAAGAAGAAGTCCTGGCCCTGGATCGCGGTCGTGCCCTCGTAGAGGGTGTCGATCTTCGCGTCGCGGATGTACTGCTCGATCGGGTACTCCTGGAGGAAGCCCGAGCCGCCGAAGGTCTGGAGGGACTGGGCGAGCTGCTCGTAGCCCTTCTCGGAGCCGTAGCCCTTGACGATGGGCAGCAGCAGGTCGTTCAGCGCGTGCTCGGCCTTGGCGTCCTCGCCGTTCGCCTCCTTGACCGCGATGGTGTCCTGGACGGAGGCGGTGTACAGCACCAGGGCGCGCATGCCCTCCGCGTACGCCTTCTGCGTCATCAGCGAGCGGCGCACGTCGGGGTGGTGCGTGATGGTGACCTTGGGCGCGGTCTTGTCCATGAAGTTCGCCAGGTCGGGACCCTGGACGCGCTCCTTGGCGTACTCCAGCGCGTTGAGGTAGCCGGTGGAGAGGGTGGAGATCGCCTTCGTGCCGACCATCATGCGGGCGAACTCGATGATGCGGAACATCTGGCGGATGCCGTCGTGCTTGTCGCCGATCAGCCAGCCCTTGGCGGGGTGGCGGTCGCCGAAGGTCATCTCGCAGGTGTTGGACGCCTTGAGGCCCATCTTGTGCTCGACGTTGGTGGCGTAGACGCCGTTGCGCTCGCCCAGCTCGCCGGTCTCGAAGTCGAACAGGTACTTCGGCACCAGGAAGAGGGACAGGCCCTTGGTGCCCGGACCGGCGCCCTCGGGGCGGGCGAGGACGTAGTGGAGGATGTTCTCCTCCATGTCGTGCTCACCGGAGGTGATGAAGCGCTTCACGCCCTCGATGTGCCAGGAGCCGTCCTCCTGCTGGACGGCCCTGGTGCGGCCGGCGCCCACGTCGGAGCCCGCGTCGGGCTCGGTGAGGACCATGGTGGAGCCCCAGGTCTTCTCGACCGCGATCCGGGCCCACTTCTTCTGCTCCTCGGTGCCCTCCTCGAAGAGGATGCGGGCGAACGCCGGGCCGGAGGAGTACATCCAGACGGCCGGGTTGGCGCCGAGGATCAGCTCCGCGTACGCCCAGATCAGGGACGGCGGGGCGGTGGTGCCGCCGATCTCCTCGGGCAGGCCGAGCCGCCAGTACTCCGAGTCCATGAAGGCCCGGTAGCTCTTCTTGAAGCTCGCCGGGACCGGCGCGGTGCTGGTCTCGGGGTCGAACACCGGCGGGTTGCGGTCGGCGTCCGCGAAGGACTCCGCCAGATCGTTCTCGGCCAGGCGGGTCAGCTCCTCCAGGACGCTGCGCGCGGTCTCGGTGTCCATCTCCTCGAACGGCCCGGTGCCGTAGAGCTTGTCGCGCCCGAGCACTTCGAAGAGGTTGAACTCGATGTCACGGAGATTCGACTTGTAGTGCCCCATGGCGACGGCTCCCGTTGAGGACTCGGCGAGGCACTGACTCCTCGCATTCACGTACCAACTAGTAACTCCGATGATGCTACCCGTCGGTAATAAGAAGCAACCCCGAGCGGGCCATCTGTGACTCAGTAGTCTTTGGTCCATGTACGGCTACGACCAGAGCGCGGGCGCGGGCGCACAGCAGGGTTACGTTCCGCCGCAGCAGCAGATGCCCGGGGGCGGATACGGGCAGCAGCCGCCGCTGTACCCGGAGCCGTCGCCGCCGTCGCTGGCCGACGCGGTGCGCGCCTTCACCACCGGACAGCTGGCCGCCGAGGACTTCCAGCAGGTCTTCGCCACCTCCAAGGTGTACTGCCCGCGCGGCGACACCCCGGGCTTCCTGGCGCTGCACAACACGCAGCAGCCGGTGATCCCGATGTTCACCTCCCTCAAGGAGCTGCGCCGGTACGCGGGCAAGGAGTCGAAGTACTTCGTGATCACCGGTGCCGAGGTCATCGACCTCCTGCCCACGGGGTACGGCTTCGTCCTCGACATGGAGGGCGAGCACCGGATGGTCTTCGACGCCAAGGCGGTCGAACAGATGGTCGACTTCGCCATGCGCCGCATGTACGGCTGAGCACGCTTCTTCCGGTACACGGCCCGGGAGTGCGCCAGGGGCGCCCCCGGGCCTCGTCGTGTCCGCTCCCGCGCCCCCGTCGCTCCATCGCCCCGGCCTCCTCGGACCCCTCCGCGGGGAATGCCTCCCGGCCCGTCTCCGTTGTGGCTGGCAGAAAGTTGAATGCTCAACTAGAGTGAGCGCACAAGGAGGTACCGACATGCCTGCAGTGACCGTCGAGAACCCGCTGACGCTGCCCCGCGTGACCGCTCCCGCCGACGCCGTGGCACGGCCCGTGCTCGCCGTCACGACCGCGCCCAGCGGTTTCGAGGGCGAGGGCTTCCCGGTGCGCCGGGCGTTCGCCGGGATCAACTACCGCCATCTCGACCCGTTCATCATGATGGACCAGATGGGCGAGGTGGAGTACGCGCCCGGTGAGCCCAAGGGCACCCCCTGGCACCCGCACCGCGGCTTCGAGACCGTCACCTACATCATCGACGGGACCTTCGACCACCAGGACTCCCACGGCGGTGGCGGCACCATCACCAACGGCGACACCCAGTGGATGACCGCGGGCAGCGGCCTGCTGCACATCGAGGCGCCCCCGGAGTCCCTCGTCCTGTCCGGCGGCCTCTTCCACGGCCTCCAGCTGTGGGTGAACCTGCCCGCCGAGGACAAGATGATGGCCCCGCGCTACCAGGACATCCGCGGCGGCCAGGTCCAGCTGCTCACCTCTCCCGACGGCGGCGCGCTGCTGCGGGTCATCGCCGGTGAGCTGGACGGGCACGCGGGGCCCGGCATCACCCACACCCCGATCACCATGATCCACGCGACGCTCGCCCCGGGCGCCGAGGTCACGCTCCCCTGGCGCGAGGACTTCAACGGCCTCGCCTACGTCCTCGCGGGCCAGGGCTTCGCCGGCACCGACCGGCGCCCGGTCCGCACCGGGCAGACGGCGGTCTTCGGCGCGGGCTCCTCGCTGACCGTCCGCGCGGACGAGCAGCAGGACTCCCGCACCCCGGACCTGGAGGTCGTCCTGCTGGGCGGCCGGCCGATCCGGGAGCCCATGGTCCACTACGGCCCGTTCGTCATGAACACCCAGGACGAGCTGAAGCAGGCCTTCGAGGACTTCCAGAAGGGCCGCCTCGGCACGGTCCCGGCCGTGCACGGCATGACCGCGGACGGTCCGCAGGACTGACGCGGGCGGTCCGCGGGACTGACGCGGGCGGTCCGCGGGACTGACGCGGGCGGTCCGCGGGACTGACGCGGGCGGTCCGCGGGACTGACGCGGGCGGTCCGCGGGACTGACGCGGGCGGTCCGCGGTACGGGTGGGGTGTCCCCGGGGCGCGCTGCGCGCCCCGCGTACGCCCCGCCGCACCGGTCACCCGGGCGGGCCGTCCGTGCAGGACAGCGCGCCCGGCGCGTGGTCCGCTGGTGGGGTGCGACTGCTGCCCGAACCCGTGAGGCGCCTTGCCGCCTGGTGCGCCGTCGCGCTGCTCGTCTCCGGCGTGGTGTGGGTCGTGGTGCGGCTGTGCGTGACCTTCCGTACGACGGTCACGCCGGTACTCCTCGCGCTGCTCGGGACCGCGCTGCTGCGGCCCTTGTTCCGGCGGCTGGTGCGGGCCGGGCTGAACCGCTCGCTCGCGGCCGGGATCACCTGCGCCGCCGTGCTGGTGGTCGTCGGCGGCGTCGGCTACATCGTGGCCCTCGCCCTGATCGACAGCGGACCGCAGATCGCCTCCTCGCTGGAGAACGCGGCCCGGTCGCTCGCCGACCACTTCGGGGCGGCCGGCACCTCCCTCAAGGACCTCGCCGCACACGGCCGCGACCTGTTGTCGAAGTTCGGCGGGACGGCCGTCTCCAACGTCATCAGCGGGGTCAGCATGATCGCCGAGTACCTGGCGATGGCGGTGCTGGCGCTGCTGCTCGTCTTCTTCTTCCTGCGCGACTCGGGCCGGGCGCTGCGCGCGCTGCGCTCGCTGTCCCCCGGGCAGAGCGCCGACACGGCGGAGGCCATGGCGCGCCGCGCCTTCGCCGCCGTCGAGGGCTTCATGCGCGGGACCACCCTGATCGCGTTCATCGACGCCGTGTGCATCACCCTCGGCCTGGTCCTGCTGGACGTGCCGGGCGCGCTGGGGCTGGGCGCGCTGGTCTTCGTGGGCGCGTACATCCCCTATCTGGGGGCCTTCATCTCCGGGGCGGTGTCCGTGCTGGTGGCGCTCGCCGACCGGGGGTTCGTCGTCGCGCTCTGGGCGCTCGGCGTGGTGCTCGCCGTACAGGTCCTGGAGGGGCATGTGCTCCAGCCGGTGATCCAGAGCCGGACCGTGCAGCTGCATCCGGCGGCCGTGCTGCTGGCGATCACCGCGGGGGCGGCGGTCGCCGGGATCGTCGGCATGCTGCTGGCGGTGCCGCTGACGGCGGCGGCCTCCGGGATCGTCCACGAACTGCGGCAGCGGTACGCGTAGCCGCCCCCTGCCCGGTCGTCCGCCGGGCTGCTCAGGGCTTGTCGCGCGGCGGCTCGTACAGCTCGTACCAGATGCTCTTGCCCTCGCCGCGCGGCTCGACCCCCCAGGCGTCCGCCAGCAGCTCGGTCAGCACCAGGCCGCGCCCCGAGGAGGCCAGCTCGCCCGGCCGGCGCTTGTGCGGCAGGTCGTCGCCCGCGTCGCTGACCTCCACCCGCATCCGCCGCTCGCCGCGCTCCCCGCTCACCTCGGCCAGCACCAGAGCGTCGGTGTCGGTGTGCACGAGCACGTTGGTCAGCATCTCGGACAGCAGCAGCACCGCCGAGTCCACCTGGTCGGCGGACGACCAGTCGTGCAGCAGCTCCCGCAGCTGCTGCCGGGCCACCGCGACCCGCTCCGGCTCGGCCTGCGCGACGGTCAGCAGGGTGCGCCGGACCTCCGGGCGGACGGCGGCCGCGTCCCGGCCGTCCGGGTGCCGGCTCAGCAGCAGTACGGCGATGTCGTCCTCGCGGCGGTCGGCGAGCGGACCCGTGGTGTGGTGCGAGGAGGGTCCGTGCACCGCCTGCACGAGCGCGTCGGCCAGTTCCTCGGCGTCGCCCTCGTGCTGTTCCAGGATGGTGCGGATCCGCTGCCAGCCGGTGTCCAGGTCATGGCCGCCGGTCTCGATCAGACCGTCCGTGCAGATCATCATGGTCTCGCCGGGCTCCAGCACGAACCGGGTGGTGGGGTAGTCGGCGTCCGGGTCGACACCCAGGGGCAGCCCGCCGGCCGTCGGCCGCTGCAGGACGGTGCCGTCCGCCATGCGGATCACCGGGTCCGGGTGCCCGGCGCGGGCGACCTCCAGGACCCCGGTGCGCGGGTCGACCTCGGCGTACAGGCAGGTCGCGAAGCGCAGGTCGTTGATGGCGATGTCGGCGTCGTCGGCACTGCCGGCGCTGTCGGCGCTTTCATCGATGATGCCGTGCAGGAAGCGCGAGGCGCGCGTGAGCACCGCGTCCGGGCGGTGGCCCTCGGAGGCGTAGGCGCGCAGGGCGATGCGCAGCTGCCCCATCAGACCGGCGGCGCGCACGTCATGGCCCTGGACATCGCCGATGACCAGGGCGAACCTGCCCGCGCCGTCCTTCGCGCGGTTCCGGGCGGGCCCGCCGGGCAGCGGGATCACGTCGTACCAGTCGCCGCCGACCTGGAGGCCGCCGCCGGTGGGGACGTAGCGGGCCGCCACCTCCATGCCGGGGACGGCGGGGCCCGTCGTGGGCATCATCGAGCGCTGGAGGCCCTCGCTCAGCTCCCGCTCGGTCTCGGCGGTCCCGGCCCGCGAGAGCGCCTGGGCGAGCATGCGGGCGACCGTGGTCAGCACCGAGCGCTCGTCGGGGGTGAAGGCGACCGGATAGGTGAAGGCGGCCATCCAGGCGCCCATGGTGTGGCCCGAGGCGGTCAGCGGCAGGAACGCCCAGGAGCGGCGGCCGAAGCGCTGGGCCAGCTTCCAGGTGAGCGGATAGCGGGCCCGGTACTCCTCGGGGGAGGACAGATAGACGGCCCGGCCGGTGCGGATCACCTCGGCGGCCGGATAGTCCGTGTCCAGGGTCATGTGCACGAAGGGGACCTCGTCGCCCTGCTGCTGCCCGTGGTGGCCGATGATCGTCAGATGGTCGGCCTCGACGCCGAAGACGGCCAGCCCGTCGGGGGAGAAGCCGGGCATCGCCAGCCCCGCCGCGACCCGCAGCACCTCGGCGGTGGAGCGCGCCTCGGCCAGCGCGCGGCCGGCGTCCAGCAGGAACGCCTCCCGGGAGCGCCGCCAGTCCCCGGTGACCGCGCTGCGCCCCGCGGGGGAACCGGGGGTCGGCTCGGTGACCTCCTGGAGGGTGCCGATCAGCTCGTACGCCTTCTTGCGGGAGTCGTAGGCGGGGCGGGAGCGGCTGCGGACCACCCGGATGATCCGGCCCCGCTCGTCCATGATCCGGACGCGCACCTCGGCGAGGGTGCCCTCGGCGGCGGCGAGCTGCACCACACCGGTGATCTCGTTCCAGTCGACGGGGTGCAGGCGGGCGCGCACCTGGGCCTCGGTGAGGGTGACGTCCTCGGCGGGCAGCCCGAGCAGCCGTGCCGCCTCGGCGTCGACCGCGACCAGCCCGGTGGAGGTGTCCCAGTGCCACGTCCCGGTGGCGAGGGCGGCCAGGACGTCCCCCACGGCGGGCAGGGGCTCACCAGTGCGCATTGCCCCACTGTAAGAAGAGCCTCTCGCACACTGCCACCGAAGACGTACGGACGTACGGGCGCCCGTAGGGGCACGGACGGGGCCGGACCGCCCTGATATGGGGGGAGCCGATCTCCGCTCGGCCGGTAGGCTGGGTGGGTCCGGGCCGTGCCCGCCCGGTGATCCCCGATCCGCGAAGACTGGATGAACGACGATGCATCGGTACAGGTCCCACACCTGCGGCGAGCTCCGCGCCTCTGACGTCGGCACCGACGTCCGGCTGAGTGGCTGGCTGCACAATCGGCGCGACCTGGGCGGCATCCTCTTCATCGATCTGCGCGACCACTACGGCATCACGCAGCTCGTCGCCCGCCCCGGCACGCCCGCGTACGAGGCGCTGGACAAGCTCTCCAAGGAGACGGTCGTCCGGGTCGACGGCAGCGTTGTTTCACGTGGAACCGAGAACGTGAACACGGAGCTGCCCACCGGCGAGGTCGAGATCGAGGTCGGGACGGTCGAGGTGCTCGGCGCCGCGGCTCCGCTGCCGTTCACGATCAACGCCGAGGACGGGGTCAACGAGGAGCGGCGCCTGGAGTACCGCTTCCTGGACCTGCGCCGCGAGCGCATGCACCGCAACATCATGCTGCGCACCGCCGTGGTCTCCGCGATCCGGCACAAGATGGTCGCCCTCGGCTTCAACGAGATGGCCACGCCCATCCTGACGGCGACCTCCCCCGAGGGTGCCCGCGACTTCGTCGTGCCCTCCCGGCTGCACGCCGGCCGCTTCTACGCGCTGCCGCAGGCGCCGCAGCAGTTCAAGCAGCTGCTGATGATCTCCGGCTTCGACCGCTACTTCCAGATCGCGCCCTGCTTCCGCGACGAGGACGCCCGCGCGGACCGCTCGCCGGGCGAGTTCTACCAGCTCGACGTGGAGATGAGCTTCGTCGAGCAGGAGGACGTGTTCCGGCCCATCGAGCAGCTGATGACGGAGCTGTTCGAGGAGTTCGGCGGCGGCCGCCATGTCACCTCGCCCTTCCCGCGCATCCCGTTCCGCGAGGCGATGCTCAAGTACGGCTCCGACAAGCCGGACCTGCGCGCCCAGCTGGAGCTGGTGGACCTCACCGATGTCTTCGCGGACTCGGAGTTCAAGGCGTTCGCCGGCAAGCATGTGCGCGCGCTGCCGGTCCCGGCGGTCCAGGACCAGCCGCGGAAGTTCTTCGACCAGTTGGGTGACTACGCGGTCTCGCTGGGCGCCAAGGGTCTGGCCTGGGTGCGGGTGGCCGAGGACGGTTCGCTGACCGGCCCCATCGCGAAGTTCCTCACCGAGGAGAACGTCGCCGAGCTGACCAAGCGCCTCTCCCTGGCCGCCGGTCACGCGGTGTTCTTCGGCGCGGGCGAGTTCGACGAGGTCTCGAAGATCATGGGCGCGGTGCGGGTCGAGGCCGCCAAGCGCGCCGGGCACTTCGAGGAGGGCGTCTTCCGCTTCTGCTGGATCGTCGACTTCCCGATGTACGAGAAGGACGAGGAGACCGGGAAGATCGACTTCTCGCACAACCCCTTCTCGATGCCGCAGGGCGGTCTGGAGGCCCTGGAGAACAAGGACCCGCTGGACATCCTGGCCTGGCAGTACGACATCGTCTGCAACGGCGTCGAGCTGTCCAGCGGTGCCATCCGGAACCATGAGCCGGACATCATGCTCAAGGCCTTCGAGATCGCGGGCTATGACAACGAGACGGTGGAGCGCGAGTTCGCGGGCATGCTCCGCGCCCTCCGCTTCGGCGCCCCGCCGCACGGTGGCATCGCCCCCGGCGTCGACCGCATCGTCATGCTCCTGGCCGACGAGCCCAACATCCGCGAGACGATCGCCTTCCCGCTCAACGGCAACGCCCAGGACCTCATGATGGGCGCCCCCACCGAGCTCGACGAGTCCCGCCTCCGCGAACTCCACCTCAAGATCCAGAAGCCCCAGCCGAAGTAGCCGTCCCGGCACAGCGACATCGCAGAAGCGGTCCGGAACCCCGACCCAGGGGTTCCGGACCGCTTTCGCGCTCAGGGCGGAGTTCTGTTTTCAGTCGGCGGGTTCTGCGAAGAGGTCGTCGGCCGCTTCGGCCGTCAGGGCTCGGTCGAACCAGGTGGTGAGCTGGTCGAGGTCGGTGCAGGAGGTGATCCGCTCGCGGGCCTCTTCGGGGACCCCGATCCCGCGCTTCTCCAGCGTGCGCAGGATCAGGGCGGCATGTCCCTGGGCCTCGCCCTGGAGGTACGTCTCCTCGATGAGCGTTCCCCGGCCGGGGAAGAAAGTGGCGACCATTATCCGCAGGCTCCCCTGTCGTGTGGGCCGTCGGCGGAGGCTTCCGGGTCCCCGGTGAAGAGGTCCGCCGCCGAGTCGGCTGTCAGGGCCCGGTCGAACCAGGTGGTGAGCTGGTCGAGGTCGGTGCAGGAGGTGATCCGGTCGCGGGCCTCGTCGGGGATCTTGATCCCGCGCTTCTCCAGTACGTGCAGGATCAGAGCGGTGCGTTCCTCGGCCTTGCCCTCGGCCTTGCCCTCGGCCTTGCCCTCCAGGTACGTCTCCTCGAAGAGTGTGCCCCGGCCGGGGAAGTAAGTGGCGACCATTATCCGCAGGCTCCCCTGTCGTGTGGGCCGTCGGCGGAGGCTTCCGGGTCCCCGGTGAAGAGGTCCGCCGCCGAGTCGGCTGTCAGGGCCCGGTCGAACCAGGTGGTGAGCTGGTCGAGGTCGGTGCAGGAGGTGATGCGCTCGTGGGCCTCTTCGGGGACCCCGATCTCCCGCTTCTCCAGCGTGCGCAGGATCAGGGCGATGCGTCCCTTGGCCTCGCCCTCGGCCTCGCCCTGGAGGTACGTCTCCTCGATGAGCGTTCCCCGGCCGGGGAAGAAAGTGGCGACCATTTTCTGCAATCCTCTCCATGACTCCCGGGCCGGAGTGTTCTCCAGCCCGACTTCCAGGAACTGGCACCAGTACATGGCCGTCTGCAAGTCGAAGGACCGCATGCCGCGGGCCAGCATGTCCAGTATGGCGTCGATGTTCGGGCTCTCGCTGTGCACGATGGCGGTGAAGGTCGCCAGTGCGGGTTTTTGCGCCATCATCGACTCGTCCGTGATCTCCGGGACCGTGTCCGGGCCGAGGACGAAGGGGCGCGTGGCCTGGGTGATCCACGGGCCGACACGGCACTCGAAGGGGCCGATCGCCCAGGAGGCGGTCGAGCGGTTCTTGCAGACGGCGACGAGCAGGACCGGCAGGTCGAACTTCGCGCGCAGATACGCCACGTAGTACGCCCAGTTGGCTTCCTTGTCCGGGGCGCGTCGCGTCTGCGTCTCGACGGCGACGATGAAGTCGTCGCCCGCGGAGGACGCGATGCGCAGCACGGTGTCCACCCGGCGTTCCATGGGCCGGAGTTCGGTGACATCGGGGGAGAGCACCTCGATGTCGGCTTTCACGGGCGGTGGCAGACCCAGCGCCTCGAAGGCGGGTGCGAGAACCTCCGGATGCTCCTGGAAGATCCGGTGCGCGGTCTCGTGTGTTGCGGTGACCATGAGCGCAAACTAGGCCGGAAGAGTGGTGGGATATCCGTTTATCTGGGGGCGTTCACTCTTTCGAGTTCCGCAAAAACGTTCCGGTCACCGGAGAAGCGGCATGCGAAAGGCCCGGAAAGCGGATCCGGGCGGATGCTTTCCGGGCCTTCGAGAGGCGTGTCACTGCTCGGTGCCGCCGAAGCGCTCCTTGTAGGTGGCCAGGTCGTCCTCGGTGAGCTTGGCGAAGAGGACCGGGGGGACCGTGAAGGGGGTCCCGGTGGGCAGGGCGGTGAGGGCCCTGGCCTGGTCGGGGCTGACCCAGGGGGCCGTGTCGCCGGAGAGGGCGAAGGCGGCGCGCATGGCCTTGGCGGTGGTGGGGATGAAGGGCTCCGAGACCACCGCGTAGAGGTGGATCAGGTTCATCGCCGTGCGCAGGGTCAGGGCCGCGCCGTCCTGGTCGGTCTTGATCTCCAGCCAGGGGGCCTTCTCCTCCAGATAGGAGTTGCCGGCCGACCACAGGGCGCGCAGCGCGGCGCTCGCCTTGCGGAACTGGAGCGCCTCCATCTGCTCCTCGTACTCGGCGAGCAGCCGGGCGATCTCCTCGCCCAGCCGCTCCTCGGCCGCGCCCGGCGCACCGCCGGCCGGGACCTCGGCGCCGAAGCGCTTCTTGGAAAAGGACAGCACCCGGTTGACGAAGTTGCCCAGGGTGTCGGCCAGGTCCTTGTTCACCGTCGCCGTGAAGTGCTCCCAGGTGAAGGAGGAGTCGTCCGACTCGGGCGCGTTGGCCATGAGGAAGTAGCGCCAGTAGTCCGCCGGGAGGATCTCCAGGGCCTGGTCGGTGAAGACGCCCCGCTTCTGCGAGGTGGAGAACTTCCCGCCGTAGTACGTCAGCCAGTTGAACGCCTTGACGTAGTCGACCTTCTTCCACGGCTCGCGCACGCCCAGCTCGGTCGCCGGGAACATCACCGTGTGGAAGGGGACGTTGTCCTTCGCCATGAACTCCGTGTAGTGCACGGTGTCGTCGGCCTCGTACCACCACGACTTCCAGTCGCGGTTCTCCGGGTCCTGGTCCGCCCACTCCTTCGTCGCGCCGATGTACTCGATGGGCGCGTCGAACCAGACGTAGAAGACCTTGCCCTCGGCCGCCAGTTCCGGCCAGGTGTCCGCCGGGACCGGGACGCCCCAGTCCAGGTCGCGGGTGATCGCCCGGTCGTGCAGGCCCTCGGTCAGCCACTTGCGGGCGATGGAGGAGGCGAGCTGCGGCCACCGGTCCTCGTGCCGGGCCACCCACTCCTCGACCTCGTGCTGGAGCTTGGACTGGAGGAGGAAGAGGTGCTTGGTCTCGCGCACCTCCAGATCCGTCGAACCGGAGATCGCGCTGCGCGGGTTGATCAGGTCGGTCGGGTCCAGGACCCGGGTGCAGTTCTCGCACTGGTCGCCGCGCGCCTTGTCGTAGCCGCAGTGCGGGCAGGTGCCCTCCACATAGCGGTCCGGCAGGAAGCGTCCGTCGGCCGGGCTGTACACCTGGCGGATCGCGCGCTCCTCGATGAAGCCGTTCTCGTGCAGGCGGCGGGCGAAGTGCTGGGTGATCTCCACGTTCTCCGGGGAGGAACTCCGGCCGAAGTAGTCGAAGGCCAGCGAGAATCCGTCGTACACCGCTTTCTGCGCGTCGTGCGCCTGCGCGCAGAACTCCGCGACCGGGATGCCCCGTTCCTTGGCGGCCAGCTCGGCGGGCGTGCCGTGCTCGTCCGTGGCGCAGATGTACAGCACCTCGTGGCCGCGCAGCCGCATATAGCGCGCGTACACGTCCGCCGGGAGCATGGACCCCACCATGTTGCCCAGGTGCTTGATCCCGTTGATGTACGGAAGGGCGCTGGTGATGAGGTGTCGAGCCATCGCGGGCTGCTCCCAAGTCGCTACGTGGGGTGACGGTCGGCGGCTTTCGTGGCCGTCCGACACTGTCTACGAACCTTGAAATCGTAGCCGACACGGCCGCGCCGCCCGCCTCCCGTTTTACGAGGTGGGAAGCGGGCGGCGCGGTGGGTGGTGCGTCGGGCGCGGTGCGTCACGGGCGCCAGGACGCGAGGACCCCCTCGTAGAGCGCCTTGTCCGTCAGCTCGCGGGGCGCCGGGCCGGCGTGGAAGAACGACGCGTTGCCGGTCTTCAGCCTGCGGAGGTAGTCGAACGCCTTGTTGTCGTGCTCGCCGAAGGCGACGAAGGAGAAGAACACCTCCGGGTGGCTCGTCCCGGCGTCGGCCAGGGCGTGGGTGGCGGGCGTCTTGGCGTCGGGGGCGCCGTCCGTCTGGAAGACCACCAGGGTGGGGACGGGGGGCTGGTCCGCCGTCCCCTCCGCCGTCCCCTGCGCGGTCTTCTGCTCGTCGAGGTGGGCGAGGACCGCCTCGATCGCCGCGTGGTAGCTGGTACGGCCCATGCGCCCCAGCGTGCCGTGCACCTCGTCGATCTTGTTCTCGTGATCGGTGAGGGTGAGGTCGGCGGTGCCGTCCACCTCCGTGGAGAAGAACGTGACGTGGACCGTGGCCTCCGGGTCGAGGTGCGCGGCGAGGGCGAGGCACTGCTCGGCGAGGGCCTGGGCGGAGCCGTCCTTGTAGTACGGGCGCATGGAGGCGGAGCGGTCGAGGACGAGGTGGACCCGGGCGCGGGCGCCGGTGAGGTCGTTCTTCCTGAGAGCGGCGGTGGCGGCCTTGTAGGCCGTGGTGAGGCCGGGGGCGCGGGACTTCAGGCGGGGGAGGGGGATGGCGGGCTTGGTCTCGGCGGGGGGTTCCGCCTCGGAGGCGGGGGGCTGCGGGGTGTCCTCCGCCTGGGCTTCGTGGGCTTCGTGGGCTTCCTGGGACTCCTGGGGCTCCTGGGGCTCCTGCGTTTCCTCCGTCCGCGGCTCGTGCGCTTCCTGCGCCTGCGGCTCGTGCGGCTCCTGTGCCGCCTGCGCCTGCGGCTCGTGCGGCTCGTGCGGCTCCTGTGCCGCCTGTGTCTCCGGCTCCTGCGGCTTCTCCGCTTCCTGTGCCTGCGGCTGGGCGGGTTCCACCTCGGCTTCCGGTTCGGCTTCCGGCTCCGGGACTGGTTCCGGTCCCGCCGCCGGTTCCGGCACGGCGGCCTGCTCCTGCTCCTGCTCCGGCTCCGGCTCCGGCTCCGGCTCCGGTTCGGGTTCCGGCTCCGGGGCCGCCTCCCGGGGTTCCGGCTGCTTCGGGACCGTGACGTTGTCGAAGGCCGCGGCCACCAGTTCGTGTTCGTCGGCGGCGGGCGTGCGGGGGTCGGGGATGCGGGCCGCGGGAGCGGGCTCCGGTTCCGGTTCCGGGGCGGGAGACGTCACGGCGGCGGGAGCCGGGTCCGCTTCCGGCTCCCGCGCGGGCTCCGCGGCGGGCTCGGCCGCCGGGGCCGGGACCTTCGGCGCCGCCGCCGGCTGCTCCTCGGCGGCGGGGGCCGGTTCCGTGGCCGGCACCTGCTCCGCACCCTCTGCTTCGGCCGCACGCCCCTTGCGTGACCGGCCGAACGCGTTCCGCAGGCGAGTGAGAATGCCCATGTGCGCAACCCTTCGCGTGAGTTGATCCCGTCGATCCCTGGCCAGGACGGACACGTAAGGTTAGCGGCCCCCGATGACGATCCCGGTCACGGGAGAGTGACGGGCCCCGGACGCTGTCAAGACCGCCCGGATCAGGCCTCGACGCGGGTCGGCTCCTGCTGCTGGGGCGGGGTGGGTGTCCCGGGCGTCCGGCGGCGCAGCCCGAGGCGGAACCGGGCGCGGGGGCGCGGACCGGTCCCGGTCCCGGTGCGGCGTGCGCGGCGGCGGGTGAGCCAGGTCAGGGCGGCCACGGTCAGGCCCAGGGCCACCAGCAGCCAGGACGCCGTGCGCAGGGTGGCGGTGAGGGCGTCGTAGACGGCACCGGCCGCGGGCTGGGAGACCTCCTGCGGCAGGTCGGCCAGGGTCAGGCTGCGGCCCACCGCGAGGGCCAGGCCGAGCAGCGCGCCGCCGAGGGCGGTGCCGAGCGCGGTCGCGGTCACCGCGCGGCGCCGCCGGGCGGCCAGGGCGATGCCGGCGACGGCGAACACGACGGCCGCGACGGGCAGCCAGAAGCCGGCGACTTCGAGCACGTGGAATTCCTTCCGCATGCGGCCCAGGTCCTGGGCCGGGAGCAGGGCGACCTCGGTGTGCGCGACGGGGATGCGGCCCGCGAGCGGCACGTGGTCCTGGGCGAGCTGGGCCTTGACGTGGGCGGTGACCGGTGCCAGGTCGACGGTGACCGGGCGGTCGTGGCCGTCGCGGCCGTCCCGCAGGGCCCGCAGGACGGCGTCGTGGGCGACCCGGTTGCCCTCGTTCCAGGCGGTGCGGAAGGCCGCGGTCTGGGTGAACGAGCGGACCGCGTCGTGCACGAACGGCGTCACGGCGGCCCGCGCGGGCCCGGCGTCCGTCACCCGGCCGATCTCGGCCACGATGCCGTTCCCGACGGTGTCCGCGATGGCGTCGCGGACGTCCGGGTCGGCGGCGAGCGGCGCCATCGTGGTGACGTAGCGGCCGGTGTCGGCGAGCCCGTACGCCGCCCAGGCCGACAGCGCGCCGAACGGCACGAGCAGGCACGAGAGAGCGATCAGTACGGCCGACAGGCCGCTGCGCAGGCGTCGGGTCACGCTCCCAGCGAAGTCTTCCACCGGGCCGGCCGCGAGCGGGCGTATGGCAATCGGGTGACGACGCAGAGTACGCGGGACATGGTGGGCATGGGGAAGGCCCCGGCCCAGGACGGCACCGCGCCCCCGGACGGCGCCGGGGCCGCGGACGGCGCCGGGGCCGCGGTCCGCTCGGCCGGGGCGTCAGCCGATGCGGCGCCCCCTGGCGTCCTCGTGCGTGTAGACCCAGTAGAAGCAGATCAGCCCCACGGCCACGCCGAAGGCCAGGGAGAGGCCGATGGTCAGCAGGACCGAGCGGCCGGACTGGCCGAAGAGGAACCCGAAGGCCGCGCCGGTGAACAGGAACCACAGGAAGGCGTGCAGTTCGCGCGGCAGGCGCGAGGCCAGGGTCAGCACGCCCGCCATGAGCAGCGTGAACACGATCGCCGTCACGAAGCCGAAGGCCACGTTCCCGGCGGTGATCGGACCGCCGGAGCGCCGGTTGGCGGCGGCCCAGTAGCCATAGACCAGCCCGATGGCGAACGGGCCCGCCCAGCGGGCGATCAGATGGGCGCGGTCGCTGAAGACGTCGGGCGTCCGGGGAGGCCGGGCACGGGCCCCTGCGGTGCGGCCGGACACGGGTGCGGCGTGAACCATGAGAGCGCTCCTCTCGCTGTGCCTCCCCGGCTCCTCTGCTCCTCGCCCCCGCCTACCAGAGCACACCTGCCGGGCGGCTGCGGCAAGTCGGCACGGGGGAGGGATGTTCCCGGTCCGGCATCCGCCCGCGCACCAGCAGCGGTTACGGTGCTGACGTACGCGACCGACGAACGGAACACCGCGGGGGGACCATGCCCGGAACCGTGCTGCTGCTCGCGGCCTCGCCCGTGGGGAAGGGCCGTCTGGTGGACGCGGCGTCCGTGCTGCCCGTGCTGGCCGCCGTCGAGCCCGCCGTCCTGTCCGGCACGCCCACCGCGAGCGTCGTCGAACTCGCCGACCCGCTGGAGCCGCAGGCCGTCCTCACCCGGCTGCGGGCCGCCGCCGCCTCCCCGGGGCCGCTGACCGTCTTCCTCACCGGACAGCTCCAGCTCGACCGCCGCCAGCACCTGCCGCACCTGGCGCTGGCCCGCACCGCCCCGGCCACCGTGCGCTACACCGCGCTGCCCTGGCACTGGCTGCGCGAGGAGCTGCGGCTGCGCCCGGACGGCACCACCACGCTGGTCGCCGACCTGTACGCGGACCAGGAGAGCTGGCGCCATCTGCACGAACGCCCGCTGGACACGGGCGGCAACATCGCCGTGTACGGCCGGGTCGCACCGCCGCCGTCCCGGCGCGGGGTGGCCCAGCCCGCGTACATGAAGGCGGTGGCGACGATCCTGCGCAGCGGGCACCGGCCGCCGGTGGCCCACCTGCACGAACAGGCGCTGGCGCGGCTGGCCGTGGAGGAGGGCGCCGGGTCGCGCGGGGCGGCGGCCGGGCCGGGGCTGGTGCTCGCCGCGGGGCGCCCGGCGGCGGCCGACCCGCACGCGGCCATCGCGGCCCGGGTGGAGTCGGGGCGGCACGGCGACGCCGACGCGCTCGCCGCCCGCTGGGAGCAGGACGCCGTACGGGAGCACGGGGCGGCCTCCGAGGAGGCGCTGCACTGGAGCGAGGTCCGCGCCGACCTCGCGATGTTCGCCGGGGACGCGGCCCGCAGCTGCCGTACCTGGCTGGCGGTGGCCGCCACCCGGCTGGCCATGGGGCAGAGCGCCGGCGCGCCGCAGGTGGAGGCCGCCGTGGACCGGGCGCACCACCAGTGGGGGCAGATCCGCGAGGCGGAGCGCGCCCGTGAACTGGGGCCGCTGCTGGCCGAGTTGCGCGACCGGGTGCCGGGCCGGCAGCAGGGTGCGCTGGACCATGTGCGAAGGCAGCTGCGGCAGTTGCAGACGCAGGACTGACGGGGGCGACGGCGCCGGACGGCCGCGCACGCCCTCTCCCCAGGGCGCGTGCGCGGTGCCAGAATGGTGAGTCATGGCTGAGGGGGAGGGCGTGGCCGGCCGAGCGATCCGGGTCCGGCTGGACGGAAGCGCGAGCAACCGCGACATCGACGCGCTGAAGGCGTGGCTGGAGCGGGAGAATCCACTGGAGGAACTGGTCGCCGACGGGCGCCTGCACATCCTGGAGCAGCCGCGCTCGGACGCGCCGCCCGGTCATATGGGCGCCGGGATGGAGATCCTGCTGGTCCTGGCCGGTGCGGGCGCCGAAGTGGTCTTCGGTGAGCTGCTGGAGCAGACGAGACGAGCCGTGGCCGCCTGGCGGGAGAACCGCCGCCGGGTGGAGCCCGGACACCCGCCCGAGCAGCGCGTCGATCCGGTGAACTCCGGCGAGGAGTAGGGCCGTGGGCCGCTTCGACCCGAGGGGGCGGGTGAACCGGGCGCTGCTGGTCGGCGTGTCGGAGTACGAGCACACGAAGCCGGTCGCGTGGGACGGGGTGGCCGGGCAGTTGCCCGCCGTGCGGCACAACGTCAGCAGACTGCGGCAGGCCCTGCGGGGCGGGGTGTTCGCGGACCGGGAGATCACCGACTGCCGTTCGCCCTCCCACGACGACTTCGGCGAGGATCTGCGCCGCGCCGCGCACGAGGCCGAGGGGCTGCTGCTGTGCTACTTCGCCGGGCACGGCGCGGTACCGAGCGCGGGCAACGAGCTGTTCCTCCAGATGCGCAACGCGCGCGTGGTCGCGGGCGCGCAGGCCGTCTTCCCGAACGCGACCTCGTTCACCGAGGTGCTCACGGTGCTCGCGGGCAGCGGCGCCGAGCGGATCGTGGTGATCCTCGACTGCTGCTACGCGGGCAACGCCGCCAAGGTGTGGCACGACTTCCCCGGCCGGCACAAGATCCTGCTGCTGATGAGCGTGCAGGCCAACCGGCTCATCGACGCGGGCGACGGCACCGGCCCGACCCCGTTCACCGACGAGCTGGTACGGCTGCTGGAGGCGGGCGGGGACCGGTCGCTGCTGGAGGTCTACGGGCGGGTGCGCGCGCGGATGCTCGGGGCGGGCCGTACGACCACGCAGAACGATCCCTGGGAGCCGCAGCTCGCCGCCGCGCCGGACACGGACGTCCTGCTGCGGTCGGGGCCCCGCCCGCACCCGGAGCCGCCGCCCGCGCCCGCGCCGTCTCCGCCGCCTCCGTCACCGCCCCCGTCCCCGTCCCCGCCTGTGCCGGAGTCTCCGCCGCCTCCGCCGGGGCCCCGCGAGCCCCGGTCCGGGCCGGGGGCGGTCCGCGTCCGGCGGGTGCTCGCGGGGCTGCTGGGGACGGTGGGGGCGGCCGGGGCGCTGACCGGCGCCGGGGTGCGGTGGCTCGGACGGTCGGGGCGGCTCGGACGGCTCGGTCGGCTCGGGTGGTGGGGCAGGGCCGGGGTGGCCGTCGCGCTGGTGCTGGTCCTGGCGGGGGGCGGCTACGTCATCGCGTCCCGGTTCATCGGTGCCGGGGCCGCCACCGCCTGCCGTCCGCCCCTCGAACTGCGGGTGCTGACCGACCCCGACCTGGAGCCGGTGGTCCGCACCGCCGCGGACGCCTATCTCGCCTCGGGCGCCGACGACGCCGGACACGGCTGCCGCCGTACCGGCATCACCGTCTACAGCGCGGGCGCCGGAGCGGCGGTCACCGCGCTGCGCCGGCAGACCGACGCCTGGCAGGAGCCGCGCGAGGAGGACACCAACCCGCAGCGGGACATCGGCCCGCAGCCGGACGTCTGGATCCCGGCCTCGGGCACCGACGTGGCCCGGGTCGGCACCGACCGCTCCGAGCGCAGCTTCGCCGAACTGCGGCCCGACGCGGGCCCGTTCGCGTACTCGCCGGTGGTGCTGGCCGTGCCGCGCAAGCTCGCCCGGAGCCGGGCGGAGGAGCGGACCGGGCTGCCGCTGGCCCGGCTGTTCGCCCAGCTGCGCGCGCGGGACGCGGCGGCCGGTGTGCTGCGCGCCGACCCGGAGGTCACCGACTCCGCGCTGCTGGCGACGGTCGGCCTCTACGGCGGCGGCGCCGACCCGCGCGCCGCCGAGCAGGGGGTGCGCACCGCGGGGCCGCCCGCCCCGACCGCCGCCGACCTGCTGTGCGCGCTGCCCGCCGACCGCGCGGCGGACGCCCGCACCGCCGCCCTGGTCCCCGAGTTCCTGCTGGTCAGCGGGGTGGGCTGTGCCAAGAACACCCGGGTGCCGCGGAGCGCCGAGTACCCGTCCGACGTACCTGCGCTCACGCCCACGTTCGTCCGGGTCGCCTGGGACGGCGGGGACCGGGACGCCACTGTCCGGGCGGACGCGGTGGACCGCTTCCACGCGTGGCTCACCGGCCGGGACGGGCTCGCCGCCTTCGCCGCCGCCGGATTCCGCTCCGCTACGGGCACCGGGCATCCGCTGCTCGGCGGCGGCCCCGCCGACACCGGGGTGCTGCGCGCGGCGGGGCCGCTGCCGGGCGCCGCCGCGCGGACGGCGGTGGACACCGCGCTCGGCCGCTACCGCAGCGCGAACGGCCCCGGCCGGGTCCTCTACCTGCTGGACAGCTCCGGCTCGATGCACACGCGATGGCCGGGTCCCAGCGGCGGCCCCGGCATCCTGAAGCAGTCCCTGGGCGGGCTCGGTGACGAGGACGAGTACGGGGTGTGGGGCGTGTACGACGGTCCCGGGGGCCGCCACCACGACGAGGTGCTGCCCTTCGGGCATCACCGGCGCGCCGACGCCGAGCGCGGCGTGGACGCGGCGGCGCGGGTGCGCGACGCCGAGTCCGATCCGCACGCGGCGCTGCTCGACGCGCTCGACACGATGGCGGAGCGCGGCGCCGACGACAAGCGGCCCCAGCTGATCGTCTACATCACCGACGACGAGGACGACGACCGGCTGACCGGCCGGAACCTCGCCCAGGTGCTGGAGCGGGCCCGGCAGCGGAAGGTCCCGGTGGACATGGTGTCCCTGGTCGCCGGCTCCTGCGACCGGGGCCGCCCGGCGGCCGCCG
Organism: Streptomyces sp. SAT1; assembly: GCF_001654495.1. Lineage (GTDB taxonomy): Bacteria > Actinomycetota > Actinomycetes > Streptomycetales > Streptomycetaceae > Streptomyces > Streptomyces andamanensis. The sequence continues at coordinate 3,749,297 of NZ_CP015849.1, forward strand.
TCGCCGAGGCGAGCCACGGCCGCTGCCTGGACACGGCCGACGACCTCGGCGCCGGTCTGCACGACGAGGTGGCGCGGGTGGGGACGGGGGAGGACTGATGAGACGGCGCGGGACCGGGCACCGGCGCGGGGGGCGGACCCGGCGCGGCGGGCGGCTGCCGCGGGCCCTGTCACCGGTGGCGCCCGTGCCGGTCGCGGCGGCCGTGCTGCTGGTGCTGGCCGCGGTCGCGGGCTGCACCGGCGGGGGCGGGCCGGAGGCGGAGCGGTCGCCCTCCGCCGATGTGCCTGGCGAGATCGTGGTGGCCAGCGGCCGGGACGTGACCGGGAAGAACGGCGTCCGGGAGCAGCTCATCGACGCCTGGAACCGGGAGCAGGACAAGGAGAACACGGGCTACCACGCGCGGCTGGTCGAGCTGCCGGGCTCGGCCGACGAGCAGCGCAGCCAGCTGCTGGGCGCGCTCCAGTCGGGCAGCGCCGACTACGACGTGGTCAACCTGGACGTGACCTGGGTGCCGGAGTTCGCCGAGGCCGCGCTGGTCGATCCGCTGCCGGACGGCGCGCTCGACGGCGACGTCATCGCCTCGGTCGCCGCCACGGCGTACTGGAAGAAGCGGGTCTACGCGGTGCCGTTCAACACCGACGTGGGGCTGCTGTACTACCGGCTCGACCAGCTGCGGGAGGCCGGGGTCCGCGATCCCGTGCTCGGGCCCGGCACGTCCTGGCAGCGGCTGCGCGATCTCGCCGACGTCCTGGACACGCATCCGCCCAAGGGCTTCGAGAAGGCGTGGACGACGCAGCTCGCCGCCTACGAGGGCCGCACGGTCAACGCCATCGAGGCGTTCGCCTCCGCCACGAAGGACTTCGCCCTGACCGACGAGTCGGGCCGCTACACCGCGACCCGCCAGGAGCTCGCCGACGGCATCGCGGAGCTGCGCCGGCGCACGGAGAAGCCGTACACCCTGGACCACGCCCTCGCCTCCGACGAGGCCGCCTCGCTCAGTGACTTCGCGAGCGGCCGCACGGCCTTCCTGCGGCAGTGGCCCTACGCCTACGGCACGCTGCACCAGACCTTCTCGTCCCGGCAGCTCGGCGTGGCGCCGCTGCCCGGCTGGGCGGTGCTCGGCGGGCAGAACCTGGCGGTGGCCCGGTCCTCGGAGCGGCCCCGCAAGGCCGCGCAGCTCATCGCCTACCTCACCAGCGCGCAGAGCGAACGCTGCCTGCTGGACGCGGGGTTCGCCGCGACCCGTACGTCGGCGTACACCGACGACCGGGTGCGGTGCACGGTGGAGGCGGTCCCCTCACCGGCCCCCACCGGGGAGAGCACCGACCGGATGCCGCGCGACGCGGCCGGCCGCCCCGACTACGCCCGCCGCATCCTGCTGCCCGCCCTCACCCGCGCGGTGCCCCGCCCCCGCACCCCGCTCTACGGCGCCTTCACCCAGACCTTCACCACCGAACTGGGCCGCCTGTTCACCGACGACCCCCCGACCGACGCGGCCCTGGCCGCCGAACTGGACGAGGCGCTGAGGAAGGTGCTGCCGGACTGAACCGGGCCCGGCCTGCGGGCCGCCCGCGCGGGCGGCCCGCAGATTCTTTTCTACGGGTCTACGGGTCTACGGGCGCCGGATCGTTCAGGGCCGGTTCAGTGTTTTCGATCCGAGCCATTCGACCGCCCCGGAATCATCCAGCAGATGATAGAGGCTGACATCCACCGAGGAGGCGCCTCCGGGGAAGTCCGTGACCATGGTGAAGTTGAATCCCGTGGAATGCGTGTTGCATGCCGTGCGGGTCTCGTAATTGGCGCCCGGGAACGTCGTGATCTGAACCTGGATGCAGCCTCCGATGTGCGACTGGACCGTGCCTGTGACGCCGACGGAGCGGTTGTAGAATTCGACGCTTCCGCTGGTGCTGCCCTGTCCTCCGGGCATGTTCCAGCCGACCGGGGCCGCGGTGGCGGTTCCCGTTGCGGCGATGAGCAGTGCGGCGACGCCACCCGCTATTCCGGTGCCGCTGAGCAGCTTACGCATTTTTCCCTCCGCTTTCTGGGTCATCCCGGTCGGAAACGGCTTTGTTTTTCTCTGCCGTTTCCGTGTTTCTGTGTTTCTGTGTTTCCGGGTGAATCCTCTCGGTGTGCTCTCCGGGTGTCAATGCCCTTTCGTGGCGCATTGCGGGAGCCGGAGAATCAGGATGGAATTTCCGGCTTCAGGTCGGCCGAAACCATGTCGAAAATCCCCCAGTATCCGGCGATCCAGTTGCCGTCCGGCTGCCCTGTGCGGGTCGCCACATGGGTGAAGGCCTCGACACCGACCCAGCCCTGGAACTCACCCGAGTCGTCGATGACCTGGAGCAGGGGCCGCGGATGGGAGTTGTACGCGTAGCAGGGCTGTCCCTGGGCCAGCGTCCGGCACCAGTACTCCTCCGTGTTGCGCCTGCCGCCGCCCACCTCCCCGATGTAGCGCACCCGTGCCGTGTCGCCGTCCGCGGCCGCGCACGACGTGTTGTGCTGCACCCAGCCCATGCACGGGTCGCCGCCGCACAGCCGCCATGGGTCGGCGGCGGCACCGAAGGTCCAGCCGCCACCGGTTCCCTCCCGGCCGACGATCCCCTGCCGGGTCGCCGGGTCGGACGAGGACGCCTTGGCGACGACGAAGGCGCCGCGGTACGGCTCCGCGCCGTAGCGGGCGTCCTGCACGAGCCGGCTCATCGTGGCCCGGCTGGTGCGGCTGAGCGAGGCGTTGCTGCCGTAGCCGACACCGAAGTTCGCCGTGTAGCTGGAGAAGGCGCCGGCGGCGGGGACGGTGACGTCGTTGCCGTAGGCGCCGTAGAACGTCGGGCTGGTGATCCGCGCGGCCTTCCCGTCCGCGAGGCCGGTCGTCAGGTTCCAGTACTCGGTGAGCGGCTGCGCCAGCGCGGCGCCCGAGGCGGTCGCGGTCCAGGTGACGGCGAGGCGCCCGTCGGAGGTCCGGCCGAAGGTGCCCCGGAAGCCGCCCGTCGGGTCACCGGTGAAGCCCTCGACGGTCCGCACCGGGCAGGTGGGGACCTCTCCGCCGCAGTCCGCGGTCAGCGCGTTCACCCGCACCGGCTGGTCCCGCTGGTTCCAGCTCCAGTAGTTGGTGACCACGGTGCCGTCCGGCTGGAAGGCGTAGTACCCGAGCCGTACCCAGTTGCGGTAGTTGCTCTTCGAGGCCAGGTCCATGTAGCCCACGGAGACGACCCAGTTGGCCTTGCCCCCCGGCAGCGCCGCCGCGGCGCGCGCCGGCCCGGCCGTGCCGACCAGCGCGGTCAGCAGCGCGATCACGGCGGTCAGCGCACCGGCCGTTCGTACGGCGGCGGTCCTCACCGCTGCTTGCATGGTGCTTCCCTTCTGAAGGCGCCCGGGTGCCGCTCCTGCGGCACTCGTCTTTACCCGCAGCGCTCGAACGGGTTCACGACCACTCCATGAACCCGTTCGAGCGCTGCGGGTAAGAACGGGTGCAACCGCCCCCTGGCAGACACGGAGAGCGCGTGAACGGCACGGCCGCCCGACCCGACGACGCCTCCGTCATCGCCGACTCCCTGGCCAGGCCGGAGCTGTTCGGCGAGCTCTACCACCGCCACGCGTCCGTGATCCACCAGTACGCGGCCCGGCGCCTCGGTGAGGACGCGGCCGAGGACATCACCGCGGAGACGTTCCTGTCCGCGTTCCGCACCCGGGCGCGCTACGACCTCACCCGGCCGAACGCCAGACCCTGGCTCTACGGGATCGCCGCGAACCTCATCGGCAAGCAGCGCCGTTCCGAGGTGCGGGCCCTGAAGGCACTGGCCCGCACCGGGCTGGACCCCGTCGCCGAGTCCTGGACCGACCGCAGCGACAGCCGGGTGACGGCGCAGGCCGCGCAGGCGCTCCTGGCCGGCGCGCTGGCCGCGCTGGCGCCGGGCGACCGGCACGTCCTGCTCCTGGTCGCCTGGGCCGACCTCGGCTACCAGGAGGTCGCCGAGGCGCTGGGCATCCCGGTGGGTACGGTGCGCTCACGTCTCAACCGGGCCCGCAGGAAGGTCCGCGGCGCGCTCGGCGGGGTGAACCCCGCGTTCGTACACGATTTTCCCCGGGTGGTCCGAAGTGGATGAGATCAGCGCGGTACGGAAGCTGCGCGCCGATGTCCCCGTACCCGACCCGGCCCGGCTCGCGTCGGCCCGGCGGCGTCTGATGGACGAGGTCAGCGCGGCGCCGGGGCGCCCGCCCGCGTGGCGGCTCAAGGTGGTCACCGCCTGCGTCGCGGTGGTGGCGACGGCCCTCGTGTCCACGCTGCTCCTGCGGCCCGAGCGCACCGCGCCGGCGGACGCGGCCCCGCGCGCGGACCGGTGGGTCTACCAGAAGGTGCGCTGGGACACCCGGTGGTGCGGCACAGGCACCCTCGCCCACGGCTACAGCGAGGTCGGCTCCTTCAGTCTCGGCTCCTCCGCACGGCCGTGCCGGGGGAAGAGCGCGGAGCCGGCCTATCAGGAGCGGTGGATCCGCTACGACGGGGGAGCGCTGGCGACACCGGACGACAGCACGGACGATCCCGACGACGTCGACGTGTGGAAGGGCAGCTTCCAGGACGGGTGGGAGATGCTCGCGCCCGGCGAGACGGATGCTCTGATCGCCGCGCTGCCCGCCGACCCGCAGGGGGCGCTGCGCCTGATCAGGGCGAGATCCGTGCCCACGCACCAGGCCTACACGCTCCGGCTGTCCCGCGCGGAACGGGACCTGGTGGACGTCGCCGAACTGCTGTCGGGCGCCTCCGAGGTGCCGCCGGACAAGGCCCGGACCATCCACGGCGTCATCACCGCCCTCGACGACGCGAAGGCCCCGGTGCGGACGACCGACGGCCTGGGCCGGCGCGTCCTGGCGTTCGGACTCGGCGGCGCGGCGCACGACGATCCCGGCGCCCGCAGCCGCATGCAGGTCCTGCTCGACCCGGACACCTTCGCCTACCGGGGGATCCGCTATGTGGCCGGGCTCGACCGTGCCGCCGGTGACGACGGGTCCACCGGACCCTCCGTGCCCGAGGGAACCGTGCTGGCCGTCGCGAGCCGGGTCACCACCGGCCTGGTCGACCGGGCGGGGCGGCGCGCCTGAGGGGTCAGGAGGAGCGGGCCAGCAGGGCGTCGGCCGCCGCGGCCGCGTCGTCGAGCGCGCGCCGGGCACTCTTGCGTCCCGTGAGCGTGGCCCGGATCTGCGGGGCGAGCAGGCGCATCACCTGCCGTGAGACGGGGTTGGGCTCGCCGGGGGAGACGCTGGCCAGGGCTTCCTGGTACTGCCTCGCGTAGGGAGAGGCGTTCGGTACGACGACGTCCGCACGGGGTGAGAGGTATCCGCTGGCCCTGCTCAGCGATTTGATCTGGGCCGGCCGGGTCATGAAGGCCAGGAACTCCCGTGTCTCCGCCTGGTGCCGGGACGCCGCGTTGACGCTGAGGACCCCGGGGGCGCCGAACGCGCTCTCCTGCACCGGTCCTCTGAGCGGCGCACCCACGAGCACGTTGTCCGCACCCCAGGTCCGCGCCGCGAGATCGGCGTCGGCCGGGTCGACGGAATAACCCATGGCGGCCTGCTGCCGCCCGAGCGCCTCGTCGGCCAGGCGATTGGTGCTCGTCGTCGATGTCGGAGGTATCGCACCGGTTCCGTAGAGGGTGGTGAGAAAAGTGAGCGCCCGCACCCCCGCGGCGCTGTTGAAGGCCGCCTTCTTCCCGTCAGGGGAGAAGACATGGCCGCCGGCCTGCCACAGCAGGGGGTAGAAGTTGAGGTTCAGCGTCGCGTCGTCCGCGGCGGAGTAGTCGAGGAGGGCGACACCGTTCCTGCGCAGCTTGGGCGCTGCCGCCTCGACCTCCTTCCAGGTGGCCGGTGGCGCGAGTACGCCCGCGTCGTCGAGGAGCCGCTTGTTGTAGAGCGTGGTGGTGACGGTCTGGTAGATCGGCGCACCGTAGATCTCCCCTCGCACCGTGGCGGCGGCGAGCGCCGAGGGGAGGAACTTGCCGGCGGTGTCCTCCAGGACGTCACCCACGGGGGCGACGGCGCCCCGCAGGGCGAAGCGCGGCAACTGGTCCGGCATCAGCAGCACGGCGTCCGGCCCGGTGCCGTCCGCGAGTGCGGCGGTGAGCCTGCTGTCCCGGTCGGCCCAGGGCAGTTCCGCCACGGTCAGCCGCACGCCGGGAGAGGCTTCCGCGAAGGCCCGCTCCACCTGCTTCCAGTACGCGGCGCTCGCCCGCGGATCGGCGATCACCGGGTACATCCACACGGTGATCGCGGTGGCGGCCGGTCCCCGGTCGGCGTGGGCGCAGCCGGTCACCAGGGAGAACGCCAACGCCAACGAGCCCGTCACGCGCCAGAAGCCCCTGGTCATGAGCCCTCCGCAGAGATGCGACGAGGGGAACGTCCGCCCGTTTCCCGTCAAACCGGGATTGTGTCACACAGGCCCTAACGCCCCTGGACCACGACCTGCTGCCCGGGATCGGGTTCGGTCGTGGGGGCGGGGCCCGCGTTGGCGGCCGCGACCAGGGCGGCCACGGCGACGAGGGCCGCGCCGAGTCCTCGTACATGGCGTGCGGAGATGCGACCAGGGCGGGCGACAGGGCGTCCGGACACGGCGACCGACCTCACAGCGGCAGGGAACGACAGTGGGGGGTTAAGCAGGCTTAACGTACTTCCCAACCTAGGGTGTGGGAGCGCTCGGCCGGAAGGGCAAACCGGAGGGAAACAAGGGGAGTTGGACCGGCGTGGGTGAGATGTCCCCGCGGGTCGCCGCCGGGGGGCGGCGGGCCGGGCACGCGGGGGCCGGGGGGTGCGCGTACTGGCATGATGAGGCGCATGGCGAAGCGGGACGACCCGGAGACCATCGGGCGCAGGGTGCAGCGGCTGCGGCGCGAACGGGGCCTCACCCAGAAGCAGTTGGCCGAACCGGCGTACACACCCGCGTATGTCTCCACCCTGGAGGCGGGGCGGGTGCGGCCCTCCGACGCCGCGCTGCGCCACCTCGCCGAACGGCTCGGTGTCGCCTACGAGGAGCTGGCCACCGGCCGCCCCGCCCATCTCGCCACCGATCTGCGGCTGCGGCTGACCGAGGCGCAGCGGACGCTGGCCACCGGGGAGACCGGCCGGGCCGCCGAGCTGTACGGGGAACTGCTGGCCGAGGCCGAGCAGCTCGACCTCGCCGACATCCGGGCCGACGCGCTGCTCGGGCTCGGGGAATGCGCCCTGGAGACCGGTGAACTGGAGAGCGGGCGGCGCTACTTCGAGCAGTCCGAGCAGGCCCTGGCCGACGCGCCGCTGCCCGCCCGCGTCCCCGCGCTGCGCGGCCGGGCCGTCGCCCACTACCTCACCGGCGAACTGCGGTACGCCGTCTACCTCTTCGAGTCCACCCTCGACGAACTCAACCGCTCCGGACTGCACGACCCGGACGCCCTGCTCCTCCTCTACGCCGGTGTCATCGGCCCGTACATGGACATGGGCGCGCACGCGCGGGCGGCGCAGGCGGCCGAGTTCGCCCTCGCGCTCGCCCCGCAGGCGGGCGACCCGGCGCTGGTGGCCCGGATGCACCGGTCGGTGGCCCGCACCCTGCTCGCCGAGGGCCGGATCGCCGAGGCGGACGCCTCGCTCGCCAAGGCCGCCGAGCTCTACCGCCACCTCCAGCTGCGTACCGAACTCGCCAACTGCCACTGGATGCGCGGCTATGTCTGCGCGCAGAACGGCGAACTGGAGCGCGCCGAGCAGGAGTTGCGGTCCGCGCTGGACATGCTGACCGCCAAGCGGGCCGCCCTCTACACCCGGCAGGTCGCGGTCGAACTGGCCGACGTGCTGCACCGGCGCGGCAAGTCCGGGCAGGCCGCCGACCTGCTGCGGGACGTGCTCGGCGACCTCTCCTCCGAGCGGGGCGCGATGCACGCCGCCGCCGCGCACCGGCTGCTCGGCATCATCGCCGAGGACGCCCGGGACACGGAGGCCGCCGAGGAGCACTACGTCCGCGCGCTGAGCCTCCTGGAGCGGGCCGGTGCCGCCGGTGACCTGGCCGACCTGTGCCGCCTCCTCGGTGATCTGCTGCGCCGCACCGGCCGGGTGGAGGCGGCCCTCGACGCCTACCGCACCGGGCTCGGCCACCGCACCGCCCCGGGCACCACCACGCTGGGCCCGGCCCCCGCGCAGCCTCCGCTGTGACACCGGGCGCCGTCCGGGGCGTGTCCACGCCGGGCGCACAGGGCGCGCTTTCCTAGGATCACCGTATGGACATACTCGTCTTCGTCATCGTCTTCGCGGCTCTGCTCACCGGGTTCGCCACGATCGAGATCCGGATCGCCCGCACCGACCGGCGCACCGCCCGCGTCGAGCACAAGCTGGACCTGATCCTGGACCACCTGGGGCTGTGCGAGGAGCAGCCGTGGCGGGGCGAGGTGGCCGAACTGGCGCGGACCGGCCGGAAGATCCAGGCGGTCAAGCTGTACCGGGAGGCCACGGACGCCGGTCTGAAGGAGGCCAAGGAGGCCGTGGACCGGATCGCCGCCGGCTGAACCGGGCCGGCTCGGCGTCGTCGTCGCTCATGCCTGGGCGCGGGTTCCGTCCCGGGCCGCCGTCAGGCGCTCCACGCCCAGCTGGGCCGCCGTCAGGGTGGCGTCGGACGGGAGGTCCCCGGGGGCGCCGTCGGTCAGGGTGAGCGCGTCGCCGCCGACGCGCACGGCCACGACGTCGAGCGTGAGCGCGGTGGTGTCCGTGCCGTCCCCGTCGTCCTCCCGGCCGCCGAAGTCCGGCTCGTCCGCACCGTTCGCGCCGTCCGCGCTGTCGCGCGGCCCGGTGAAGGTGATCCGCAGGCCCTGCCGGGCGTCGCCGAGCGCGGGCAGCGCGAGGTCGCTGACCCGCACCGTCTGCTCCCCGGCCCGGGTGGTCGCCGCCGTGAACCGGGCGCAGGTGCGCGGCAGCGTCCGCAGCCAGGCCAGGGTGCGGTCCACGTCCGCCGGGCGCAGGGTGAGGACCTGGTGGCGCAGTTGGGCCCGGTCGTCGCCGTCGTCGAAACCGGTCACCGCGTACGTCCCCGTGGGGGCGCCGAGCGGCTGGTCGGCGTAGAGCGCGTCGATGAGCCGCTGGCAGTCGGGCGCGGTCCCGGCGCCGGTGCGCGCCTTGAGGATGCCGTCCCGCCAGGTCGCCGCCCCCTCGGTCGGTTCCCAGGGCACCCCGAGGTCGTCCTCGGTGAGCAGCGCGACCTGCGCCTGCGCCGCGGTGAGCCCGGCGGGGGCGGCCGGTGCCGTGGGGGCGGCCGGTGTCCGCGGGGCGGCCGGCCGGGAGGCCGCGGCGGCGGACGGCGAGGCGGCGGCGGGCCGGGCCTCCTGCCCGGAGCCGCAGGCGGTCAGCACCGGCGGACCGGCCGCGCAGAGCGCGGCGACGGCAAGGACACGGACAGCCGGGAGCCGGGGCATGGGCGGGTCCTCCACAACGACGGTCGGACGACGGTCACGGCCGGGGCGGCCACGGCGGCAGCGGCGCCGGGGCACCGACGCCCGCGACGCGCACGACGCCCGCGACGCGCACCGGACGGTCATCCCACCGCACCACCGACTCCCGCCCCGCACCACCGCGCCGGTCCGTCCGGGTGAGCGGCACGGACGGCGCCGCGCGCGGGGGCGCGGGCGGCACGGCGGTGGCCGTCCGGACCAGCGCCGCCGGACCAGCGCCGCCGGACCAGCGCCGCCGGACCAGCGGCGGCCGGGTGACGCGGTGCCGGGGCGCACCGGGCCGGGAGGCGGGGCGCATAGGGTCGGGAGCGGAGTGCGAGTACAAGCGAGTCTTCGAGGGAGCCCGCCGTGACCGGTCCGTCCAACTCCGACGCCACGCCCGTGATCATCGACTGCGACACCGGTGTCGACGACGCGCTCGCCCTGCTGTTCGCCGTCCGGCACCCGGGGCTCGACCTGCGTGCGGTGACCTGTGTGGCCGGGAACACGGACGTGGACCAGGTGGTGCGCAACACGCTCACCGTGCTGGAGCAGGCGGGCGCACCCGAGATCCCGGTGGCGCGCGGCGCCGAGCGCCCGCTGATCGAGCCCGTGCGCACCGCGCTCCATGTGCACGGCCGCGACGGCATGGGCGACCTCGGCCTGCCCGCCCCGGCCCGGCGGCCCGTCGACGCGGACGCGGTGGCGCTGCTGCGCCGCACGGTCCTGGACTCGCCCCGGCCGGTCACCCTGATCCCCACCGCGCCCCTGACCAACATCGCCCTGCTGCTGCGCACCCACCCGGAGGTGACGCGGAACATCGAGCGGATCGTGTTCATGGGCGGCGCGGTGGCCACCGGGAACGCCACGGCGGTCGCCGAGTTCAACGTCTGGCACGACCCGGAGGCCGCCGCGATCCTGCTGAGCGCCGGGGTGCCGACCACGATGTACGGGCTGGACGTGTTCGAGCGAGTCGTCGTCCCGGCCGGTGACGTGCGCCGGCTGGGGGAGAGCACCGAGCCGGGCGCGCGGCTGGCCGGGCGGCTGCTGTCCCACCGCGACCCGGTGACCAGTGAGGAGGACCCGGCGGGCGGCCTCGGGGACGCGGGCGCGGTCTGCGCGGTCGCCGACCCGGCGGGGCTGACCACGCACCGGCTGCCCGTCGAGGTGACCCTCGCGCCGGGACCGGGGCGCGGCCAGACGGTCGTCGACCGCCGCCGGCGCCCCGGCGAGGCGGAACTGCACGGCGAGGCCCGTGAGCAGCCGCTGGTGGACGTGGCGCTCGACGTCGACGTGGAGCGGTACGTGAAGCTGTACCTGGCCACCGTCGAGGGCGCGGGCGCGCGGGCCTGACCGCGCGGCGGACGGGACCGCCCCACGACTGGCCCGAGCACGGCCGAGCACGGTCGGGCGGGGCCCGGAGGGGGCGGTCGGGGGTGCGCCGCGGGGCGCGACACCGGCGCGGTCCGGGTACGGGGTTCGCCTCCCCGGCGGGCGGGACAGGATTCCCTGAGCCGTTCCGGCGACACCCGGAGGCCCGCGGACCCGCGTCAGCGGGCTCCGTGCCCGCGTGCCCACAGCTCCCCGTCCGAAGAGGAGACCGCGTGACTGACCGCACCGACGACGCGCCGCCCGACCTGTCCTCCCGCGACCCCGACTGGTGGCGGCAGGCCGTCGTCTACCAGGTCTACCCCCGCAGCTTCGCCGACGCCGACGGTGACGGACTCGGCGACATCCGGGGCATCACCCGGCGGCTGACGCATCTGGCCGGGCTCGGTGTCGACGCCGTGTGGCTCAGCCCGTTCTACCCCTCCGAACTGGCCGACGGCGGCTACGACGTCGCCGACCACCGGGACGTCGACCCCCGCCTGGGCACCCTCGACGACTTCGACGCGCTGGTCGCCGAGGCGCACCGCCTCGGCCTGAAGGTGATCGCGGACATCGTCCCCAACCACAGCTCGCACCGGCACCCCTGGTTCCAGGAGGCGCTGCGGGCCGGACCCGGCTCCGCCGCCCGCGCCCGGTACGTCTTCCGGGACGGCCGCGGCGACAGCGGCGAACTGCCGCCCACCGACTGGCAGTCCGTGTTCGGCGGCAGCGCCTGGCGGCGGGTGCCGGACGGCCAGTGGTACCTGCATCTGTTCGCCCCCGAGCAGCCGGACTTCGACTGGAGCAACGAGGAGGTGCGCGCCGACTTCCGCACCACCCTGCGGTTCTGGTCCGACCGGGGCGTGGACGGCTTCCGCGTCGACGTGGCGCACGCCCTGGTCAAGGACCTCGACGAGCCGCTGCGCGACGTCGGGGACATCGGCGTCACCGGCGAGGACGCGCTGCCGCGTCTGGAGCCGGGCAGCCACCCGTACTGGGACCGGGACGGCGTGCACGAGATCTACCGGGACTGGCGCAAGATCTTCGACGCCTACTCCCCGCCCCGCACCGCCGTCGCCGAGGCCTGGGTGCCGGACGCGCGGCGCGCGCTGTACGCCCGGCCCGACGAGCTGGGCCAGGCCTTCAACTTCGAGTACCTCCAGACCGGCTGGGACGCGGACGAGCTGCGCGCCGCCATCGCCGCCTCCCTGGCCACCGCGCGGGCCGCCGGTGCCTCCGCCACCTGGGTGCTCTCCAACCACGACGTGGTCCGGCACGCCTCCCGGCTGGTGCTCCCGCCGGGCACGGACGAGAACGCCTGGCTGCTGGCCGGCGGCCGGGCGCCCGCCGTGGACCCGGCGGCCGGACTGCGCCGGGCCCGCGCGGCGACCCTGCTGATGCTGGCCCTGCCCGGCTCGGCCTACCTCTACCAGGGCGAGGAACTGGGCCTGCCCGAGGTGGCCGACCTGCCCACCGAGGTGCTCCAGGACCCCGTCTGGGAGCAGACGGGCCATGTCCGCAAGGGCAGGGACGGTTGCCGGGTGCCGCTGCCGTGGACGACGACCGGGCCCTCGTACGGCTTCGGGCCCGGCGGGTCCTGGCTGCCGCAGCCGCCCGCCTTCGCCGCGTACGCCGTCCAGGCGCAGGACGGGGTGGAGGGCTCGACCCTGGAGCTGTACCGCACGGCGCTGCGGCTGCGCCGCAAGCTGCTCGCGGGCGAGTCGCTGACCTGGACGCAGGACACCCCGGCGGGCGTGCTGGCGTTCGCCCGCTCCGCGGGCTGGCGGTGTGTCACCAATCTGTCGGACGGGCCCGTACCGCTGCCGCCGGGCGAGGTGCTGCTGAGCAGCGGAGCGCCGACGGGCGACCGGCTGGAGCCGGACACCACCGTGTGGCTGGCATAGGCTCCCGGCTCTCGGGCCCCGCCCCCGCCTCCCCCCGCCCCGCCCGCGCGCGGCGGACCCCGGCTCCGGGGCGTCGGCCGCGGCGAGGACAATGATCGTCGACGGACGCAGAGGCGCCGGAGCGGGCGCCGGAGCGGGCGGGAGGGGTGGGCGGGAGGGGTGGGCGGATGCCGGACCGGCGTACGTACGCGGCGGTGATCGCGGCCTGCGCGCTGCTCGCGGGGTGCTCGTCCACCGCCCAGGTCGGCGACACCAGCCCCCAGGACGCGCTGACCCGCACCCTGGAGCCCGGCGAGCGCCCCGCCGTGCCGGACCTCGGCGGGACGTCCCTGGACGGCCGGAAGATCCAGCTGTCCGACTACCGGGGCAAGGTCGTCGTGCTCAACGTCTGGGCGCACTGGTGCGGCCCGTGCCGGCTGGAGGCCCCGGAGCTGGAGAAGATCCAGAAGGAGTGGTCGCCCCGCGGGGTGCAGGTGCTCGGGATCGCCAACGACAGCAGCCGCGCCGAGGCGCTCACCTTCCAGCGGGACCACCATCTGGGCTATCCGTCCCTGCACGATCCGGCGGGCAGGCAGGTGCTGCGCCTGCCCCGCGGACTGGTGAGCACCCAGACGCTTCCCCTCACCGTGGTCATAGACCGGGAGGGCCGGGCCGCGGCCGTCCGGATCGGGATGACGTCGGAGAGCCGGATGGCGAAGGTGCTCGAACCGCTGCTCCCCGCCGCGGCGGCGTCCGGCGGGCCGGGGCGCTGAACCGGGCGTCCGGACGGACAATGGCCGGGCGCAGGGCGCACCGGTCCCGCCCGCAGTCCTCGCCGAAAGGAACGAGATGACCGCCTCCACCCGTACCGTCGCCGTGCTGGGCACCGGCATCATGGGCGCCGCGATGGCCCGCAACCTCCTGCGGGCCGGACACACCGTCCGCGTCTGGAACCGCACCCTCGCCAAGGCCGAGCCGCTGGCCGCCGAGGGCGCCGAGGTCGCGGCCACCGCCGCCGACGCGGTCCGGGACGCCGACGCCGTGCTGACCATGCTCTACGACGGCACCACCGTCCTCGATGTCATGCGCGAGGCCGCTCCCGAGGCCCGCGCGGGCGCCGTCTGGGCGCAGTCGACCACCTCCGGCCTGGAGGCGGTCGGCGAACTGGCGGACCTCGCCCGCGCCCACGGCCTGGTCTTCTACGACGCCCCGGTCCTCGGCACCCGGCAGCCCGCCGAGGCGGGGCAGCTCACCGTGCTGGCCGCCGGGCCCGCGGAGGGCCGCGCGGCGGTGCAGCCGCTGTTCGACGCGGTGGGCGCGCGCACGGTGTGGACCGGCGAGGACGGCGCCGCGGCCACCGCGACCCGGCTGAAGCTGGTCGCCAACAGCTGGGTCATCGCGGCCACCGCCGCCACCGGCGAGACCCTGTCCCTGGCCGAGGGGCTGGGCGTGGACCCGGCGGCCTTCTTCGACCTGATCGCGGGCGGCCCGCTCGACATGGGCTATCTGCGCGCCAAGGCCGGGCTCGTCCTCGACGGCGCTCTGCTGCCGCCGAGCTTCGCGGTGACCACGGCGGAGAAGGACGCCCGGCTGATCGTCGAGGCCGGCGCGCGGCACGGCGTACGCCTGGACGTGGCCGCCGCGAGCGCCGACCGCTTCGCCCGCGCCGCCGCCCAGGGGCACGGCGGCGAGGACATGGCCGCGGCCTACTTCGCCAGCTTCGACGAGCCTCCGGCGCCGGGAGCCTGACCGACCGGCGCCCGGCCGCCCGGCGCCCGACGGCCGGTCAGCCCAGGCAGAGGACCAGCAGGCAGAGCCGCGGGGACGACGGATCCGCGGCGGGCGGCGAGGACGGGTCCGTGCTGCCGTGTCCGGGCGGGGTGCCCTGGGGAGCGGTGGGCCCGGTCGACGGGGGCTGCGCCAGTGTGTCCGGGGAATCGTGCGCGGCCGGGGCGCCGCCGGTCCCGGAGGTACCGCCCGCGGCCGAGGTCCCGGACGTGTCCGCCGGACGCGCCGCCGGAGCCGGATGCGTGGCGGGCGCGGAGGGCGCCACCGGCGCGGGCGGGGCGGCGGCGTCGGGGCGTACGCCCTGTCCGGCCAGGGTGGAGGGGTGGTGCGCGGGCGCGGCCGGAGGCGAGGAGTGCCGCACACCGGAGGAGCCGGTCCCGGGAGTCTTCCCGGGGGCGGATCCGGTCCCGGCCGCCGGTGCGGAGCCGTGGCCCGCGGGCCGCCTGCCGACGCTGTCCGGGTGCGGGCCGTCCTGCGCCGGGACCGCCGCCTGGGCGCGGTCACCGCCGCCGCGTTCCATCGAGGCGACCGTCAGACCGCCGCCGACCAGGGCCACCGCCGTGGCGACCAGGGCCCGGCGCTGGGTCTTCTTCCAGCGGGCCAGCTGCCGCCGCCGCGCCGCCCGCCCCGGCCGCTGCCGGACCTGCGGCAGATCCGGCAGATCCGGCAGATCCGCTAGGCCCGACAGGTCCGTCCCGTCCGGCGCCTGCGGCACCTCTGCGGTGTCCGGGGCGTCCGGGGCGTCCGGTACGGCGGTCTCCCGGGCACCGGCCGCCGCCGGGCCGGGAGCGTAGGAGTGCGCGGAGTCCGTGGTGGCGTTCGGTGCTATGTCCGGCGCGTACGCACCGCAACCGGGGCACACCAGGGCACCGTTGAGGTGCCGTCGGCACGTGGAGCAGTAGTCCATCCGGATCTTCCTGGGTCGGCTGCCGGGCGGCCAGCCACGCTAACAACCGGGCCGCCGCGCTGTGTGGAGCCTGTGTGACGCTCTCGCACGGATTCGGCACCGGACCTCGTCCGCCGGAAGGATGCGGCGGCCCCTCAAGATCGCCGAGGATGGCGGGGACATGCACGGACCCGAGGGAAGGGAAGTCCCTTGCGCATCCGCAGGATCGCCGCAGCCACCGTCGTCGCCACCGCCTTGTCACTGACCACCGCCGCCGCCCCCGCGGCCTTCGCCGGCCCCGGACCGGCCTCCGCCCCGGCCTCCGCCCCGGCCACCGTCCCGGCCACCGCCCGGCCGGGCACCGCCTTGGACCCGGCCGCCCTCGGCGGCGCGCTGCGCGCCGTGCACGAGGCGGGCATGTACGGCCTGTACTCCTCGGTCCGCGACGGCGACCGCGCCTGGAGCGGCGCGTCCGGCGTCGCGGACGTGGCCACCGGCCGCCCGGTCCGGCCGGACATGCGCCACCGGGTGGGCAGCATCAGCAAGTCCTTCGCCGCCGTCGCCGTGCTCCAGCAGGTGGAGGCGGGCCGGATCCGCCTGGACGCCCCCATCGCCACGTATCTGCCCGGCCTGGTCCCGGGCGAGCGCGGGGACCGGATCACCGTCCGCATGCTGCTCGACCACACCAGCGGCATCGGCGACTACGTGGTGCCCGCCTTCCCGTCCCTGGCCGAGGGCTCGACGGCCAGCCTCGACGAGGAGCGGTTCCGCTCGATCCGCCCGGCGGAACTGGTCCGCCTCGGCCTGGCCGCCCCCGCCACCGGCGCACCCGGCGCGCTGCCCGGCCACTACTCCAACACCAACTACGTCATCGCCGGACTCCTGCTGGCCAAGGTCACCGGCCAGGACCCGGAGGCGTACATCACCCGCCATGTCATCGGCCGGGCCGGGCTGCGCCACACCTCCTACCCGCGCACCGCCGCCCTCCAGGGCCCGCACGCGCGGATGTACGAGAGCTTCTACGGGCTGATCGACCCGCCCCGCGACTACAGCGTCTACGACATGTCCTGGGCGTACACGGCGGGCGCGGTGGTCTCCACCACCGACGACCTGAACCGCTTCTACCGGGCGCTGCTGACGGGCCGGCTGATCGGCCCGGCCGCGCTGAAGGAGATGCAGCGGACCGTCCCCGTGGACGGCCTGAACTACGGACTGGGCCTGTACGCCGTCGACATACCCGGCTGCGGCCGCTTCTGGGGCCACGACGGCGCCGTGTTCGGCGCCGGGACGATCGCGCTGTCCAGCCCGGACGGGAAGCGCCAGGTCGCCGTCGGCTGGAACCTGATGAAGTACGAGCGCCTGAAGGAGGACGGCACCGGTTTCGAGCCGAGCCCGATCGACGACGCCCTCAACGCCTACGTGGTCACCGCGCTCTGCCCGGCCACCGCGTCGGCCGCCGCCACCCCCGCGCCGTCCGTGTCCGCACCCCGCACCGCTACCGTGCTCCGGGGCGCCGATCTCTCCCCGGACGTCTGGGCCGGGATCCTGCGCTGAACCGTTCCCGGCCGATCCCCGTCTGAGGGGGCGGACCTGTGACGGAAGGACGGAACGTGCGCAACGGCGAGAAGGCGGCGGCCGGTGCCGGGGACGGCACGCGGCTCGGCCGTATCGGCCGGTCGCCCGTGCGGTGGCACACCGCCCTGCTGACCGGGTGGACGGTCCTGTGGTTCCTGGTGGCCGAACGGCACGGGGCCGTGTCCTGGCACTATCTGCGCAGCGGTGAGGAACTGCTGTTCAGCCAGGTGCCGGGCGGCGGCCTCGCGCTGTACGCCAACCACCCGGAACTCCAGATCGGCCCGGTCTCCTTCGTCGTCGCCGCGCTGTTCGGGCCCTTCCCGGCCGCCCTGGGCGAGAATCTGGCCGAGGCGTTCATGTCCGGCCTGGGCCTGTACATGCTGGTCCTGATCGGCCGGACCGCCGCCGAGTGGGGGCGCGGCACCGGGATGAACCACAAGCGCCTCCAGCAGCGCGTCCTGGTCGCCGGTGCCGCGTTCATCCCCATGTGGGTGGAGGTCTCGGTGCGGTTCGCGCACCTGGACGACGTACTGGCGCTGTTCTTCACCACGCTGGCGGTGCGCGCCCTGGTGCGCGGCAACGCCACCGCCGTCGGGGTCTTCCTCGCGCTGGCGGTGGACTCCAAGCCGTGGGCGGTGGGCTTCCTGCCGCTGCTGCTGGCGCTGCCCAGGGCCGACCGGCTGCGCGCGGCGGCCTGGACGGTCGGCCTGGTGGCGGCGGCCTGGCTGCCGTTCTACCTGACCCATCTGGAGACGTTCGCCGCCGCCCGGTTCACCATCCCCAATCAGCCCGCCTCCTCGCTGCGCTGGTTCGGGGTGACCGACCCGGCGACCCCCTGGTGGGACCGGCCCGCGCAGATGGGCCTCGGGATCGCGCTCGGCGCGCTCGCGGTGCGCCGGGGCCGCTGGGCGGCCGTGGTGGTGCTGGCCGCCGACGCGCGGATCGTGCTGGACCCGAGCGTGTACACGTACTACAACGCGTCGGTGCTGCTCGGCACGCTCATCTGGGACTCGGTGGGGCAGCGGCGGCTGGTGCCCTGGGTGAGCTGGATAGCGCTGATCTCCCTGTACGGCAGCGCGCTGCTGGTGCCCTCGGACTCGGCGCAGGGCCTGATCCGGCTGGCGTTCGCCGTCGGTTCGGCGCTGTACGTGCTGTTCTGGCCGCAGCGGCCGCCGCGCGGCTCACGGGAGGCCACCGCGCCCGCGGTGCGGCTGCCGGGGCAGCGGCGCGCGCCGGACGGCTCTCAGGCCCGGTCGGTCAGTTCCTCCGCGTAGACCTGGGACAGCGGCTGCGGGCCCACATAGCGCTGGCAGTTGCACCGGCCCGGCTCGTAGCGCAGCGGCTTCTTGTTCTCGTCCCAGGCGACGGGCACCTCGACGCGTTCGTGGCAGCGGCCGTCGCGGTCGTGCTTGGCGAGGTGGTGCGTGCAGCCGCAGACGGGCTCGGGCGGCTGGTGGGCGGCCTCCAGAGCGAGCCGCTCCGCCTTCTGCGCCTCCAAAAGCTCCAGTCGGCGCTGGTGCCGGTTGCGCAGCGCGGTGCGCGCGGTGTCCGCGAGCCATGCGAAGCCACCGGTCCAGAACAGGATGAGCACCCACCAGATCCAGTTCATCTCTCCCCCGTCCCGCTCCCCGCGCAGCCGCCCGGCACGCGCTCGCGCCGCAGTGCGGGCTCGGGCTCCGCGCGCCGCGGCACGGGTTCAGGATAGACAACGGCGGGCCGTACGGGAGGGGGCGCGGCGGGCCGGGCGGCGCGGGCGCGGCGCGGCAGGCGCAGCCGCCGCCAGGGCCGCTCGTGGAGGACGGCCAGGACGAGGGCGGCGGCCACCGCGATCAGGTGCTCGCGGCCGGCCAGGTTGGGTTTCACCACCGACTCGGCGACCATCGAGCCGCCGGTGAGGAAGAAGACGACCGGGGCGCGGCGCACCACGGAGAGATAGGTGAACAGGCCGACCACGGCCGCGGACGGGCCGGTGTCCAGGACGTGGCCGATCTCCGGCGGCAGGCCGATCCCGCCGTGGCCGGGGCCGATGGCGAGCATCCCCCGCACGGTGAGGGTGCCGGCCAGCGTGGTGACGTAGGAGATGTAGAGGGTGCGGGCGCGGCCCAGGGTGAGTTCGGCGAGGGCGAAGGCCAGGAAGAGCTGGGTGATGCCCGCCCACACCGGCAGGTCAAGGGCGGGGACGTAGAGCGAGACGGGGGTGCGGGCCAGGGCCAGCCACAGCGGCAGGTCGGCCTGGACGCCGCCGACCAGGCGCACCGCCGTCTCGCCCCGGGGGTGCTGGGCGACCGCGTGGAAGAAGATCACGCCGAAGGCGGCCACGAAGGCGAGCAGCAGCCCGGACAGGCCCCGGCGCAGCAGCAGGCGCACCGGGTCGACGACCATGGCGTGCCATTCACCGCGCAGGGTGCGGACGGCGAACAGCGCGAGCCGGGTCAGCAGGTCCCGCCCGCGCTGCCGGACCCGCGGTCCGCCGGGTCTCACTCCCTCGTCCTGTCCGGCTTCACCGGTCCTCTGTTCCGTCGCACCGCCGCTCGGCTCCTCGAAGCAGTTCCCGCCCAAACATACGCACAACCGTATGGACCGGAAACCGGCCCGGCACGTTGCTCCGCGCCGGGCGATGTGCCTCAGCGCACGGACGCCCTGCGGGGTGTGCGCCCGGACAGTCTGCCCCGGGCGGCGCCGCCGCGGGAGCGGTAGACGACGTAGGGACGGGCCAGATAGCCGACCGGGGCGGTGAAGGCGTGCACCAGGCGGCCGAAGGGCCACAGGGCGAACAGGGCCATGGCCAGCAGAGCATGGCACTGGTAGACGAGCGGGGCGTGGGCCATGGCGGAGACGTCGGGGTCGAGGGTGAACAGGCTGCGGAACCAGACGGCGACGCCGAGCCGGTAGTCGTAGGGGTTGGTGACGGAGGTGGCGGTGGCGGTCAGCCCGGCCAGCAGGACCAGGGCGAGCAGCGGGTAGGTCAGCCTGTCGCTGCGGCTGGTGGCCCGGCGCACGGCGGGCACGCGCAGCCGCCGGTACAGCAGCAGGCCGAGCCCGGCGGCCGCGGCGAGTCCGGCGGTGCCGCCCATGGCCAGGGCGACCGCGTGGTACTGCTCCTCGCTGACGCGCAGCCACCGGGTCAGGGCCTCCGGGACCAGCAGGCCCATGACGTGGCCGCCGATGACCAGGAACAGGGCGTAGTGGAAGAGCGGCCCGCCGATGCCGAGCAGCCGGGACTCGTGGAGCTGGCTGGAGCGGGTGGTGAAGCCGAACCGGTCGTAGCGGTAGCGCCAGGCGGTGCCGGCGACGAGCACGGCCAGCGCGAGGTAGGGCAGGACCCCCACAGGGCGATGTCCAGGTGCGCGGCGCGCAGGTGCGGCGGGGTCATCAGCGGCGGACTCCTTCGTCGTCCGGCGCGTGCCGGAGGGGGAACGGCAGGGGGAGGGGCCGTGGCTCCGGTACGGCCGCGGGCCGCGGATTCGGGGGCGGGGTGTCGGGCACGGTGGTCAGGACCGCGCGCACCACGTCGGCGTAGGGGCTGTGGTGGGTCTCCAGGCCGTGGGCGAGCAGGGCGAGCGCCGGGCGGTGCTCGTGCAGCAGGTCGGTGCCGGGCCCGGGGCAGCGGGCGGCGAACTCCAGCAGGCAGGGCAGGTGGTCGGGGAGTTCGCCGGGCGGCGGTGCCCAGCCGTGCTCGCGGTAGCGGGCCTTCAGCGCGGCCAGGGTGGCGCCGCGGCGGCGGGTGTCGCCGTCGGTGTAGTGGGTCAGGTGCAGGGTGCGGCGGCGGCTGCGGTCGAAGGTGGTGACGTAGCCGGTGGCGAGGTCGAGCGGGCTGGTGCCCTGCGCCCACCGGCAGAAGCGCAGCAGCAGTCCGGGGGCCTCGCCGGGCAGCGGGGCGAGTGCCTCGGCCACGGTCCGGAGCCGGTCGGGCCAGTCGGGGCCCGGGTGGTCCAGGAGCAGGGCGGCGGCCTGGTGGAGTGCCCGGTGCAGGTTCACGCGTCGGCGCTCCCCGCCTCGGACCGGTCGGGGAACAGGCCGCCGGGCCGGCCGCGGCCGTTCCAGTTGAGCAGGTTGATCCGGCCGCGCAGCGCGGAGCGGCCGGCTCCGGCGGGGGCCGGGACCGGGGGCGTGTGGAAGGCGCCCGCGGCGTCGGTGCCGTACATGCCGGGGCCGCCGTCGCCCTCCAGGCTGCATCCGGCGCCGTCCGGGCCGCTGCCGCCGCCCGCGACGTACGTGGTGGGGATGACGTAGCGCTCCTCGTACTTGGCGAGGGCGAGCAGCCGGTACATGGCCTCCAGGCCGGTCTCGTCCATGCCGACACCGCGGGCGATGGCCGGGTCGCGGTCCTCGCCGAGGTTGACGCGGCGCATGTGGGCGCGCATCGCGGCCAGCCGGCACAGCGCGGCCTCCACGGGCGCGGGGTCCCCGGCGGTGAACAGACCGGCCAGGTACGCGACCGGGATGCGCAGCGAGTCGATGGCGCCGAACAGGGGCGCCGGGTGCTCGCCGTCGTGGCCGCCGCGGGTGAGCGCGTCGACCACCGGGGACAGCGGCGGGACGTACCAGACCATGGGCAGGGTGCGGTACTCCGGGTGCAGGGGCAGGGCGACGCGGTAGGTGCTGATGAGGTCGCGCACGGGGGAGCGGCGGGCCGCGGTGATCCAGTCGTGCGGGACGCCGGACGCCTCGGCGGCGCGCACCACCTCGGGGTCGTGCGGGTCGAGGAAGCAGCCGAGCTGGGCCTCGTAGAGGTCCTTCTCGTCGGGGACGGCGGCGGCCTCGCCCACCTTGTCGGCGTCGTAGAGCAGCACGCCGAGGTAGCGCAGCCGGCCCACGCAGGTCTCCGAGCAGACGGTCGGCTCGCCCGCCTCGATGCGCGGGTAGCAGAAGGTGCACTTCTCGGCCTTGCCGGTGGAGTGGTTGAAGTAGACCTTCTTGTACGGGCAGCCGGAGACGCACATCCGCCAGCCGCGGCAGCGGTCCTGGTCGACGAGGACGATGCCGTCCTCGATGCGCTTGTAGAGCGCCCCGGAGGGGCAGACCGCCACGCAGCTCGGGTTGAGGCAGTGCTCGCAGATGCGCGGCAGATGGAACATGAACGCCTGCTCGTACTCCAGCCTGACCTGCTCGTTCATCGCCTTGAGCACGGGGTCGCCGGCCAGGTGTCCGGGGCCGCCGCCGAGGTCGTCGTCCCAGTTGGGCCCGGAGGTGACGGAGACGGGGCGGCCGTCGATCAGGGAGCGGGGGCGGGCGGTGGGCAGGTCGTCGCCGAGCGGGGCGGCGATCAGGGTGTCGTAGTCGTAGGTCCAGGGTTCGTAGTAGTCGGCCAGGGCGGGCAGGTCGGGGTTGGCGAAGAGGCGGGCGAGGCGGCGGGCGCGGCCGCCGGAGCGCGGCACCAGCCGGCCGCGCGCGTCCAGCCGCCAGCCGCCCTTCCACTTCGCCTGGTCCTCGTGGCCGCGCGGATAGCCCAGGCCGGGGCGGGTCTCGACGTTGTTGAACCAGGCGTACTCGGTGCCGGTGCGGTTGGTCCAGGTCTGCTTGCAGGTGACCGAGCAGGTGTGGCAGCCGATGCACTTGTCGAGGTTCATGACCATGGCGACCTGACTCAAGACGCGCATGTCAGTACTGCACCTCCTGGGCGCGGCGCCGCACGACGGTGCGGGCGTCACGCTGGTTGCCGGTGGGGCCGTAGTAGTTGGGGGCGAAGGAGAGCTGGGCGTAGCCGCCGATGAGGTGGGTGGGTTTGAGGAGGATGCGGGTGAGGGCGTTGTGCACACCGCCGCGCCGTCCGGTGGCCTCCGAGCGCGGCACGTTCACCAGGCGTTCCTGCACGTGGTACATGAACACCGTGCCGGGCGGCATGCGGTGCGAGACGATCGCGCGGGCGACGACGACACCGTTGGGGTTGACCGCCTCCACCCAGTCGTTGTCGGCGACGCCGATGGCCTCGGCGTCGGGGACGCTCATCCAGATGACCGGGCCGCCGCGGGCCAGGGTCTGCATGAGCAGGTTCTCCTGGTACTCGGAGTGGATGGACCACTTGGAGTGCGGGGTGAGGTAGCGCACGGAGACCTCGCGCTCGCCGGGCACGCTGTCGGCGGTGAGGTCCAGCGGCGGCCGGTAGACGGGCAGTTGCTCGCCGAGCTCGGCCATCCAGTCGTGGTCCAGGTAGAAGTGCTGGCGGCCGGTGAGGGTGTGCCAGGGCTTGTTGTGCTCGGTGTTGACGGTGAAGGGCGAGTAGCGCCGGTCGGGGGCCTCCTTGCCGGACCACTCGTAGCTGGTGCCGACCTGGACGGGCCGCTGCTGGGTGTCGGAGAAGACGATCCGGCGTTCGCGCACGGACTCGGCGAGGGTGTCGAACCCGGCGCCGGGGCCGCAGCGTTCGCCGAGCCGCTCGAAGCCCTCGGCGGCCAGCCGCCCGTTGGTGGTGCCGGACAGGGCGAGGATCGCCTCGCACAGCTTGACGTCGGTGTCGAGCAGCGGACGGCCGCGGACGGGCCCGGACCCGCCGGCGGTGCCGCAGCGGGCGGCCAGACGGCGCACCTCGGGGCCCGGCCGGACGGTGACGCCCTTGACGGTCATGCCCTGCTGCTCGCACAGCGGGCCGAGCGCGGCCAGCCGGTCGGCGACGGCGGTGTAGTCGCGTTCGACGAGGGTGAACTGCGGCAGGTCGCGGCCGGGCACGGGGGTGCGGCCCTCCGCGCGCCAGTCCCGGACGGTGCCGCCGGGCTGCGCCGTCTCGCCCGGGGTGTCGTGCTGGAGCGGGGTGGCCACCAGGTCGTGGGCCACGCCGAGCCGTCCGGCGGCCAGTTCGCCGAAGCGGCGGGCCAGCGCGTGGAAGATCTCGAAGTCGGTGCGGGCCTGCCAGGGCGGGCTGATCGCGGGCGAGAAGGCGTGCACATAGGGGTGCATGTCGGTGCTGGACAGGTCGTGCTTCTCGTACCAGGTGGCGGCGGGCAGCACGAGGTCGGCCATCAGCGTGGTCGAGGTCATCCGGAAGTCCAGGGCGAGCAGCAGGTCGAGCTTGCCGCGCGGGGCCTCCTCGCGCCAGGTGACGTCCCGGGGGCGGGCCTCGGGCGGGGCCTCGGCGGCGTGCGCGTTGTCGCTCGCGCCCAGCAGATGGCGCAGGAAGAACTCGTTGCCCTTGGCGGAGGAGCCGATCAGATTGGCCCGCCACACGGTGAGCACCCGCGGCCAGTTCTCCGGTGCGTCCGGGTCCTCGCAGGCGAACGACAGCTTCCCTTCGGCCAGTCGGGAGGCGACCCACTCGCCGGGCTCGCGTCCGCTCTCGCGCACCGCGCGGCCCAGGTCGAGCGGGTTGGCGGAGAAGGCGGGCGCGGACGGCATCCAGCCCAGGCGCACCGACTGGGCGACCAGGTCGGCGGTGTGCCGTCCGCGGAACAGACCGGGACCGGTGGGCGCGGCGAGCGCGTCCGCGCCGTGGCCGTCGTAGCGCCACTGGCCGGTGTGCAGGTACCAGTACGGGGTGCCGGCGACCTGCCGGGAGGGCCGCACCCAGTCGGCGGCCGACTGGAGCTGCTGCCAGCCCGCGTAGGGCCGCACCTTCTCCTGGCCGACGTAGTGCGCCCAGCCGCCGCCGTTGACGCCCTGGCAGCCGGTGAGCAGCAGCAGGGTGAGGAAGGAGCGGTAGATGGTGTCGGAGTGGAACCAGTGGTTGGTGCCCGCGCCCATGACGATGGTGCACCGGCCCCGGGACTGCTCGGCGGTGCGCGCGAACTCCCGCGCCACCC
The DNA here is from genome assembly GCF_001654495.1 of Streptomyces sp. SAT1. GTDB lineage: Bacteria > Actinomycetota > Actinomycetes > Streptomycetales > Streptomycetaceae > Streptomyces > Streptomyces andamanensis. The sequence continues at coordinate 3,773,964 of NZ_CP015849.1, forward strand.
GCACCACGGCGGCGGCCGGCACCGAGGTGATCGCCTCCTGCCAGGCGGGGGTGTGCGGCTGGGCGGCGTCCTCGTAGCCGTCCGGCCACTCGCCCTCCAGTCCGTCGCGGGCCACCCCGTACTGGGCGAGCAGCAGGTCGAAGACGGTCGTCACGCGGCGTCCGCCCACCTCGCGCACCGGCACGCCGCGGGTGACGCAGCCGCTCGCCGCCTCCCCGGTGCCGGAACCGTCGAAGCGGGGCAGCCGGACGGGGACGCTGCCGCCGGGCCCGCCGTCCGCCCGGTGGAAGGTCAGCTGGGGCTCCACGTCCCCGAGGTCCAGGTTCCAGCGGCCCTCGCCGCGCTTGGACCAGCGGTCGCCGAGGGTGCCGTTGGGGACGACCGGGCGCCCGGAGACCGCGTCGAGCAGCACCGGCTTCCAGTGGGCGTCCTCGCCCGCCTCCTCGTCCAGGCCGAGCGCCGCCGCCGTGACGAACTTGCCGGGCACGAACGCGCCCGCATGGCGCGGGTGTTCGGTCAGTTCCACGAGGAAGGGCAGGTCGGTGAAGCGCCGGACGTAGTCGGTGAAGTACGGCACCTGGCGGCGCACGAAGAACTCGGTGAGGATCACGTGCCCCATGGCCATCGCCAGCGCCCCGTCGGTGCCGGGGTGCGGGTGCAGCCACTCGTCGGCGAACTTGGTGGCGTCCGCGTAGTCCGGGGAGACCACCACGACCTTCTGGCCGCGGTAGCGGGCCTCGGTCATCCAGTGCGCGTCCGGGGTGCGGGTCACCGGCACGTTGGAGCCCCACAGCATCAGATACGCCGCGTCCCACCAGTCCCCGGACTCCGGTACGTCCGTCTGGTCGCCGAAGACCTGCGGGGAGGCGATCGGCAGATCGGCGTACCAGTCGTAGAACGACACCATCGGCGCGCCGATCAGTGACATGAAGCGGGCGCCCACCGCGTGCGAGGCCATGGACATCGCCGGGATCGGGGAGAACCCGGCGACCCGGTCGGGGCCGTGCTCGGCGATGGTGTGCACATGGGCGGCGGCGGCGATCTCCAGCGCCTCGTCCCAGCCGATCCGCACCAGGCCGCCCTTGCCGCGCGCCGCCTGGTAGCGGCGCCGCCGGTCCGGGTCGGAGACGATCTCCGCCCAGGCGGCGACCGGGTCGCCGAGCCGGGCGCGGGCCTCGCGGTACATCTCCACGAGGACCCCGCGGGCGTGCGGGTAGCGCACCCGGGTCGGCGAGTACGTGTACCAGGAGAACGAGGCGCCGCGCGGGCAGCCGCGCGGCTCGTACTCGGGCCGGTCGGGGCCGGTCGTGGGGTAGTCGGTCTCCTGGGTCTCCCAGGTGATCAGCCCGTCCTTGACGTACACCTTCCACGAGCAGGAACCGGTGCAGTTGACGCCGTGCGTGGAGCGCACCACCTTGTCGTGCGCCCAACGCTCCCGGTACGGGCTGTCGTTGACGTCCTGGTCGGTGCGGAAGACCGCCCGCAGGTCCGGAGTGGTCACGGAGCGTCGCAGCGTGCCCCCCGCCCGCAGCAACCGGTCGGCGGCCAGGGCCGCCATCCGCTCTGCTTCCTTTCGTGCCGCTCGCCGTCCCACTCGCAGCTCACATCCCCTATGAAGTCGGCGGACACCGGCCGGGGGGTGCGGGTGGTCGGTCCGCCCCTGCCCGGCCGGCGTGGGCGTGGCCAGCGTGGCGCATCGGAACGGTCGGTTCCCATGGGACTACGCAGAGTTGAGCAGAGTTATACGGGGGCTTTCTTTGCCCTTTGCAATAGTTGCACCGAGCAAGGGAATGGAAAGCTATGTTTGGGCACGGGTCGTGACGGGTAGTCAGTCTTTTCTGTTGCTTCTACGCCTCCGTGGTTTCGGCAGGGTCCGGAGTTCGAGCGCGACCGGGACCGCGGTGAACACCGACGAGTACGTGCCGACCACGATGCCGATGAGCAGCGCCAGCGCGAAGTCGGTCAGCGAGTCCCCGCCGAGCACGGCCAGCGAGGCCAGGATCAGCACCGCGCCCATACCGGTGTTCACGGTCCGCGGCAGCGTCTGCACGATCGCCCGGTCGGCGATGTGGGCCGCCCGCGCCCCGCGTTCGCGCCGCGTCAGCTCCCGGATCCGGTCGAAGACGACGACCGAGTCGTTGACCGAGTACCCGATCACGGTCAGCAGCGCGGCCAGGAACACCCCGTCCAGCGGCTTGCCCAGCCAGGCGAAGACCCCGACCAGGATCACCACGTCGTGCGCGAGTGCGGCCACCGCCGCCGTCCCCAGCAGCCAGCGGAAACGGGCCGCGAGATAGAGCAACTGGGCGCCCAGGGCCACCGCGAGCGCGATCAGCGCGCCCCGGCGCAGCTCCGCGCCCATGCTCGGACCGATCAGCTCGTCGCGGACCTTGTCCGCCCCGCCGCCCAGCGCGCCCACCGTCCGTGTCACGCGCTCCGCCTGCGCGTCCGTCAGCTCCCCGGTGCGCACGGTCAGGCCCTTGTCCCCGGAGGACTGCACGACCGCGCGCGGGAACCCCGCGTCGGCGAGCGCGGTGCGCGCCCGGTCGGGATCGACCACCCGCGCGGTGCCGTACTCGATCAGCCGGCCGCCGGTGAACTCCACACCCAGGTCCGCGCCGCGCACCAGCAGCCCCGACCCGGCGAGCACCAGCGCCACGGCCGACACCGCGAGCCAGCGGCGCGGCCTGCGCATCAGCCGCGGCCCGCGCCGCTCCAGCGCGTCCCGCACCCGGCCGGTGGTGGCGAGTCCGGTGACGCGCGGCCGGCGGTGCACCCACCGGCGCGTGACGGCGAAGTCGGCGAGCACCCGCGTCACCACCAGCGCGCTGACCATGGACGCCAGGACGCCGATGCCCAGCGTGACACCGAAGCCGCGCACCGGCCCCGAGGCCAGGAAGAACAGCAGCCCGGCCGCGATCAGCGTGGTCACGTTGGAGTCGGCGATGGCGCTGAAGGCGTTGCGGAACCCGGCGGTCAGCGCCGAGCGGGCGGTGGGCCGGTGCCGGGCGGCGTACTCCTCGCGGGCCCGTTCGAAGACGAGCACGTTGGCGTCCACCGCCATGCCGATCGCCAGCACGAAACCGGCCAGGCCCGGCAGGGTGAGCGTGGCGCCCAGCGCGGCCAGGGCGGCGTAGGAGATCAGACCGTAGGAGAGCAGCGCCACGGCGGCGAGCACGCCCATCAGCCGGTACATCACGACGATGAACAGCGCGGTCAGCGCGGTGCCCACGGCCGCGGCCCAGGCGCTCGCCGCGATGGCCCGCGCGCCCAGCGTCGGGCCCACGGTGTGCTGCTCGACCGTCTCGACCGGCACGGGCAGCGCCCCGCCGCTGATCAGCAGGGCCAGCTCGCGGGCCTCGCGGTCGTCGAAGGAGCCGGTGATCTGGGTGGAGCCGCCCGTGATGCCGCTGCCGCAGCCCACCGCGGGGTCGACCTGCGGCGCGGAGATGATCCGGCCGTCCAGCACGATGGCGATCCGGCGCGCGGGATCGCCCGCCGGGCTGCACGCGGCCTGCCCGGTCAGCTTCGCCCACCGGTCGCGGCCCGCGCGGTCGAAGTCCACGGTGACGTGCCAGCCGGCGCCGGACTGCGCGTCGAACCGGGCGTCGGCGCCCTTGACGTCCTTGCCGGTCAGCGCGGACGCGGCCAGCCGCAGCCGCTGCCCGGACTCGTCGGCCAGCACCTGCTCGCCGTTCCCGGCCGGTGCTTCCTTCCCGTCCGGTGCGCCGTCCCCGTCCGGTGTGCCGTCCCCGCCCGGTGCTCCGTTCCCGGCCGGGCCGAGCACCGGGTGCACGGTGAGCTGGGCGGTGCGGCCCAGCACACCGGCCGCCTCCTTCGGGTCCTGGACGCCGGGCAGTTCGACGACGATGCGGTGCGCGCCCGAGCGGACGAGGGTCGGTTCGGCGACGCCGAGCGCGTCGACCCGGCCGCGCAGCACCTCCAGGGTGCGGTCGGTGGCGGCGCGGTCGGCCCGCGCGGTCGGGGTGGACCGGGTCTCCAGCACGATCTGGGTGCCGCCGCGCAGATCGAGGCCCAGACGGACGGGCACGGTCACGGCGATGTACAGGGACAGGGCGAGGACGGTGAGGGCGAACAGCGCCCTCACCCGGGCGGAACGGATCAACGGATGCCTCCGGCGGCTCCGGCGGCACACCTGTGGGCGCAGGCGTGCGGGAGGGGTGCGCCGTCACGGGGATGACCGGGATGACGGCGAGGTCAGGGGTGTCGGGTGCCGGAGGGTGCGGGCGGGGCCCGGTCCCGGTCGGGGACCGGGCGGGCGGACGCGGCGGGAGCGGTGCCGCCGGGCGGCGGGGCGCGTCCGGGCCCGGGGGCGGGGACGGCGGCGGCCGGCACGGTGGCGGCGGCGGGGTGGCCGGGTGCGGCCGGGCGGTCGCGGTGCGGCTCGGAGCGGGGGCCCGCCTGGAGGACGCAGGCGGCGGGGGAGACGTGGTCGCGGTGGTCGGCGGCTCGGGGCGCGGTCCGCCCGGCCCTCTCGGTCTCTTGATGGAGGGCGGTGACGGGCAGGTGCGCGGGGGCGGCGCCGGCCGCGAGAACACCGAGGACGGGCGACAGGAGCAGCAGCAGGACCGCCGTCAGCAGGGCGGCGGTGCACGGTGCGCGGCGCATGCGCCGTCCCCCTTTCTGGCTTCCTGGCTTCCTGGCTACCTGGCTTTCCGGCTTCCTGGCGGCTCTCGTACGTGGTGGCTCTCGGGCGTTCGTACCCGGGGCCCCGGCCGGGGAGTTGGCGGCCGGGGCCCCGGGTGGTCGGGGGTGCGCGCGGGCGCGCACGTCAGAGGTGCCGGGGCGTCAGGGTTCGACGAGGCCGGCGCGGATGGCGTACCGGGTGAGTTCCAGGCGGTCGCGCAGGCCGAGCTTGTGCAGCAGGTTGGCGCGGTGCCGCTGGACCGTCTTGACGCTGATGAAGAGGATCTCGCCGATCTCCTTGGAGGAGTGCCCCTCGGCGACCAGCTTCAGGACCTCCTCCTCGCGGGGCGTCAGCACCTGGTCGGGCGTCTCCTCGCCGTGCCGGACCCGGTCCAGGTAGTTGCGGATCAGCGCGGTCACCGCGCCCGGGTACAGGAACGGCTCGTCCCGCATCGCGGCCCGGCAGGCGGCGACCAGATCGCGGTCGGCGACCGACTTCAGCACGTAACCGCAGGCGCCGGCCTTCAGCGCCTGGAAGAAGTACTGCTCGTTGTCGTGCATCGTGAGCATGAGGATCCGCAGGTCCGGCTTGAGCGAGACCAGTTCGCGGGTGGCCTGGAGCCCGGTCAGCCGGGGCATGGCGATGTCCAGCACCGCGAGATCCACGTCATGGACGCGGGCCATCTCGATGGCTTCCGCCCCGTCACCGGCCTCGGCGACCACCTCCAGGTCGGGTTCCTGGTCGAGGATGAGCCGTACGCCCCGCCGGACCAGCGCGTGGTCGTCGGCGAGGAGGATGCGGATCGGGCGGGCCGCGGCGGGCGCGGGGGCGTCGGGCATGGGGCGGCCGTTCGGGACGGGGGCGTGCACGGGCTGGGACTCGGACGGGGGCGGGCCGGGCGGCGCGGTCACGGCCGCCTCCCGGGGACGGGCGCGGTGAGCCGTACGCGGGTGCCGGGCGCGTCGCCCGGACCGGCCGCGTCGGTGATGTCCAGGGCGGCCCCGATGAGCAGGGCCCGCTCGCGCATCCCGCGGATCCCGGCCCCCTCGCAGGCGGCGCCCCGGATGCCGAGGCCGTCGTCGGTGATGGCGAGCACCACCGCGCCCTCGGTGCGGGCGAGGCTCACCTCGATCCGCTCGGCCTCCGCGTGGCGGGCCGCGTTGGTCAGGCTCTCCTGGGCGACCCGGTACAGGACCAGCTCGGTCTCCGGTTCCAGGGCGGGCAGATCGGGGGCGAAGCGGCGGACCACCTTCAGGCCGGTGTGGGTGGCGAAGTCCGAGGTGAGCGAGGTCAGCGCGCTGACCAGGCCGAGGTCGTCGAGGACGCCGGGGCGCAGCCGGCGCACCAGCCGGCGCACCTCGTCCAGGCTGCCCCGGGTGATCTCCTGCGCCTGGTGCAGCTCGTCGCGCAGCGGCGGCCCGGCCTCGTCCGCGGCCCGCTTGAGGGCCAGCAGGGTCGCGGTCATGCTCTGTCCCACCTCGTCGTGGAGTTCCTGCGCGATCCGGCGCCGCTCGGCCTCCTGGGCGAGCAGCACCCGGGCGCTGCTGGTGGCGCGCTCCTGCTCCAGCCGGTCGAGCATGGCGTTGAAGGTGCGGATCAGCTCGGCGACCTCGCCGCCGCCCGCGGCCGGCAGCCGCTGGCCGGGCCGCAGCAGGTCCACCGTGGTCATCAGCCTCGTCAGCCGGTCCAGCGGGGCCAGGCCCCAGCGCAGCAGCGCCGCGTTGGCGACGAGCATGACGACCAGGCCGCCGACGAGGATGACCGCCTCGGTCAGCACCACCGGCACGGAGACGGTCACCGGCGCCCACAGCAGCAGCGCGGTGGCCGAACCCAGCACCACGGCGTTGAGCCCGAAGATCCGCCAGAACAGGGACACCGGGTCGTTCCTCCTCACCTGACGCGGCCGCCCGCGCGAGTCTGCGCACGCCTGCGCAAGGCCGTGCATGGCTGTGCAGGTCTGCGTACGTCTGTGTTCCTCTACGTGTCCACTGTCGGCCATCGCGCGGGGCGGACGGGCGGCGGGCCCGGTTCCCGGTGCTCCGCCGTCGAGCCTGCCCGCCCGGGGCGGGCGCGTCGATGGGTCCCGGCCCCCATTTCGCGGGGCACGGCCCACCCATGTCCGCTCGGTGTGCATCCCGCTACCCCCGGCAAATGGGTGCTGGGACCGATGGGCCGCGGGCCGTGCCGCGGGCCACTCTGGAGGAGCGATCACCCCCGTCCCCACGGCAGCCGAGCGCACCGCCGTACAGATCCGCCGCAGACCCGCTGTACCGGCTCCGCAGAAGAGCCGCGGACCCGCTGTACCGGCTCCGCAGAAGAGCCGCAGACCCGCTGTACCGCTCCGCCGAAGAAAGGATCCGCCGTGTCCCGCGACGCAGCCGCCCGGACCGCTCCCCGCCTCGAACGCCAGGCCGCCGAGGAGGCCCGCGGGCGGCTCGAACACGCCCGGGGCACGCGGCTGGTCCAGCCGCGGGCCCTCACCGAGACCGGGCAGAGCGCGGACGACCACCTGATGTCCGCCCAGCGGGACGCCATCGAGCGGGTGCTCAAGGAGATCGACGACGCCTTCGCCCGGATCGAGGCCGGCACCTACGGCCTCTGCCTGGCCTGCGCCAAGCCGGTCCCGGCCGAGCGCCTGGAGATCCTGCCCTACACCCGCCACTGCGTCGCCTGCCGCGGCGGCCAGGCCGGCTGACCGGCCGTCCGCCGCTCCACGTCCGCCCTGCCCGAGGGGTGAACCGGTGCACCACCAGACCATCGCCGACCACGGCGCCCGCCGTCCGGCGCCCGAGCCCGTGTCCTCGGGCCCGCTGACCGCCGAGGACCTCGCAGCGCTGCGCGCGAACCTGACCGAGCAGCGGCTGTTCCGCCAGGAGCAGGTGGCCCAGCTCGCGGCCGCCGCCACCTCCCGCGAGGACGCCCTGCTCCGCCACCGGACCCCCGGCCAGCTGGAGGTCAGCGTGCAGCTCGCCGCCTCCGCGCGGATGGTGCTCGCCGATGTCGAGGCGGCCCTCGCGCGCATGGACGAGGGCCGGTACGGGGCCTGCCACCTGTGCCGCGGGCCCATCGCGCGGGAACGGCTGGAGATAGTGCCGCAGGCCCGCTACTGCGCCCGCTGCCAGCAGGTCAGGGAGGCCGGCCGGTGAGCGCGGCCCGCCGGATGTGGCCGCTGCGCCGGTCCTGTCCGGGCATCGCCCTCGATCTGGGCAGCGCCCGCACCCGCGCGTGGGTGGCCGGGCGGGGCCTGGTCCTCGACGTGCCGACGGTGACCTTCCCGGGCACCGGAGCGGCGTACCCGATCCAGCGCGGAACCATCGTCGACACCCCGGGCACCGCCCGTATGCTGGCCCGCCTGCTCGTGCACCGGCTGCCCCGGCTCACCCGCCCGCTGGTCGTGGTCACCGCGCCCGTGCTGGACGGCGTCGCCTTCCGCGCCGAGGCCCGCACCGCCGTCCAGGTGCTGCGCCCGCGCGGGGTGCTGACCGTCCCCGGGGCGCGCGCGGTCGCCCTGGGCGCGGGCGCCGACCTGTCCCGGCCGCTGCTCGTCATCGACATCGGCGCCCAGCTCACCGAGGTGGTGCTGCTGGTCGACGGCGCGGTCGTCGACGCGCGCCGCACCGCGCTCGGCACCGGCGACCTCGACACCGCCGCCCCGGCGGACCTCGCCGAGGCGGTGGCCGCCATGGTGACCGCGATGCTGCGCCAGGACCGTACGACGCTCACCCTCGACGCCCTGCACCGGGGCGCGCTGCTGGCCGGCGGCGGCGCGCTGCGCCCGGACGTCGTCTTCCAGCTCACCGGCCGGCTGCACACGCCCCTCAGGCCGGTGGCGGCGCCGCACACCGCCGCCGTGCGCGGCGCCGCCACCCTGCTGCGCTCGGCCCGCGCCCACCCGTCGGCCGGCGGCCCGCCCGCCCTGCGCGGCGCCCGCTGACCGCCCGCCCCGATCCGCCGGAGCCGATCCGCCGGAGCCGATCCGCCCGAGCCGAGACGACGAGACGAGACGAGAGGAGACCAGGGCTCATGCCCGGCGGCATCCCGCACGCCCAGCCACCGCCCGCGCCCGTCCCCGCGGACCTGCCGCGCGTCCGGTTCTGGCGGCTGCGCCGCAACCCGCTGCGGCGCCGCACCGACCTGCTCCAGGTGTGGATCGGCCTCGGCCTGCTGCTGACGGCCCTGGCCGCCTCGCCCGCCGCGATGTTCCTGGCCGGGGACGCCGCCCACCGCCACTACGCGGACACCGCCGCACGCCAGGAGCGGACCCGCAGCCGCACCACCGCCGTCCTCGTCCACGACGCCCCGCGCCACCCGGAGCCCGGCTCCCCCGAGGCGAGGCGGACCCGCTACCGCGTCGAGGTCCGCTTCACCGACCCCGCGGGCCGCTCCCGCCTCGGCCACACCCACGTACCGCCCGGCCTGCGCGCCGGCAGCGCCGTGCCGATCTGGACGGACCACCACGGCCGCGTCACCGCCGAGCCCCTGACCACCGCCCAGATCCGCAGCAAGTGCATGGGCTGGGCCCTCCTCGCCTCCCTGACCGTCACCGCCCTGACCGCCGCCGCCCACACCACCACCACCCGCCTCCTCCTGCGCCGCAACCTGACCGCCTGGGACGAGGCCTGGGCGGGAACGGGACCGCGGTGGACGGCGTCCAGGTGAGCGAAGGGGTCCAGGAGGGCCGGGAGGAAGCCGTCGGCCGCGGAAGGGGGCCCTTTCCATGACACCGTCACCGCGTCAAGGGTCCCTGCGCAATCTTGACGGCCCTTTGACGGCCCCCAAGGTCGCACACCGGCATCGAAGCACCCCCGAACATTGCCGGGAACCGGCAATGCGCCAGGCGGGGATGAGCGGGCATCATGTCGGCGGGGAGCACTACGGACGATTTCCGGTGCCGGACCCCGGCAGGGGCCGGGCCGGTCCGGGGGCCGTACGGAGGCTGCCCGGGGGACGGGGGACGTCCGGGGGCCGTACGGGGGACGTACGGGGCACGGGGGAGACGGGGGTACGGGGGATGCACGGAACGAGGGGGACGGGATCGATGGCCGGGGGGCGCAGGGCCGGCGGGCGGTGCCCGCGGGGGGACGGGGGCGGCGGACGGTTCCGTCCGTTACCCGGAGCCGCCCGGCCGCGTCCGCACGGGGCCCGGCAGCCACATCGGTTCCGATGGCCCGACGGTCCGGATGACCGGCTCATGAACGGGACCGACCCGCGCATGAGCTGACGGACGGCCGGCCGATCCGGCCGGCGCCCGACACCTGACGCTCGGCGCGCGACGTCCCGGAACGGGGCGCCGCAGCGCCGGGCGGCGGCTGCCAGGCGCCGGGCACTCGCCGGGAACGGCCCGCCGCGCACGGCGCGGGGGCCGGAGACCGGCAGCGGAGGCGGACCGCGGGAAACCGGCCGCGGGAACCGCGGGCGGACCCGGAACCGGAGATCGGCCGGACGGCGTCAGAACCGACACCGAGACACCGGATCCGACGACCGGCGGGGCCGCCCGCACGCCACAACTTCTTTGATTCAGGGGACGTTTGCCATGGTTGTCATCGGCTCGCTCGTCGCGGCCTGCCTGATTCTGGTCCTGCTCCTGCTGTTCGTCTTCTCCCAGCTCTTCCGCAAGGTCGAGCAGGGCAAGGCGCTGATCGTCTCCAAGACGCGGAAGGTCGACGTCACCTTCACCGGGCAGGTCGTGCTGCCGGTCCTGCACAAGGCCGAGGTGATGGACATCTCGGTGAAGGCCATCGAGATCACCCGCTCCGGGCGGGACGGCCTGATCTGCCGGGACAACATCCGCGCGGACATCCGGATCTCGTTCTTCGTGAAGGTCAACAAGACCGCCCAGGACGTCATCAAGGTCGCGCAGGCCGTCGGCACCGCCCGCGCCAGCGACCAGAACACGCTCCAGGAGCTGTTCCACGCGAAGTTCTCCGAGGCGCTGAAGACCGTCGGCAAGCAGATGGACTTCACCGACCTCTACACCAAGCGCGAGGAACTGCGGTACCAGATCATCGAGTTGATCGGCGTCGACCTCAACGGGTACCACCTGGAGGACGCGGCGATCGACTACCTGGAGCAGACGCCGCTGTCCCAGCTCGACCCGGCGAACGTGCTGGACGCGCAGGGCATCCGGAAGATCACCGAGCTGACCGCGGTGGAGCACGTGCGCACCAACGAGGCGCAGCGCACCGAGGAGAAGGAGATCACCCGGCAGAACGTCGACGCGCGCGAGGCCATCCTGGAGCTGGAGCGCCGCCAGGCGGACGCCGAGATCAAGCAGAAGCGCGAGATAGAGACCTCCCGCGCCCGCGAGGAGGCCGAGACCGCCCGGGTCATGGAGGAGGAGCGGCTGCGCGCGCAGAGCGCCTTCCTGCGCACCGAGGAGCAGCTCGGCGTGCAGCGCGAGAACCAGGCCCGCGAGGTCGCCGTCGCCGCGAAGAACCGCGAGCGGGTCATCGCCGTGGAGAACGAGCGCATCGAGAAGGACCGGATGCTGGAGGTCATCGCCCGCGAGCGGGAGACCCAGCTGACGAAGATCTCCGCCGACAAGGAGGTCGAGTCGGAGAAGCGGGAGATCGCCGAGGTCGTGCGCGAGCGGGTCGCCGTGGACCGCACGGTCGCCGAGCAGGAGGAGTCCATCAAGAAGCTGCGCGCCGTGGAGGAGGCGGAGCGCGAGCGGCAGGCCGTCATCATCGCCGCCGAGGCGGAGGCGCAGGAGAAGCTGGTCAAGGACATCAAGGCGGCGGAGGCCGCCGAGCAGGCCGCCACGCACCGCGCCGCCGAGTCGCTGACCCTGGCCGAGGCCAGGCTGAAGTCCGCCGACCTGGAGGCCCGCGCCAAGCTGCGGATGGCCGAGGGCATCCAGGCGGAGGCCGCCGCCGAGGGCCTGGCCGCGGTGCAGGTCCGCGACAAGGAGGCCGAGGTCATCGAGAAGGCCGGCCGCGCCGAGGCCGAGGCCACCCAGGCCCGGATGCTCGCCGAGGCCGAGGGCACCCAGGCCCGGATGCGGGCGGAGGCCCAGGGCACCGAGGCGCGGCTGCGGGCCGAGGCCGAGGGCGCCCAGGCCAAGGCGGTCGCCGAGGCGACGGCGATCGGCGAGAAGCTGAAGGCGGAGGCCGCGGGCCTGACCGAGAAGGCCGCCGCGATGGCCGCCCTGGACGACGCCTCGCGCGGGCACGAGGAGTACCGGCTGCGCCTCCAGGCGGAGAAGGAGATCCGGCTGGCCGGGCTCGACGTGCAGCGCCAGGTCGCCGAGGCGCAGGCCACGGTGCTGGCGACCGGCCTGGAGAACGCCGACATCGACATCGTCGGCGGCGAGTCGGTCTTCTTCGACCGGCTGGTCAACGCGGTCTCGCTGGGCAAGGGCATCGACGGCTTCGTCGAGCACTCCGGTACGGCGCAGGCGCTGGCCAAGCCCTACCTGGACGGTTCGGCGAGCATCGCCGACGACCTGGGCCGGATCCTCGGCTCGGTCTCCACGGCCGATGTGCAGAACCTGACCGTCTCGGCGCTGCTGATGAAGCTGATGAACTCCGGCGGCACGCACGCCGGCCAGTTCCAGCAGCTGCTGGACCGCGCGGGTGAACTGGGCCTGGCCGACGCCCCGGTCACCGCCCTCAACGGCGCCGTCAGGGTCTGACGCGCCGGGGCCGCAGCGCCGCCGTACGGGGGTCGGCAGCGCGGCGGCCCCCGAACCCCGGTGACGCGGCGGCCCCTGAACCGCGGTGACGTGGCGGCCCCTGAACCGCGGTGACGTGGCGGCCCCTGCACCTCGGTGACACGGTGGCCTCTGTATCCCGGCGGTGCGGTGGCCCCGGCACCCCGGCGGTGCGGGGCCTCGGCCCCCCGGGCGGCCCTGTAACCAGGCGGCCCGGCGGCCCCGCGTCCCGCTCCCGCTCCCGCTCCCTCGCTCCGCCGCGGCAGGGGGCGGCCCGGCGGCCCCGCACCGCCGCCCCTCGCTTCCGACGCCTTCCCGAACGAAGGGACGCATGTCCATGGCCACCGCCCAGGAGACGGGTTCGTACGACGCCGTGGACAGCGGCACCTACGAGGTGCTGCGCGACCGGCTCACCGCACAGGCCGCCGAGCTGGCCCGCGGCGCCGAGGCGCTCAACGCCCGCCGGGCCGCGGAGTTCGGCGCCACCCGGCTCGACCTCACCGGCACCGGCCGGCTGCGCACCGAGCACCCCGCTGTCCCCCGGGACGTGGTGGCCGTCGGCGAGCGGCTGCTGTTCGGCCGCAACGCCGCGCACGCCGGACCGGACGACGGCACCCGGCCCGAGCCCCGGGTCGGCGACGTCCTCGCCCTGTACGACCGGGAGCTGAACCCGCTGCCCGAGGACGCCGTGCCCGGCCTCCTCGACGACCCGGCGTTCGTCCGGGAGTTCGGCGCCCTGCACCGCTACTACCGGCAGGCCAGGCTGCTGCGGCTGCACCGCGTGGAGGGCCGCCTGCTGGCTGTCTTCCGCACCGGCGAGAAGGCCGACGACATCCGCGTCCTGCGCTGGAACCTGACCGACGACGGACGGGCCGCCTTCCTCGACGCGCGCGGCGAACGCGACCATGTGCTGCCGCCCGCCCACGACTTCACCTGGACCGCGACGACCCGCGAGGACCACCGGCTCGGCCGCCACCCGCACGTCTCGGTCCGCGACGAGCTGTACGTCTCCACCGTCGGCGGCGCCCTCACCGTCAAGACCGAGGACGACACCGAGACCGGCGACGGCATCCACAGCGAGCCCGTCGACGAGCCGCTCCAGGCGCTCGCCGACGCCGACATCGCGTACGCGCGCGTGGGCGCGCTGATCCTGCTGCGGGTCCGTCCCTACAAGGAGGACACCCACCGCCACCTGGTGTTCAACACCCTCACCCGGTCGGTGGTCCGCCTCGACGGCATCGGGCAGGCGTGCCGCCGCCTGCCCGAGGACCAGGGCATCGTCTTCCCCGGCGGCTACTGCCTGGCCACCGGCGCGTACAAGACGTACGAACTCGACACCACGGGCCTGGAGTTCGAGCGCGAGGTGCGCTCTCCCTACGGCGAGGACGTGCTGTACGCCTTCCACGCGCGCGCCGAGGGACGCGGTCTGCTGCTGTCGTACAACACCATCCGCGAGGAGATCGCCACCCCGCTGACCTGCCACGGCTGGGCGCTGTTCGAGGACGGCGCGCTGCTGGCGCTGCGCGCCGACCCGGCCGGGTCGGCGACCGAGCCGGCCCGGGTGCACCCGATCCAGGTGTGGACCTCGCCGTACGTGTCCGACACGCACGCCGCCGCCACCGCGGGCACCGGACCGCTGGCCCGCGTCGGCAACGCCGACCTGGTGCGCGGCATCTCCGACTGCCTGTCGATCAGCCGCGCGGTCGCGGAGACCAGCCCGACCGTGGAGGTGTACGAGGCGCTGGCCGCCGCCTGTGTGCGCGCCGCCGACACCCACCACTGGCTGGGCGAGGCCGACCTCGGCGAGCTGCGCACCCCGCTGGCGGCGGTACGGGACACCGCCGAGCAGGTGCTGACCGAGTTCCGCACCGTGCAGAGCCTCACCGAGCGGGCCGCACGGGCGCTGGAGGAGGCCGCCGAGCGGATCGCGGCGGTGGTGCGGCGGCTGCGCGGCGAGGCACCGCGCGGCGCCGCCGCCTGGGTGGGCGGCCTGACCGAACTGCGCCGCGCCCAGGGCCATCTGCTCACCCTCAAGGAGATGCGGTACGCCGACACCGCCCGTATCGACGCGCTCGCCGCCGACACCGGCACCGACCTGGCCGCCTTCGGCAAGCGCGCGGTCACCTTCCTCGCCCGCGAGGACGCCTTCGCCGACCACCACCAGGACGCCGAGCGGCTCGCCGCCGACGCCGAGGCCGTCGAGTCGGTGGCCGCCGCGCGCCCGGTCGCCGAGCGGCTCGACGAACTGACCGGCACGCTGGGCACCGTCACCGAGGTCGTGGCGGGCCTGGACATCGCCGACGCCACCGTGCGCACCTCCGTGCTGGAGCGCATCGCCGAGGTGCTGGGCGGGGTCAACCGCGCCCGCGCCCTGCTGGAGGCGCGCCGCCGGGAGCTGGCCGAGCGCGAGGGCCGCGCCGAGTTCGCCGCCGAGTTCGCGCTGCTCGCGCAGGCGGTCACCGGCGCGCTCGCCGCCGCCGACAGCCCCGAGAGCTGCGACGAGCAGCTGTCGGGCATGCTGGTGCGGCTGGAGAACCTGGAGTCGCGGTTCGCGGAGTTCGACGACTTCCTCGGTGAACTGACCGACAAGCGCACCGAGATCCACGACGCGTTCTCCGCCCGCAAGCAGTCCCTGCTGGACGCCCGCGCCCGCCGGGCCGGACAGCTCGCGGCGGCCGCCGACCGGATCCTGGCGACCGTGGCCCGGCGCGCGGCCACGCTCGCCGACGCCGACGAGGTCAGCACCTACTTCGCCTCCGACCCGATGGTCGCCAAGGTCCGCCGCACCGCCGAGGACCTGCGCGCGCTCGGCGACCCGGTGCGGGCGGACGAGCTGGACGGACGGCTGAAGGCCGCCCGCCAGGAGGCGTCCCGCGCGCTGCGCGACCGCACCGACCTGTACACGGACGGCGGCCGGACCATCCGGCTGGGCACCCACCGCTTCTCCGTCACCACCCAGCCCCTCGACCTCACCCTGGTCCCGGACGGCGAGGGCCTCGCCTTCGCGCTGACCGGCACGGACTACCGCGCCCCGGTCACCGACCCGCGCCTGGCGGCCGACCGCGCGTACGGGGACCGGCAGCTCCCCTCGGAGTCGCCCGAGGTCTACCGGGGCGAGCACCTGGCCGCCCGGCTGCTGCGCGAGCACGGCCCGGCCGCGCTCGCCGCCGCCGACGACCTGGGCGCCCTGGTGCGCCGGGCCGCCGAGGAGGCGTACGACGAGGGCTACGAGCGGGGCGTCCACGACCACGACGCCACGGTGATCCTCACCGCGCTGCTGCCCGTGCACGAGCGGGCGGGCGTACTGCGCCACGAGCCCGCCGCCCGCGCCGCCGCCCAGCTGTTCTGGGCGCACGGCAGCACGGCGGACGAGCGCGCCGCCTGGACCCGGCGGGCGCTCTCCCTGGCCCGCGCCCGCGACACGTTCGGCCCGGCGGCGGCGGGCGCCGTGGGCGAGCTGGAGGAGGAACTCGCGGGCGCGATCGGGACGTGGACGGCGGGGAGCGCGCTCCGGCTCCCGGGGGCGGCGCCCGCCGGCACCGGCGCTGCCGGGGCCGATGGCGTGAACGGCCCCGCCGCCGTGGCGGGTTTGGACGCGCGGGCCGCCGCCGCGTACCTCGTCGAGGAGCTGACGACCGGACCCGACGGCTTCGTGCTGGCCGCCGCCACCCGCACCCTGCTGGACAAGTTCCGGCACACGGTGGGCGGTTCGGCCTACGACGAGGACCTGGACGCGCTCGGTGACCTCGCCGCGCGGGCCCAGCTCGCCGGGGCGTGGCTCGCGGCGTTCACCGACTCCACCGGCGCCGGGGCCACGCCGGGCGACCTGGCCGAGGCGGTCGCCGCCGAGCTGTGCCCCGGCCTGCCGCGCCATGACGCGGACGTCTCACCGGTGGCGGTGGCCGAGGGGCTGCTCGGCGCCCATCCGCGCATCGGCGGGCGCCGACTGGTGCTGCGCCTGGACGAGTTCCTGGCCCGCACCGCCCGCTTCGCCCGGGACGACGTGCCCGCCTTCCGCGCCCACCAGCGGCTGCGCACCGAGTTGGTCGCGGCCGAACGCGCCCGGCTGCGCCTGGACGAGCACCGCCCGCGCTCCATGGCGGCCTTCGTCCGCAACCGGCTCGTCGACGAGGTGTACCTGCCGCTGGTCGGCGACAGCCTGGCCCGTCAGCTCGGCACGGCGGGCGAGAGCCGGCGCACCGACACCGGCGGACTGCTGCTGCTCGTCTCCCCGCCCGGCTACGGCAAGACGACGCTGATGGAGTACGTTGCCGACCGCCTCGGCCTGATGATGGTGCGGGTCAGCGGCCCCGCGCTCGGCCACGCGGTCACCTCGCTCGACCCGGCCGAGGCGCCGAACGCCACCGCGCGCCAGGAGATCGAGAAGATCAACTTCGCGCTGGCGGCCGGCAACAACACGCTGCTGCACCTGGACGACATCCAGCACACCTCGCCGGAACTGCTCCAGAAGTTCATCCCGCTGTGCGACGCCACCCGCCGCGTCGACGGCGTCTGGAACGGCGAGCCGCGCACCTACGACCTGCGCGGCAAGCGGTTCGCGGTCTGTATGACCGGCAACCCGTACACCGAGTCGGGCGACCGCTTCCGGGTGCCCGACATGCTCGCCAACCGCGCGGACGTGTGGAACCTCGGCGACGTCCTCACCGGCAAGGAGGACGTCTTCGCGCTCAGCTTCCTGGAGAACGCGCTCACCTCCAACCCGGTGCTCGCCCCGCTGGCCGGCCGGGACCGCGCCGATCTGGAGCTGCTGGTCCGGCTGGCCCAGGCGGACCCCGCGGCCCGCGCCGACCGGCTCACCCACGCCTACGCCCCGGCCGAGCTGGAGCAGATCACGGGCGTACTGCGCCATCTGCTCACCGCGCGCGAGACGGTCCTCGCGGTCAACGCCGCCTACATCGCCTCCGCCGCCCGCTCGGACGAGACCCGGACCGAGCCGCCGTTCCTGCTCCAGGGCTCCTACCGCACCATGAACAAGATCGCCCAGCGGATCCGCCCCGTCATGAACGCGGCGGAGGCCGGCGCGGTCGTCGAGGACCACTTCACCGCCGAGGCGCAGACCCTCACCAGCGGTGCCGAGGCCAACCTGCTCAAGCTGGCCGAGCTGCGCGGCACCCTCACCCCGGAGCAGGCCGGCCGCTGGGCCGCCCTGAAGACCGCGTACGCCCGCACCCAGGCGCTGGGCGGCCCCGCCGAGGACCCGCTCGTGCGCGCCACGGCCGCCCTCGGTCTGCTGGCGGACCACATGGCCGCGATCGAGGCGGCGCTCACCGGCGGCGGCACGGCGAGGGCCCGCCACGCGGCGGGCCCGGCGACCGGAGGAGGAGTGTCCGGCGGGACTCAGGGCGTCTGAGCGGCGAGCAGCGGCCGCAGCGCCCCCGCCCGCAGCCGCTGCACCAGCGGGGTGCAGTACCGGAAGGCCAGCAGCACCACCAGCACCGAGACCAGGCTGCCGACCAGGGCGCCCACGCCGACGTCGTGCGGATAGTGGGCGCCGACGTACACCCGGGAGGCGCCCATCGCCACCGCCGCGAGCAGCGCGACCGCGCCCAGCCACCGGCTGACGATCAGCAGCGCGACCGCGAACGCGAAGGCGACCGTGGTGTGGTTGCTGGGGAAGGCGTAGTCGTCCACCGGCGGGCACGCCTCGATGAGGAAGTCGTGCGGCAGCGCCCGGCAGGGCCGCGGCTCCTCGAACACGTCCTTGATCCCGGTGTTGGCGAGGTAGGCGATGACGACCGCGAACGGCGTCGCCAGCACGGCCGCCATCACCGAGTTCCCCTGCCGCCGCGCCCCCCACCAGGCCCCCAGCAGCAACAGCACGAACACCCCCATGCCCACCGAGGAGTACGCGGCGGCTGTCCCGTTCAGCCAGTGGGTGTCGCGGGCGAAGTCGGTGACGGAGGTGTAGAGGCCGCCGTCGATGGACGCGCCGTCGAGCGCCAGGGCGGCCGGGGAGGAACTCGTCATCAGGTGGATCTCCGGGCAGTGTCTCGGTACGGGTGCGCCACGGTGGACACGCGTGGACGCGGAGGTGGACTCCTGGTGAAGTCGGATCGTCCGACAGATGAACGTCTACAGGTTGGTAGACGTTAGCAGCCACCGGTTCAGTTGCCTGGGGGGTGGGATGAGACGGGGGACACAGGGGGCACGGCTGCCGTCCCGTACAGCCGGGTCAGCCGCGCCGCTTCGTCGTCCCGGAAGGCGGCTACTTCCCGGCACCGCCGACTCATGACGAATTCGCCGAGTGTCATGCACAGGTCCATCCGCTGAATGCACACGCCGACCATGAACGGACCGTCGGTGGCCCGGTACATCCGGACGCCGTAGTACCCCTCCTGGCAGTCGTCGGGGTTGTTGAACCGGCAGTCGGCGCATGTCTCCGGAAGACGTACGGGCCGGATGCTCTTGGCGTACAGGGTTCGCCCGTCCGGCAGCTGGTAGCGCACCCGCTGGTCAGAAGCCCCCGCCGTGACGATGCGCCGCACCGGTACGGCGCCGAGGTGGTCGACGACCTCCTGCATGGCGGCCAGCGACGCGCCGTCGTCCTCCAGTGACACGAGCATGCGGACCACCACCGACCGGCCGTGCTGTTCGATGATCCGCAGCACTCGTTCCACGTGATTCCGGTCCGGGATCACGATGTTGGCCGAGACCTTGATGCCGTGTGCGCGGCTCGTCTCGATCGTCCGCGTGAGCGCGTCGAGCTTCCGGGCCGCGAGTTTCGGGGAGGCCAGGCGCGGCCCCTGGACCGCCGCGAGTTCTTCCGGTGTCGTACCGAACACCGAGAGGTTGATGCGGTCGAGGCCGGCCGCCGCGGCTTCCGGGATGACGGCCGCGCCGTTCTCCCCGTTCGAGGTCAGTCCGACCGTCAGCCCGAGACGCCGGGCGATGCGGATCAGCCCGGGGAGTTCCGGGTGGAGAGTGGGTTCTCCGCCGGTGAAGTGGACCTCGCTGGTGGGCAGGCTGCCGCGGACGGCGGCCAGCGCCAGAGCGAAATCCGGGTCGGCGGGGATACGGGCCGGAAGGAAGTCGGCACCATTGGTCTTCAAGTAGATGGAGACCCGGCCGGAAAGCCCCGGTGTGCCGGTGAACTCTCCTGCGGAACGGCCGGCGTTGTCCGTCGCCACGGGAGTTCCTTCGTTGTGGCAGAACGAACAGGCCAGCCCGCACGCATCGATGATCTTCACGCGTAACGTGCGGTCCGGACGGACCTCGACCGGCAGGTCGGACAGGTGGTGCATGGTGCCTCCTCTCGGACCGGCCGGGGCCGGTGCCCCGGCCGGGAGGTGCGGTCATCGGACTACTCGAAGCGCAGGTCCGCGATGGCCTCGAGGTCGATGCCGTACCGGTGGTAGACCTTGGTGGTGTTGACGGACGTGAGGTCGGCGCGCTCCAGGCCCAGGGCTTCGGCGGCTTCCCACACCGCCCGCTCGCTGTCGCCCTCGATCTCCAGGTACGGCGGGATGAGCGGCCACTCGTCGATCTCCAGCCGTACTGCTCCGAGTGCGTACGAGGTGCGCCGGTTCTCCTGGTAGCCGCGCGGCGTCAGCCCGGCGAGCCGCAGCAGTTCGGCGGCCTCCTCGAAGTCGTCGACGGTGACCTCGGTCTCGCGGGTCCCGTCTACCTCGTCGGTGGCGATCTGCTTGACGCACAGCGTGGCTCCGTCACCGGTGTCACGGAGCCTGACCCACCGTCCGGCGACGGCGGGAACGGTGTCGTACACGTACCGCCGCATCAACCGCCGCCCGGTGGTCTCGACCCCTCCTGCGGCGAGGATGCGGTGTGCGATGTCGGACGGGTCGATGTCGAGTGCCTTCGTCTCGTACTCGATGGCTGCCACAGGCGTTCTCCCACTTCCACTTCGACGGTGTGTTGCGCCCTACGCTCGAACGCGGTTCATCGCGTTCGAGCGAGGCGGCGGGCACGAGCCGTACCCCACCACAAACCGCTCTCGTGGGGGCGGCGAGCCGGAGCGCGTCCGCGCCGTGGTCGAGCCACAGCGCGGTCACGGTGCTTTCACCTCCGCCCACACGGACTTGCCGAACGGCGCGGGGGTGACGCCCCAGGCGATGCACAGGGCATCGAGGATGACCAGGCCGCGCCCGCGTTCGCGGTCGTCGGACTCGGGGCGCGGCCGGGGCCTGCGTCGCACAGGGTCCTGTACCTCCACTCGGGTACGGACGTGGTCGGCGTCGAGCGTGAGCCGGATCGAGTCGCCGGGCTCCGTGCCGTACCGGATCGAGTTGGTGACCACTTCGCACGCCACCAGCACGACGGTTTCGACGTACTCCTCGGAGGCATCCGGGAGGTTGGAGGCCATGAACTCCCGTACGAACGCGCGTGCCGAACCGGCTGACCGGGGTTCGCCCTCCACGGTCAGGACGGCGGGTGAACCGATGAGAGGCTTGCAGCGGGCGGGCGGGGTGCCCCGCCGTCGTTCGATCACGCTTCTCCCCTTGTGGACGGGCTGTCGCGGTCCGGTCGGCGGACCGGCTGGTTCTCCGACTCAGGCAACATGCGAGGCGGCATCGGCGGTACCGTCGTGAAGGGTGTCGAAGGGTGTCGCTTTCGCTACCCTCCGTCGCGAAGGGGCTAGGGATGAAGGCGCTGAACGACAAGCTCGCACAGCGGTTGGAACGGTCCGGGATGAGCCGTGGGGAGTTAGCCCGCCGTGTGAAATCCAAGGCCATTCAGTGGAATCAGCCGCATATTTCACCGGACGCGACGCGCGTTCGGTGCTGGCTCCAAGGCGAGACGCCGCGGGCGCCTGTGCCGGACATCCTCGCAGCGGTGTTCTCGGATCACTTCGGATACCGGGTCACGACGTACGACCTCGGCCTCGGCGACAGCGGGTTGGCCGACGCCGGTCTCGTGTACGACTCCAGTTACGCGGCTACGGTGGAAGTCGTCGCAGACCTGGGGAGAGCTGACGTGGATCGACGGAAGTTCCTTGCAGCCGCGCCGTTCGCTGCCGTCGCGGGGGTGGGACCCTCGCGGGACTGGTTGCTGAACACCCTTGACCAGGAACCGGTGGAGGGGCCGCGGGTACGCCTCGAGGACGTGTCCGCGGTGAAGAACATGTTCACGACCTTCCAGCGCATGGACATCTTTCAGGGCGGCGGGTCGGGACGGCTGGTGCTCGCCGACTACATGAACGCGCACGTGTACCCGTTGCTGCGCCGGGCCCACGCCGAGGACGTCCGGCGCGCGCTGTGCGAAGCGGCGGCCGAACAGACGTACCTCCTGGGCTGGATGGCTTACGACAATGGCGAACAGAGCGTCGCTCAGCGGTACTTGATCCAGTCGCTGCGCCTTGCCGAGGAGTCACGCAACCCGGCTCTCGGCGCACATGTGCTCGCGGGTATGGCCGATCAAGCGACACTGCTCGGGAACCCCTCCGAGGGGCGGCGCCTCGCACAGGCCGGCCGCCAAGGGCTGTCGAGGACCACGTCGGCGGCGTGTCTGGCGGACCTGTGGTGCCTCGAGGCGCGCGCCCTCGCGCTGCTCGGCGAGAAGGCGGCTGCGGCGCACGCGGTCACCCAGTCGGAACGGGCGTACGAACACGTCGACCCCGACGGCGAACCGGACTGGGCGGAGTTCATCGACCCGGCGTACCTCCATGGTGAGCATGCGAACACCTTCCGCGACCTGGGCGACGCCGCGTCGGCGGAGGAACACGCCCGCCGGTCCATCGGCCACGCGCACCTGCAGAAGCGTGCCCGCCGCGGCGCGATGTCCCATGCGGCCCTTGCGGTGTCGCACCTGCAACGGCGCGACCTCGAGGCCGCGCATGCCGCGGGTGTGCGGACACTCAAGCTCGCCGGACAGGTCAAGTCGTCGCGGGCCGTCGAGGCGGTCGGGGACCTACAGCGGCGCATGCGGCCGTTCGGGCAGCACCGCCTCGTCGCGGACTTCACGGAACGGGCGCGCGAGCTGGCCGCCGCCGCGTAGGCGCGCCGGCCGAGGTATCGGCAGGTCTGGTCACTGAGACAGGGGAGAGCCGCATGACCAACGTTGACGACGCCTCCACCCTTCCTGTGACGTGGTGGAAGTCCACGTACAGCGACAGCGGGGCACAGTGCGTGGAGTGCGGCATCGTCGGTGCCGGGACGGTGGCCGTTCGGGACAGCAAGACCCCGCACGGGCCCGCGCTGCTGTTCACGCGCGCGGCCCTGTCGGCTTTCGCTGCGGCAGCCCGCCCAGGTGCTGGGGAGCGCCCCTCACATGTGCGGCCATGAACAGTCACGCGGGAGGTCGCACGTCGGTGGCAAGCCTTCGCAGTGACAGGTCCAGACGCTGGCGCGGATCACGTCGAGGGGTACGCCGTGGCCGACGAAAGGCTGAGAAAGGCTTCCAGTTCGGCCACGGCCGTGTCCTCGTCGGTCACGTGGACGGTGGTGATGCCCAGCGCGGCGGCCGGTGGGAGGTTCACCGCGTGGTCATCCGCGAAGACGCACCGTTCGGCGGGCAACCCGACCCGCTCCAGGGCGAGTCGGTAGATCGCTGGATCGGGCTTGGCCATTCCGGCCAGCTCGGACACGATGTGCGTGTCGAACAGATCCCAGACGCCGACGTGCTCGTAGGGGTTGAACGGGTCGAGACCGAAGCTGTTGGACAGCAGGGCGAGACGGTGACCGGCTGCCCGCGCTGCACGTGCGAGCGCGACCATCCGGCGCGCCGCGGGGACCCCAGCCCAGGCCCGGCCCATCAGGTTGACCGGATCGACGTGCGGCCCGAGCAGAGCGGCAGTGCCCTCGTTCCACTCCGCCTGTCCCATCCCGCCGATCTCCAGGGCGGCGTAGAGGCGTCGGCCTTCGGGATGATCGCCGAGGGTGTTGCGCCATGCGTCCGGGGGCAGTCCTTCCGCCACGCACCAGGTGCGGTGTACTTCGAGGGGACTGGCAGTCAGCACGCCGGCGAAGTCCAGGATCAGGCCGCGCTGTTCATGCCTGTCAGCGGTGTCCGAGCTGTGCGGCATCCGGTGGCCGTCCCTCCCCGATGGTCCTCCGGACGACGCTATCGCGGTGCCTGGACCAGGGCGGGTGGTTCCGGCCGTGCCTCCGTGCGCCGTGCGTCCTCCCGCTGCTGCGCCAGTACCGAGTCCACGTACACCGCGATCGCGTCGCGGCTGCGGATCAGGCATGCGATGCGCTGGGTCATGCTGTCGCGTTCGCGGACCAGGGTGGCGATGGTCTCGGGGGTGGCGTCGGCGACCTGGATGGAGCGGGGTTCCTTGAGGCAGGGCAGGATCTGCTTGATGACGCGGGTGGGGAGCCCGGAGTCCAGCAGGCCGCGGATCTGGAGGACGCGGTCCACGCTGCGTTCGCAGTAGTCGCGGTAGCCGTTCGGGGAGCGGTCGGGGACGAGGAGGCCCTGTTCCTCGTAGTAGCGCAGCAGCCTGGCCGGGGTGCCGGTGCGGGCGGACAGCTCTCCGATGCGCATGTGACCCACCTCATACGGAGCCGGATTGACCTTCACATGTATGTGAGGGTTGAACCCTAACAGGCATGTCGATGTCGCAGACGCCGTGCACCGGACGGCCCACGGACGCACCCGGCCCCGCACCCACGTTCACCCGCCCGGACACACCCCCGAGCCCGCCCCCGGACGCGGAGCCGCGCGGGAAGCTCCCCCTGTCCGCGCTGCTCGCCCTCGCCACCGCCGCCTTCATGGCGATCCTCACCGAGGCGCTGCCCGCCGGGGTGCTGCCCGAGATGGCCCGTGACCTCTCCGTCGGCGAGTCCGCCGCCGGGCAGACGCTGACGGTCTACGCCATCGCGACGGGCCTGTCCGCCCTGCCCGTGTCGGCGGCCACGGCCGGCTGGCGCCGCAAGCGCCTGGTGCTGGCGGCCGTGGTGACCTTCGCCGTGGCCAACACGGTCACCGCGCTGTCCTCGCAGTACCTGCTGACCATGGCGTTCCGGCTCGCCGCCGGGGTCGCGGCGGCCGTGGTGTGGGCCGAACTCGTCGGCTACGCCCGCCGCCTGGCGCCCCCGCACCTGGTGGGCCGGGCCATCGCCATCACCATGGCGGGCGTGCCGCTGGCCCTCTCCCTGGGCATCCCGGTCGGCACCTTCCTGGGCGGACTGGTCGGCTGGCGGGCCACGTTCGGGCTGGTCACCGCGGTCTCGGCAGGGCTCGCGGTCTGGATCGCGGTGTCCGTGCCGGACCATCCGGGGCGGCGGCCGGGCAAGCGCGAACCGGTGCTGGGCGCGCTGCGGCTGCCCGGTGTCGTGCCGGTGCTGTTCGTCGTCGCCGCCTATGTGCTGGCGCACAACATCCTCTACACCTACATCGCCGCGTTCCTCGACGCGCGCGGCGCGGGCGGCTCCCGGGACACGGTCCTGCTGGTCCTCGGACTCGCCTCGGTGGTGAGCATCGTCGTCACCGGCGTCCTGGTCGACCGCAGACTGCGCACCCTGACGGTCGCGAGCACCGCCGTGTTCCTGGTGGCCGCCGCGCTGCTGAGCGTGCCGGGCGGCGGGCAGGCCCTGGTGTATCCGGCGGTGGTGCTGTGGGGCCTGGGCTGGGGCGGGGTGTCCACGCTGCTCCAGACCGCGGTGACCGCGGCCGGCGGCGACCGCGCGCAGCCCCTGCTGGTCACCACCTGGAACTCGTTCATGGCGGTCGGCGGCGCGGCGGGCGGCGTACTGCTGGACGCGGCCGGGCCGGGCTCCTTCCCGTGGACCGTCCTCGCCCTGCTGGTGCCGGTGCTGCTCGTCGTGGTGGGCGCCCGCAGGCACGGCTTCCCGGCCCCACGCGCCTCCCGCTGAGCCGCAGAAGAACCAGTAGAACCAGAAGAGAACCAGTAGAGAGCCGGGAGAACCGGAAGAACAGAAGAGGGGCGGGGAGCGGAGGTGCGGCGCCTCCGCTCCCCGCCCCTCGGTGCGGGGCCCGCGCTCAGCGCAGGCGCAGCGCCTCGCGGACCGTGGTGAACAGGTCCGTCTGGTTGGTGACGCCGAGGACGCGGAAGGCCTGCGGGCCCTGCGCGGCGATACGGACCTCGGTGCCGGTGTGCTCCTGCGACTGGCCCGGGGTGTTGGTCGAGTAGTTGACCTTCAGCTGCTGGCCCTCGTCGGTGACCAGGGTGGAGGACAGGCCGGGCGGCATGGCGTCCACCGGGACGATCTGGCTGCTGTGACCGTGGTCGGCGGTGGTCACCACGAGGGTGTCGGGGTGCTTGGCCGCGTAGTCGCGGGCCACCTTGACCGCGCGGTCGAAGGCCGCGGTCTCACCGATCTGGCCGCACGGGTCGGCGGCGTGGTCCTGCTTGTCGATCGAGGCGCCCTCGATCTGGAGGAAGAAGCCCTTGTCGGAGCGGCCGTGGCCGTGCTTCTGCTTGGCCTCCAGCAGCTGGATCGCCTTGGTGGCGGAGTCGGCCAGGCTCGGGGTGCTCGCGGGACGCGAGCTGTTGGAGGTCACGCACCGCTGCGGGGCCGTACCGCCGACCGCGGCGCCCTTGCCGGTCCACTCCACCGGCACGTTCTCCTTGGCGAACAGGCCGAGGACCGGCTTGCCCGGCCGGGCGGCCTTGAGGGACGCCTTGTCGGTGACGACCTGGTAGCCGAGCTTCTGCGCCTGCTGGGTCACGGTCAGGCCCTTGTACCGGCCCTCGGTGATCTTCTGGTCGAAGCGCTGCTTGCCGCCGCCGAAGAGCACGTCGACCTTGTGGTTGACGGACTGCTCGGCGATGGAGCCGGGGCCGCCGGCCTTGACCGTGTCCTTGGGGCACTTGGCCATGTCGGCCGGGCCCTGGCAGGAGCGGTCGGTGACGTGCGAGGCGAGCACCGCCGGGGTGGCGTCGGTGAGCTCGGCGGTGGTGACGCTGCCGGTCGCGTAGCCGTTCTTCTGCGCCAGCTCCAGGATGGTCGGGACGGCCTTGTCCGAGCCCGGCGTCTTGGAGATGCGGCCGTTGACCGTCTTGTGCCCGGTGGCCCAGCCGGTGCCGCTGGCGGCGGAGTCGGTGACGTAGTCCGGCGTGCCGTCGGCGTGCACCGCGTACGTCGTGTACGCGCCGGTCAGCGGGAACTTGTCCATGTTCAGGCGCCCGTCGGCACCCACCGTGTAGTCCCGGGCGAGGGTGATCTCGGAGTCACCCATGCCGTCGCCGATCAGCAGGATGACGTTCTTCGCCTTGCCGCCCTGGATGGCGTGCTGGGCGTGCTGCTTGCTGTCCGAGGCGCCGGCCACCGTGGTGGCGGTCAGGGCGGCCGCGGTGGTGACGGCCAGCGCGGTGGCGATCGTGAGCTGACGACGGGTGGGTCTGTGCATGGGAGCGACTCCTTGGAAGGTCCGTACCCGGGCGCCCGTACGTCGGGTACGGGCGTCGTACGGCTGCCGACGGAGTGCAGCCCACCAGCCCTTGGTGAACCACTGGGAAAGTCGTGACCCGGTCTTGGTTGCGCGGGCATGACGGCCGTACGCCCCCGAGGGGGCGCGCGGCCGACACCTCGTGCGGGCGCGCACCCCGGCGCGCTCAGTCCGTGAGGCCGGGCCCGTCCTCCGGCTCCGCCCCCGCCAGGACGAGCTGCGTGAGCGGGGTGCCGTCGCCCGAGTCGAGCACGACCCGGTACAGGCCGGGCGCCGGTACGGTCACCCGCCCGGCCACGATGTCCTCGTCGCCGTACTCGTCGGCCTCCAGCGCGGCCCGCGTACGGAAGCCGCCCGGCGCGCCCGTCCCCGCGACCTCCTCGACCGTGCACTCCAGCCCCGCCGGGCCGTCCGCGCCGTGCACCCGCACCGTCCAGCGCGCGCCGGGCGCGACCAGATCCGGCACCCGCAGCCCCAGACCCGCGGCGGCCTGCGGGGGACCCAGGTGCTCGTCCTCCTCCAGGAACGCGGTGACCGCCTCCAGCGCCGCCTCCCCCTTGGCCAGCGCCCCGTGCTGGAGGGCCAGCGGCACCGTGGCCCGGCTCAGCGCGGCGGACTCCCGGTGCACCGTCCCGTCGCCCGCCACGTCGAAGCGGCGCGGCGCGCCGTCGGCGTCCCGCATCAGCTCGCCGTCGCTGTGCTGCCGGAAGCTGTGCTCGTACGGCTCCACGACCCCCTGGCGCAGCGCCAGCGACTGCACCGTGCGCTGGCTGATGCCGACCACCGCCCGGTGTCCGGGCAGCGTCCGGCCGCGCAGCCGCTCGTGGAACGCCAGCGACTCCTGGGCGAGGTCCTTGTCCCCGCCCAGGTCGGCGATGTCCACGGTGGTCAGCCGCCGTACGTTCAGGCCCTCGTCCAGGCACGGGAACGTCGGCAGCAGGTCGTGCAGGCCCGGCAGGGTCACCGCGAGGTCGCGCAGCCGCCCGTGCGGCAGCGGCACCGGCGTGCCCCGGCCCGTGTTGAGGATCAGCGCGGCGGCGGCCGACCCCTGGAACGGCGTCCCGAGCGTGCACACCCCCCGGGTGTCCCGGGCCAGTTCCTCGCCGTCCGGCCCGTCGCCCAGCGCGGCGTGCACGAGCAGTCCGCCCATGGAGTGGGCGACGAACACCAGCCGTCCCTCGCGCTCGTCGACCCGGTGCCTGCGCGCCTGCGTGTGCGCCGGGTGCGCGCGCCAGCGTTCGAGGTGCGCCCGCGCGGCGGCGGCGAGCAGCCGCGCGTTCACGGCCACCGGCAGCCGCCAGTCGTACGGGAACTCCAGCACCGCCTCGGGCGCGGCCACGCTCCGCATCACGGCCGTGACCAGATCGGTGTACGGCTCCACCCCGCGCAGCACGGGACTCCAGGCTGGCGTCGTCAGCAGCCGCCGGGCGCGGATGCGGCCGAGCCGCCCCTCGCGCTCGTCCGGCGTCAGGTGCAGCGGCCGCAGCCCCCCGGGCGTGGTCCAGGCGCGCACCAGCCACCCGGTGTTCGCCAGGCCCCACACCACCCGGTCCCGCTCCGCGTCGTACAGCTCGCTGCCCATGATGCCGGGGACGACGACCACCGCGTCCTGCGTCGTGTTGGGTGACAGAGCGGGCAGGCGGTAGGGCCGTTCGGGTGCCGGATACTGCTGCGACGGTTGGCTCATGAGGGAAGAATAGGGAGCATGCAGCGGGGGGCGGGAGCACTTGCGGGGAGCGGTGACACATCGCCGGACGCGCTGCCGGGGCAGGGGCGGGCAAGCGGCCCGGAGGACCGCGGACAGAGCCCCGAGCGCGTCCTGGTGACGGTCGCGGTCCGCGACTACGACGACGGGGACACCGAGTTCACCGAGGGCATCGACGAACAGCTCGCCGTCCTCGACGAGTGGTGGTGCTCGCCCGACTCCGCCGAGCCCTTCCACAAGGTCCCCCAGCCCGAACTGCGCGAACGCCACGACGTGGAGCGCTTCCTGTACGAGGCCGGGGTGCGCGAGAACCGCGGCAAGGCCCTGGTCCTCTTCATCACCGGCCACGGCAGGATGGGCTCCTCCCGCACCCACTTCCTGCAACTGCCCGGGACGGACCCGAAGCGGCAGCTCGCCACGGCCGTGCGCACCAGCGACCTCGTCGCCGCCGCCCTCGACTCCCACGCCGAGAACGTCCTCGTCATCGTCAACACCTGCTTCGCCCAGGGCGTCGCCGGTGAACTCCTGCCGCTGTTCGGGGAGATCGCCGGGCGCCGCCGCCGGGGTGCCCAACTCGACGTCGTCGCCACCTGCGACCAGGACCAGCTGGTGCAGGTACGGCGCTTCCCCTCGGTGCTGCGCCGCGTCCTCGACCGGCTGCGCACCAGCGCCCAGATCACCCACGAGCGGCTGAGCGTCACCCAGTTGATGACCGAGTTCGAGAACGAGCTGGGCTCCGACCCCGAGCGGCGCAAGCACCGGCTGCACCGGGTCATCGACGGCTCCGGCTCGACCGTCCCCTCGCCCTGCCTGCCCAACCCCGGGTACCGGCCGCCCCGCGAGGTGGTCGCGCCCGCCCGCCGCCCGGTGGCCACGCCCGCCGCCGACATCGACGTATGGCTCGCGCGGGCCAGCGGGCGGCCGCACGCGGACGACCCCGGCTGGTACTTCAGCGGGCGGCGGCGCCTGAACACCGCGCTGGCCGCCTTCCTCGGCCGGCCGGGTGGCGTCCTGCTGCTGACCGGCACCGCCGGGAGCGGCAAGTCGGCGGTGCTGGGCCGGGCGGTGACCCTCAGCGACCCGCTGTTCCGCGCCAACCCGCGCTACCAGGACGCCGTCGGCTCCGCGCCGCCGGAGACCGTACCGGCCGAGGAGGCCGTCTCCGTGGCGGTGCTCGCCCGCCGCCGCACCGCCGCCGACGTCCTCGGGGAACTGCTGCGGGGCCTGGGCGTCGACCCGCCCGCGCCCGGCCCCGCCGACGACCCGGTGGAGCGGTGGACGGCCCTGCTCGACGCCTACCTCGGCGAGCCGGGGGACCCGGTGACCGTGGTGCTGGACGGACTCGACGAGGCCGCCGAGCCCTTCCGGATCGTGCACGGCGTCCTCGCCCCGCTCGGCGCGCACTGCGTGCCCCCGCCCGGCGCGCTCCCGCCCGGTGCCGCCCTCCCCGGACCGCGCCGCTCCGACCCGGGCACCGGCCGCCGCCGCCTCCGGCTGGTCATCGGCGTACGCAGCAGCCGGCCGGCGACCGGCCCGGGGGAACCGGAGGAGACGGGGGAGGCGGGGGAGGCGGACTCCGCCGTGCCGGGCGCGGTGGCGGAGGCGGCACCGGCTGCCGGACGGCGGGAGACCGGACTGCTCGGCGCGCTGCGCGAGGTCTTCCCCTCGGCGACGGTCCTGCGCACGGACGGACGGGGCAGCCGCGCCGACATCGCCGACTACGTGGAGGCGCTGATCGATACGGGGACGAGCCCCGGCACGGAGGACGGCGAGGCCGCGGGTCCGGCCGCGGGAACCGCCGCAACGGCCCGCCGGGCGGCGGCCGTGCGCGAGGCCGCCGAGACGGTCGCCGCCGAGGTGTGGCCCTCGTTCCTGGACGCCCGGCTCGCGGGCGAGCAACTGCGGGCCGCCCCCGACCCGGCCGCCCTGGTCGCGAGCCCGCGGTGGCGGGAACTGCTGCACACCGGCACCACCGGGCTGCTCCGCCGCGATCTCCACCTGGCGCGGATGGAGGGACTGCCGCCGGACGTGGCCCTGGCGCTGCTGCGGGCCGGTGCGTTCGCGCTCGGCGCGGGCA